>NZ_JBHSFQ010000009.1:0-174375 GCF_042653925.1 Nocardiopsis mangrovi
TGGAGCGGTCGCGCATGCCCGCCTGTCCGTGTGCGCGGTAGCGGCCTGCCCAGCGCCTGGCGGTGCTCACGCTGGTCTGGAAGCGGTCGGCGGCGCGTCGGAGCGGCCAGCCGTCATCGACCACGCATCGGGCCAAGGCCAGGCGCCCGGCGGGTGTGAGGCGGGCGTTGGCGTGGGTAGTGTGAGCCACGGAGGGCCTCCTGACCTTCTACAGGTGTTGATCTTCGACAATCCACACCTATGTCGGAGGCCCTCTCTTGCTGTCAAATCGCCGCCGGGCTGTACCTAACCTCTGTGATCAGTACATCTAGCCCCCACAGCAAAGGCCACCACCCCGACGGTGTGGTGGCCTTCCCGTATGCCCCTCAGACCCGGAGGCGCATGGACTCGACCTCCTCGGCGGTCGGGGGGTCGGCGCCGGGGCGGGTGACGACGCAGGCCGCCGCCGCGGCGGCGTAGGACAGCAGCTCCGCCAGGACGTCGGCGTCCAGGGCGCCCAGGTCGGCGCCGCCGAGCAGGTCCGCGGCGTCCAGCCGCCACAGCAGCGCCCCCATGAAGGTGTCGCCCGCGCCGACCGTGTCGGCCACCTCCACCTCCGGCGCCGCGACCGCCACCCGCTCGGCCCGGGTGAGTGCGACCGCGCCGTCACCGCCCTTGGTCACCACGACCAGCCCCGGACCCAGGTCGAGCAGGGACCGCGCGGCCTCCTCCGTATCGGTGCCCGGGTACAGGTGGCCCAGGTCCTCATCGCTCACCTTGACCAGGTGGGACAGTCCCGCCAGCCGCTCGGTCCGCGCCCGGCTCCGCTCCAGCGGGTCGATGACCGCGGGCCGCATGTTGGGGTCGAAGCCGATGGTCACCCCGCCGCGCTCGCGCTCGCGGCGCAGCAGCGCCTCGACCGTGTCGGCGCCCGGCGCGCGCAGGGCCGCGATGGACCCGGTGTGCAGCGCCGTGATGGCGGGGTCGAGCCGTTCGGGGAGGTCGCCTTCCGTCCAGTTCCAATCGGCGGCGTCGCCCAAGCGGAAGTCGTAGGACGCCCCGCCGTCGGCGCCCACCGCCGCGATCGCCAGCGCCGTCGACTCCGCCGTGCGCACCAGGTGCCGCTCGTCGACGCCCTCGGTGCGCAGCCGGCGCAGTACCAGCTCGCCCATCGGGCCGCCGCCGGTGCGCGCCATCAGCGCCGTCGGCAGCCCCAGCCGTACCGCCGCGACGGCGATGTTGGCGGGCCCGCCCCCGGCCACCGCGCGGAACGCGTCGTCGCCCAGGGGCAGGAAGTCCACGACGTTCTCGCCGAGGACGGCCAGCCGCGGCGCGGTCGGGTTCGGGGTGCTCATAGGGCGGCTCCGTCGGCACGAAGGGCGGTCCGGACCGGGGCGCTCACAGGGCGGCCCCGTTGGCGCGGAGGGCGGTCGCCGCGGACGGGGCGGCGGGCAGCAGCGGCAGCAGCACCGCCTGGTAGGCGTGGTACAGGTCCGGCTTGCCCGCCCACACCGTGGCGGAGGGCGTGTTGTCCGGGGCCAGTTCGTGGTGCCAGCTTCCGCGCGCGGTGTCCACGAGGTACCGGCGCACATAGTCCCACAGGGTGCGGTACGCCTCCTCGTAGCGCTCCTCGCCGGTGCGGCGGCGCAGGGCGGCGGCGGTCATCAGGGCCTCCGCCGGGACCCAGTGCATGCGCTCGCGCACCACCGGGCGGTCGTCCCAGTCCAGTGTGTAGACGAACCCCGCGGCGCCGTCGACGTCCCAGCCGTGCGTGAGAGAGAGATCGAACAGCCGCTCGGCGTCCTCGACCAGCCAGCCCGGGGCCGCCTCGCCCAGCGACGCGTCGAGCGCGACGAGCAGCCGCGCCCACTCCAGCCAGTGGCCCACGGTGGAGCCGAACGGCCGGAACGGGTGGGCGGGCTGATCGCGGTTGTAGTCGAGCACCGGCTCCCAGCCGGCGGTGAAGTGCTCGGGCAGCCGCCACCCGTTGGCGGCCGTGATCCGGTGGATCAGCCGCTCGGCGATGCCCAGTGCCCGGTCCCGCCACACCGTGTCGCCGGTGGCGTCGGCGGCGGCGAGGAACGCCTCCACCAGGTGCATGTTGCTGTTGGCGCCCCGGTAGTCCTCGCACACGCTCCAGTCGCGGTCGTAGCCCTCCACGCTCAGCCCGGTGGCGGTGTCGAAGAAGTGCTGCTCCACGACGCCCAGCGCCTCCTCCAGCAGCGGCGCGGCACCGGGCCGGCCCGCCACCGTCGCCGACGCGGCGGCCAGGACGACGAACGCGTGGTCGTAGGCGCTCTTGCCGGTGGCGGCGGGTGCGGCGCCGGCGGCGTCGGTGCTGGAGAACCAGCCGCCGTGCTCGCTGTCGCGCAGCCGGCCGGTGAGGGCGGCCAGTCCGTTGTCGGCCAGGGGACCCGCACCCGGGATACCGCGCAGGTGCGCGAGCGAGTAGACGTGGGTCATCCGGGCGGTGATCCAGGTGTGCACGGCCGGATCGGCGCTGCGCCGCCCGTCGGCGTCCAGCCAGCCGAACCCGCCGCCGGGGAGGGCCGCGGCCATCCCGAAGTCGGTCAGCCGCAGCTCCTCGCGGTGCAGCCATGCGCGGTGGCCGGGCAGGTCCACCCAGGCATCGGTCATCTGAAGCTCCTTGCGTGGGAATCCCCGGTCTCGGCCGGGGAGGAGGAACGCGTCCTTGACTATCGCCGTGCGGCCTGCCGGCCGTGGCCCGCCGGTATCGGCCGCGCCGGTCCGGCGGTCCGCCGTGCGGGCGGGAAGCGGGGTCTGCGGGGCGTGGGTGAGGCCACTGGGCGCCACTCCGTCCTATGCCGTCGGTTCGGGGATGCGGGCCGTGAAGCGGCGGGATCACGCCCGCGAGGGCGGAGCCCCGCCGTGCACGGAGGGGGTCGGGGATGGCTCGGTCGGGTCCGCGCCCGCGCCCGCGCCCGGCGGACGGACGCGGGCCACCGCGATCGTAGCGCCGGGCCCCTCACCGGGCCCCGGCGCACCGCGCCCGGTGGCGCCCTGGAACCCCCGCACCCTGGTCGATGGCGAGCGCTTTTCGGATGCCGTGCGACCGCGACCGCGACCGCGGCCTCGTCGAGAACGAGAGCGCGGGGCGCGCGCGGGTGCGGGGCCGGCCCGCAGACGGCGGCGCCCTGTGGCCCCGCGCCCCGGGACCCCCGGCACCCACCCCCCCGGGGGGCCCGCCTCCCGCGCCGGTCCGCTGCGGGTGAGGGGCGGGTAAGGGGGCGGCGGGGTGGTGCGCGCACCACCCCTATTGGGGAACGCGTGCTCCTGACCGGACCGGCTCGCGTGGACAGAATCGTCGTATGCCCCGGCGGTCTCCGCTCACCGCCACCACCCGCCACGGCCACGAGGGCCGCTAGGAGGCGCCAGATGAACGCGCACGGAACCGTCCCCGCGCCCGGTTCGCCCGGCGCCCCCCTGTCGTCCGCGCCGGACGCCCCCGACCTCGTCCGCGGGCCGGTGGTGCGCCCCGGAGCGCTGTTGACGCTGGCCGCTCTGGCCGGGGTCCTCCTCACGCTCCTGGGCACCGGCCACACGCCGGGGCCGTGGTGGGCGTGGTTCCCCTTGACGATCGGGCTGGCCCTGCTCGCCGTGGGGACGCGGCTGTACGCCGCGCGCCCGCCCCTCGCGGTGGCCTCGGGCTGGATCCTGGCGGTCGGCGGCGCGTCGTCGGTGACGTCGGGTCTGCTGCTCCTCTACGGCGCGATGGACTACGGGTGGCCCGCCTACCTGATCGTGACCGGGGTGGCCGTGGCCGGGATGGGGATCGACCGGTTCGGCCGCTCCGGCCTGACCGGGCGGACCGGGACGGCCCGGTGGGGGCGCTCGATCACCGGCATGGTGAACCGCCTGCACATCGTGTGGGGCCTGGCGTGCGCCTTCCTCGGGGTCGTCTTCGCCCTGTGGTTCGGCGCCGGAATGACCCTCCTCGGCGCCTACGCCCCTGAGCAGTGGATCGGCTTCGCGATGATCGCCGCCGGGGCGCACGCCGCCCTCGAGGGCGTCCTCTTCTGGACCGGCCGCCGCACCCGCGAGATCCTGCTGTCGGCCCTCATGCTCAGCGTCGGCCTCGGAACGCTCGTGCAGGGCGCCGCTCTGGCCTCCCTGACCCTGTCCTGAGTGTGCCGCTGCGGCGTGCGGCCGCCCGGCCCATCCGTGTGATCCAGATAACATTCACCTGTTATCGTTGATTCATGGACGAGCGGCGATCACGTACCCGGCAGCGGATCGTGGAGGCCGCGGCGGCGCTGCTCGCCGAGGGCGGGCGCGACGCGGTGTCCACCCGCGCGGTGAGCAGCGCCGCCGGGGTGCAGGCACCCGCCATCTACCGCCTCTTCGGCGACAAGCAGGGCCTGCTCGACGCGGTCGCCGACCACGCCTTCACGGCCTACCTGGAGGCCAAGACCTCGCGGGAGCCGGCGGACGACCCCGTGGAGGACCTGCGGCGCGGCTGGGACGCGCACGTCGACTTCGGCCTGCGCAATCCGGCGTTCTACGCCCTGATGTACGGCGAACCCCGCTTCGGCGCGCAGCGGCCCGCCGCCCGTGAGGCCGCCCGGATCCTGCGCCGCCTGGTGGAGGCCGCGGCGCGGGAGGGGCGGCTGCGCGTGGAGGTCGAGGCGGCGGCCGGGATGATCCACGCCGCGTGCAGCGGGGTCACGCTGAGCCTGATCGCCGCCGGGCCCGCCGAGGGCGGCCCCGCGCTCTCCCGGCTCACCCGTGAAGCCGTCCTGATGGCCATCGCCACCGGCCCCGGGGCGACGGACACCGGGGAGCGCCGGACGGCCGCGCGGGCCGTCGCCATGAAGGCGGTCCTGCCTGAGGTGGGACCGGCACTGACCCCCGCCGAACACCGGCTGCTCGCCGAGTGGCTCGACAGGGTGGCGCGGGCCGACGTCCCGGAAGGCGGCCCGCCGGCCTGACCCCGGGACCCCGCGGAACGGGCGGTGTGAACGCACGCCGCCCCCTTCGGGGCGGCGCACCTCTCGTGCGGGCAGAGCAGTGCCGCCGGAGTCTCTCCTCTCCCGCGGCACGCCGCACGGTTCCGCTCGACAGCCGGAACGGCAAACGGCACCTGTTCAGGAGATCCGTAATCCATCGGAGTGGAAACCCGAAACAGGCGGAATTCTCCGCCCCTCTGACGTGGACAATCTATCGTGCGGGACGAAGACCACAACTTATGAACGCGAATAAACGCACGTCATCGATTTTCGACGGCCCTGGACGGGCGTAAACGACGTTCAACGGAGAACACCGCAGAGCGGACGTGAACCGGAAGAAACGCGCGCCACCTGATAAAACAGACGACTTCGGGCGCTGACCCACCGGCTCCTATTGCGCACCCGGAGCGATCAGGTACCGTCTGGCCAGCGGGTCGCACATCGGCCGGGTTCTCTCTCCATTGCCCGGCCGCGCGAGAATACGCGATCCCATTCCACTCGACATCCGATTCCCTGAGAACGAGGACATCGTGTTCCCCGAAACCACCTCCGGCGCCGGTCCCGCCCGGTCCGCCGCCTGTTCCGCCCGGATGGAGGCGCGATGAACGCTGCGGACTTATTGGACCCGACCGGCCCCAACGAGTCGATGCGGCGGTCTTTGCGGCCCACCGTCTACCGGGTGGCGCGCGATGCCCAGCCGCGCAATGTCCGACGGGGCCGCGACGGCCACTACTACGGCGAGGTGCGCCTGGTCGCCGAGACCGCCGAATCCGCGGACCCGCGGCACGGCGTTCGCGACGGCGGGGGCCAGCCGCCCCGGCCCCGGCCCCCCGCCGTGCGCGACATCGAAGGCCACGACCAGCGCCCCGATCCCATGCAGGCGACGACCATCGGCGCCTATGTGGGGGCCATGCGGGAACTCCAGGCGTGGGCCGATCTCTCCTACCGCGACCTTGAGCGGTTCTGCGGCGGTGTCTGCGCCTACAGCACCTTCTGGAAGGCGCTGCGCGACGACACCCGGCTGCCCAAGCTCGTCCTGGTCAACGCCCTGGTGGTCGCCTGCGGCGGGACCGAGGACGACTACCAGCGCTGGGCGACCGCCTGGCGCAGGATCAAGCGGGCCGACGCCCTCAAGGCGGCCGGCGCCGACCTCCCGCCCGGCGCCTGGTGACCCCCGCGCCCCTATCGGTGCCCGGCTCGCGGCCCGCCCCGGCGGGCGCGGCGGTGGCGGGCACCGATAGGGGCGGCGGACACGGCCGCCGCCGTCGCCGGCGGCCGGACGGGGCGGGCCCCCGGCGGCCGTCCACCACCCGGGCCCCGGGTTTCAGGGACGCAGCCGCACGGGGAGGGTCTTCCAGCCGCGCGCGTGCGTGCGATCGACCTGGGGGAGAGCGGGCAGCGATCCCCGCGTGATCCCCGGGAAGTGGGCCAGGAACCGGGCGAGCATGACCTGCGCCTCCAGCCGGGCCAGCTGGTCGCCGATGCAGTGGTGCTGCCCGGGCGCGAACGACACATGGGCGGGCGCGTCGCCGCGGGTGAACCGGTCGATCCGGAAGACGTCGGGCTCGGTGAACACCCGCGGATCGCGGTTGGCCGCGGGGATGGCCTGGACGACCGGGGTCCCCCGGGGCACGTCGTGCCCGCCCAGTTCGACATCGCGGAGCGCGACCCGGCAGGTCATGTGCAGCGGGGGCGCGAAGCGCAGGACCTCCTCGACCGCGGCGCCGAGGCGCCCGGGCTCATCGGCCAGCCGGGTCCGCACGTCGGGCAGGTCCAGCAGCAGGTTGACGGCGTTGCCCAGCAGGTTCGAGGTCGCGTCGTTGCCGGCCGTCAGGATCAGGACGAGCTGGGCCAGGACATCGGGGTCGCCATCGGCGTGGGCGGGGGCGAACTCCGGACTGCGCGCGAGCGCGGAGATCAGGTCCGTCCCCGGGACGCGCCGCCGTGCGCGCAGTGCGGCGCGCAGGTAGTCGACGAGCTCGTTCGCGGGCGCGACCTCGGGCGGGCTGGGCCGTCCCGACACCGGGCAGGGCGGCGTGGCGGATGCGGACAGCAGCGCCTGGCACCAGGAACGGAAGCGGTCGCGGTCGGCGGGGTCGATTCCGAGGATCCGCGCGCTCACCGCTATGGGCACCTCGGCGGCGACCTCGCGCATGAACTCGATCTCGGTGTGGCCGCGCAGGAAGATCCGTGCGATGACGTCGTCGGACGCGTGCCGTACGCACCCGTGGACGCGCTCGGCGGCCGGGCCGGCGAAGGCCGTCTTGAGCGCCCGCCGCAGCCGCTTGTGCTCCGCGCCGTCGCGGAAGACGGCCTGGCGCGACCAGATGTCGACGAACCGGCGCTGTTCGGGATCGGCGGGGTCGTGCACGGCGGCGGAGGTCGACCGGAAGTCCGCGGCACCGAAGGTCTCGGGGGAGTGGTGGATGCGGGTGATGTCGGCGTGCCGGAAGCACAGGTAGGCGCCGCGGGTGCCGATGCCATCGAAGAAGTGCACGCCGGTCCCGGACTCCCGCAGGCGTTCGTAGAGCGGCCAGGGGTCCTCGTGCCCCCGCAGCAGGCGTTCGATCAGATCGTCCACTGCGGCCGCCCGCCGGTGCGGAGGGGCGGGGCGGGCAGGGGGCGCGCGGCCGCGCGCCCAAGTGCCGGGTGGGGAGGGGATCCGGCCGCCACGTCGCCTCGTGGGCGGCGCGCCACCCGACGCGTCATACTAGTGCTCCTCTGCGGCAGCGGACGGGAGTGTTCCGGTCGTCTCCGATGTCCCTGGCTGTGCGAGGCATTCTCCAGCATGGAAGAATGTTTTTCAATACGTATTGAAATATCTCGCCCGCCGCTTTCCGATCACGACGCGTGCGGGCGGGGCCGGGCCGGATATGGGGGCCGAAGGCGTGCAGGGGGACACGGGTGGAAACGACATTGCCAGATCCTGGGACCGTCGGCCACGGGAACGGCGCAAACCGGCCACGCGGGAGAAGATCCTGCGCGCCGCGGAGGAATTCCTGGAGGGCGGCGGATCGCTGGCCGATCTGACCCTCACCGGGATCGCCCGCGAGGTCGGGGTGCACCAGGCGAGCCTCTACTACTACTTCGGCGACAAGTACGAGCTCATCGCCGAACTGATGAACATCCGCAACCTGCTCGCCGAGGCGCAGGAGCCGCAGGAGGGGGAGGACTTCGCCGCCTTCTTCGAGCGCCACTTCGACGCACTGCTGGCGCAGTGGGCCACGCAGCCGCGCATCGTGCAGGCGGGGGTCGACCTCATCGTGGCCGATCCCCGGTACCTCGCCGAATGGAGGCGGTACATGGAGTCGTGGGTCCCGCCGATGGCACGGGTCGCGCGCGCCGACCCCCGGTACAGCCCCGCCGCCCACCAAAGCGATCTGGAGGAGGTCCTCACGGTCTTCATGTGGACCGTCGAGCGCAACTGCTACATGCTCTTCACCGTCCCGCCGTGGCCCGACCGGGCCCGGATCGCACGGCGCAAGGAGGCCCTCCTCCAGTCCCTCCTCGCGTCCCTCGGCTACCCGGCCGCGCCCGCGCCGGGCGGCCCGGACCCGTCCCGGGGGGCGGCCACCGGAGAGTGAGCCGCCCCGCCCCAGGGCACCGGGTGGCCGGGCCCGATCGCGCGTCGGCGCCGGGACGCTCCGCCACCTCCGTACGGGCCGGAGAACACGCGGGTCAGGGGGCGGGCGCCCGAGCCGATGGGGTAGAACGTCAGTCATGACCGAAACGACCGACACCATGCCCGGCTGGCTCTCCGACGGGGAGCTGGAGGCCGCCCGCGGCCGGATGCCGATCCTCTACATCAACGCCGTCCCGGTGCGAGTGGACGAATCCGGCACCGTGACGAGTGTCGGCCTGCTCCTGCGCGTCGGGCCGGACGGGTCGATCAGCAGGGCGCTGGTCGCGGGGCGCGTGCTCTACCACGAGCGCGTCCGCGACGCGCTGCTGCGCCACCTCGAAAAGGACCTGGGGCCGGTGGCGCTGCCGCGCATTCCGGCCTCCCCTCAGCCCTTCACCGTCGCGGAGTACTTCCCCACGCCCGGGGTGACCCCGTTCCACGACCCGCGCCAGCACGCGGTGTCGCTGGCCTACATCGTGCCGGTCTCAGGCGACTGCCAGCCGCGCCAAGACGCCCTGGACCTGGTGTGGTTCACTCCGGAGGAGGCGGCGGGCCCCGACGTGCAGCAGGAGATGACCGGCGGCCAGGGCGCACTCCTGCGCCAGGCACTGGCCCACGTCGGCCGCCTGGAGTAGGCGCCCGCACGGTCGGCGGACACGTCGTCGATCGGTTAGGCTTGCCTAACCGGATCGGGCAACCGGAACCGACGAGCGAAGAAGGCGGGACGCATGGCCGAGCAGCCGGCACGCGCGAAACGACGGGTCCACCGCGGGCGGGTGCTGCACGCGTCGTCCGTGACCCCGCACATGATCAGGGTCGTCCTCGGCGGCGACGGGCTGACGGGGTTCCAGGCGGGCGAGTACACCGACCACTACGTCAAGCTCCTCTTCCCGGTCCCCGGGGTCGCCTACCCCGAGCCCTTCGACATGGAGGCGATCCGGCGCGAGCTCCCGCGCGACCAGTGGCCGCGCACGCGCACCTACACCGTCCGCGCCTGGGACCCCGACAGCCGCGAGCTGACCATCGATTTCGTGCACCACGGCGACCGCGGCCTGGCCGGCCCGTGGGCGGCCGGCGCCCGCCCCGGCGACGAGATCCTGTTCCTGGGGCCCGGCGGCGGTTACGCCCCGGCCGCCGACGCCCATTGGCACCTCCTGGTCGGCGACGAGAGCGCGCTGCCCGCCATCGCCGCATCGGTGGAGCGGCTCCCGGCGGGGGCGCCCGCCCATGTGGTCGTCGAGGTCGCCGACGCCGCTGAGGAGCAGAAGCTGGCCGCGCACGACGGCGTCACGGTGCACTGGGTCCACCGCGGCGGCCGGCGCGTGGGGGAGGCACTGGTCGAGCGCGTGCGCGGCCTGGAGGCGCCGGAGGGCGCCGTCCACGCGTTCGTCCACGGCGAGGCCCACTTCGTCAAGGACCTGCGCCGCTTCCTGCGCATCGAGCGCCAGGTGCCGCGGGAGAACCTCTCCATCTCGGGCTATTGGCGCACGGGTACCGACGAGGACGGCTGGCAGTCGTCCAAGGCGGAATGGAACAGCAGGGTGGAAGCGGAGGAGTCGGCGGCCCTCGGCGCGTCCTGACCGGCCCCCGCTCCTGCCGCCGGTGCGCCCGCCGAGGCGTCGGCGAACCGGGAGCGGCCCGGGCGATCCCGCCGCCGGCTTGGTGCGCCGCCGGTCCTTTTTTGGCGAAGGCCGGGATCCCGCACCGCCGTTGAATCGGTCATAAGGGAACAAATTCTCCGACACTCCAAGCCGACATCCTTCGGGAGCCTTGGCCACCATCCGCCACCACATGGGCGATGGCGGCCCGAACGGCCCTTTCCGGGACGATGCCCCCGCGTCACCGCGGCCGGGCCGGCGCTTGGGGTGGCGTCCCCTTGTGGTGTCGCTTAGAGGGGTTTGACCCCTTCGGAATGCCTGCTGCGCAAGGGATCCGGTGGTCGTCGGACGTTCCCCGGAAGGTTGTTCCCGGGACGTGCGGGGTTCTCCTTGCTCCGGTGATGTCGGGTGTGCCTATGGTGCTTTCCCCATGGAGAGGCAGGGTGCGCATGGTCGCGTGCAGAACCGCCGGAGCCGTCGGATCCACCGGAACAGGTGACAGGCGCAGGAGGGGCGCACCGCTCCCGGCGTCGCGGCTCATCGCGCTCACTCTGGGAACGCTGCTCGCGGCCGCCGCCGTGGCGCCCGGCGCCGCCGCCGCGTCCGCCACCGACCCCGGAGGCCCCGGTGCGGCGCGCCCCGGGGCCGCGGCCGACGGCTACGCGGGCACCTCGGGCGACGGCTACGCCCCCGAGGAGGCGCTTCCGCTGGCCGACCTCATGGACAACACCGGGATCGCCCCCGCCGACGACCCCTCGGCCGCCGACCTCGACGGCAGCGGGCGCGGCCTGACCGCCGGGTCGCTCGCGGCGGCCGGCTGGGGGCCCGGGCAGCCCATCACCCTGAACGGAACCCGGCTGACCTGGCCCGATTCCGGACCCGGCGAACCCGACAATGTCGTCGCCGACGGCCAGCGGGTGCTCGTGGAGGGCAGCGGGGACGCGCTGACCCTCATCGCCACCGCCACCGGGGGCGACGCCACCGGATCCGGGACCGTCCACTACGCGGACGGCGGCACCGCCCCGCTCGCCCTGGCCGTCCCCGACTGGTCCACCGGGCCCCACCCGGCCAAGGCCGTGCAGCTTCCGGTCAGCAGCACGCCGCAGGGCGAGACGGCGTCGCCCGTCCGGCTCTACACGGTCACCGCCCCGATCGACGCGGACCGCGAGGTCGCGTATGTGGCCCTGCCGCGCGCGTCGGGCGCGGCGCGCATCCACGTCTTCGCGCTGGCACTGCGCGAACCCGCCGGCGACTGGACCGGAAGCTGGTCGGCGAGCACGTCCGGCTACGCGCGCGTCGGACCGTGGCAGGACCAGACCGTGCGCCTGGCCGTGCACGGCAGCGCCGGCGGCCCGGCCGCCCGGGTCCGGCTGGACAACACCTTCGCCGCCGCGCCCGTGGACATCGGGCGGGCGACCATCGCGCTGCGCGCGAACGGCGCCGCCACCGCGGGCCGCCCCGTTCCCCTGACCTTCGGCGGCGATGGGTCGGCGCGGATCCCCGCCGGCGGCCAGATCGTCAGCGACAGCGCCCGCCTGCGCATCCCCGAAGGGGCCGACCTGCTGATCAGCCTGCACCTGCCGGGGCCCGTCGAGGCCGCGCCGGTGCACACGGCCGCCACCGGCACCAACTACATCACCGACCCGGGCGCGGGCGACGCCACCGGCGATTCCGGCGCGGGCGCGTTCACCGGCACCATCGCCACTTGGCCCTTCCTCACCGGAGTCGACGTCCAGGGGACCACGGGGTCGGTCGTCGCCCTCGGCGACTCCATCACCGACGGTGTCGGCTCCACCCCCGACGCCAACGTGCGCTGGCCCGATGTGCTCGCCGCGCGGCTGCGCGACCAGGACGAGGTGCCCCGGTACGGCGTCCTCAACCAGGGGATCTCCGCCAACCGCATCGTGACCCACCACTACTCGGGCGACGGCGTCAGCACCGCCACCGGCGGCGTCAGCGCGCAGGCCCGGCTCGACCGCGACGTGCTCGCGCAGACGGGCGCGCGCACCGTGGTCGTCTTCGAGGGGATCAACGACGTCCGGCACGGTACCGGCGCCGATGAGGTCAACGCGGCCCTCACCGACATCGCCACGCGCGCGCGGGCGCAGGGGCTGCGCGTCATCGCCGCCACCGTCGCGCCGTGCATGGGCTGGCGCGACTGCACCCCGGCGGTGGAGGAGCGGCGGCAGGGGGTCAACGCCTTCATCCGGGCCAACGGCGGAGAGGGCGGGGTGTTCGACGCGGTGCTGGACTTCGACGCCGTCCTGCGCGATCCCGCCGACCCCGCGCGGCTGCTGCCCGCCTACGACTCCGGCGACCACCTGCACCCCGGTGACGCCGGGCTGCGCGCGGCGGCCGAGTCCATCGACCTCGGCGTCCTGGTCCCGCCCGACCTCGCCGCCTGACCGCGGTCCGCCGGCCCCGTGCCCGCCGCGCGGCGGGCACGGGGCCGGCGGCGGGCACGCCGCCGCTCCGCCGGCGGTCGCGGCCGCGGAGCGCGCCGTCCCGCCGGGGTCAGCGGACGCCGAAGAGGTGGTCGGTGGCCAGCTGGTCCAGGCGTTCGAAGTGGTAGGCGCGTTCGCCCACCGCGTCGAGGTCCATCCGCTCGGCCAGCAGGTCCGCCAGCGACTCCCCGGGGGCCAGGGTGGGCCGGGCGAGCTCGGGGACCCGGGACGCCTCCAGCGCGGCGGCCACGTCGGGGTCGGCGCGGAAGGCGGCGGCCTTCTCCTTGAGGATCAGGTAGTTGCGCATGCAGCCGGCCGCGGACTCCCACACCCCGTTCATGTCCTCGGTCCGCGGCGGCTTGAAGTCGAAGTGGCGCGGCCCCTCGTACCCCGCGGTCTCCAGCAGGTCGACGAGGAAGAACGCCTCCTTGACGTCGCCCGCGCCGAACCGCAGGTCCTGGTCGTACTTGACGCCGCGCTGGCCGTTGAGGTCGATGTGGAACAGCTTGCCGTGCCACAGCGCCTGCGCGACCCCGTGGGCGAAGTTCAGCCCGGCCATCTGCTCGTGCCCGACCTCGGGGTTCACCCCCACCATCTCGGGGTGCTCCAGTTCGTTGATGAAGGCCAGCGCGTGCCCGACGGTGGGCAGCAGCACGTCGCCGCGCGGCTCGTTGGGCTTGGGCTCCAAGGCGAAGCGGAGGTCGTAGCCGCGGTCGCGGACGTAGCCGCACAGCAGGTCGAACGCCTCGCGCAGCCGGTCGAGCGCGGCGCGTTCGTCCTTGCCCGCCTCGGTCTCCGCGCCGTCCTGCCCGCCCCAGCAGACGAACGTGCGCGCCCCCATCTCGGCCGCCAGGTCGATGTTGCGCAGGACCTTGCGGATGGCGTAGCGCCGCACGTCGCGGCTGTTGGAGGTGAACCCGCCGTCGCGGAACACCGGGTGACTGAAGAGGTTGGTGGTGACCATGGGGACGATGAGCCCGGTGTCGTCCAGCGCGGAGCGGAACCGCTTCAGCACCGCGGCGCGTTCGGCGGCGGAGCTGCCGGGCGCGATGAGGTCGTCGTCGTGGAACGTGATGCCGTAGGCGCCCAGGTCGGCGAGGCGGCGGACGGCTTCGGCGCCGTCGAGCGGGGGGCGGACGGCGGCGCCGAAGGTGTTGACGCCGCGCCAGCCCACCGTCCACAGGCCGAAGCTGAACTTGTCCTCGGGGACGGGCTGGTAGTCGCTCATGACTGGCTCGCTCATTCTGCTCGTCGGTCGGCGGTACCCGCGGGGCCGGCCGCCGTGCCCGGCGATGGGGAGGGCCGTTGCCACGGGTGCGGCTCGGAGCAACGAGGGCGGCGGCGCGGACGGGATTAGTTTGGTTTTCGTACGAACTAAAAGTCAATAGGCTGGGCGCCCTGGCCGGACGGCCGGAGGAGGCGGGGCGCGATGGACACCGGGGACGACGCCAAGTCCGGCCAGCGCGCGGTGCGCAACGGCAACCTCGCCCTGATCCTGCGCCGCGTGCGCAGGTCGGCACCCTGCTCACGCGCCGACGTCGCCGCGGCCACCGGCCTGACCAAGTCCACGGTCTCCAGCATCGTGGGCGAGCTGATCGAGCGCGGCCTGCTCCGCGAGACCGGTGCCGCCTCCGGCGAGCGCCGGGTCGGCCGCCCGGGGGTGATGCTGGAGGTCGACCCGCGGTCCGTCGCCGCCATCGGCCTGGAGGTCAACGTCGACTACCTGACCGTCGTCGCCGTCGACCTCGTCGAACGCGAGCTGTTCGCCCGCCATGCCGACTTCGACGCCGCGGGCGCCGGCCCCGAGACGGGCGTGCGCCGCCTGGCGGACCTCATCGCCTCGGCCTGCGCCGACCCGCTGCTCGCCGGGCGCGTTGTCGTGGGGGCGGGCATCGCGGTCCCGGGCCTGGTCGACGCGGCATCCGGGACCGTCACCCGCGCGCCCAACCTGCGCTGGCGCGACCTGCCGCTGCGCGGGCTGCTCGCCGCCGAGCTGGACCGGCGCGGCCGGACCGGGGTGCCGGTCGCGGTCGACAACGACGCCAACCTCGCCGTGGTCGCCGAGTACCGCGGCGGCCACCTCGCCGGAACCCCCGGCCTGGTGTACATCACGGGGGAGGTGGGGATCGGCGCGGGCGTCCTGGTCGACGGACGCCCGCTGCGCGGCACCCGCGGCTACGGCGGCGAGATCGGGCACATGCCGCTCACCCGCGGCGGTCCGCTGTGCGGCTGCGGGCGCCGCGGCTGCCTGGAGGCGCTGGCCGGGATCGCCGCGATCCTCCGCCGCACGGCCCCCGGCCTGCTCCCGGGCGGTTCCCCGGGCGGGGCGGCGATCGCCCGCGCGGTCCGGGAGACCGCCGACCGCGCTGGTGCCGGTGATGCGGAAGTGCTCACGGTCCTGGCCGACGCGGGGGACTGGCTCGGCCGCGGCGCGGCCGTCCTCGCCAACCTGCTCGACCCCCGGGCGGTGATCCTGGGCGGCTACTTCGTGCCGCTCGCACCCTGGCTGCTCCCCGCGTGCGAGGCCGCGCTGACCACCCACGTCCTTGCTCCGCCGCAGGTCGAACCGCTGATGCACACGTCGACGCTGGGGCTGAACGCCGCGGCCCGCGGCGCGGCCGCCGCCCTGCTCGCCGATCTCGACCGGGGGCGGCTGCCCTTCCCTCCGCTCGGAGCGCGCTCAAGGGCCGGTCGAGTGCCCGGCCGAGGCGGTTCCCAAACCCCGGACGTCGCGCCGGTCACAGGCTCCGACCAGGGGCTATGGCCGTAGAACGCGATCTACGATGCGAGAACACCGTCCGGTGCAGCTCCCCCCGCGAGAGGACACCTGTATGCACTTGGAGTCATGCCGGGAACTCAAGCGAACCCTCTTCGACAGCCCCACCCCGCTCACCGCCGCCGTCGACATCCCGTGGCTGGGACTCGGGATCACCCTCACCCCGTCGGGGGAGTACTCCCTGGCCGTGCGGGTCGCCGAGGCCGGCCCGGCCGCCGCCGTGCTGAGCAGGATCACCGCCGAGGCCCGCGACGAGGTCGACATCGTCGAGGTCGGCCACATCCGCGCCCTCAGTTCGCCCACCCCGGAGGACCTCCAGGGCCGGCACCGCCCGCTGGTCCCGGGCGTCTCGGTCGGCCACCCCGCTATCACCGCCGGCACCCTCGGCGCGTTCGCCGTCGTCGACGGCGCGGTGCACATCCTGTCCAACAACCACGTCCTGGGCGACAGCGGTGCCGCGCAGGTCGGCGACGCCGCGCTCCAGCCGGGGAGTGCCGACGGCGGCGCCGACCCCGGCGACGCGGTCGCCCGCCTCACCGCCATGGCGCCGCTGTCCGACGACCAGCCCAATGTGGTCGACGCGGCGATCGCCCGGCTCGACGACGGGATCGGCGACGACCCCGCGGCCTACCCCGACGGCCCCATCGCCGGCGTCACGCCGTGGCCGCCGACCGAGACCGATGTGAGCAAGGTCGGCCGCACCACCGCCCACACCAGCGGCCGGATCACCGCGTTCGAGGTCGACGGCCTCCAGGTCGACTTCGGCGGGCGCGTGCTCACCTTCGACGACCAGGTCGAGATCTCCGGCTCCGGCGGCGCGTTCAGCGACGGCGGCGACTCCGGCTCGCTGATCTGGACGACGGAGGGCCGGCTCGCCGTGGGCCTGCTCTTCGCGGGCAGCTCCTCGGGCGGCCCCGACGGGACCGGGCTGACCTTCGCCAACCCGATTCAGCGGGTGCTCGACGCGTTCGGTGCCCAGCTGGTGGAATCCGAGGCATGAGCGATTACCGGTACGCGCAGGAGGCCAAGCGCCGGGTGCGCGAGCAGTACGGAGCCGACCCCCGTGTCCTGGGGGTCGGTGTCCGGGTGGACGACGGAGACGGCTACGCGGTCGAGGTCCTGCTGGAGCGCGCCCTCGACGACACCCCTCCGGAGGTGTGCCCGGCGGAGGTGGGCGGCGACCGCCAGGACGTGCCCGTCCACTGGCGCGTCACCGGCCCGATCACGCCGTTGTGAGCCGGGGTGGCCCGGGCCGCGCCGGCCCGGGCCTGCCCGGACACGACCGCGGCCGGTCCCGCCCCGGGCATCGGGGCGGGACCGGCCGGGTACCGCGCAAGGGCGCCGGACAGCGGGGAGGTCCGGCGCGGCGGCGGGCCCGAACGGGCCGATCAGCTCAGGTCGTCGAGGATCCGGTGCAGGTAGCGCGGGGTCTCCGACGCCGGCGCCGCCTCAAGGCAGAGCCGGTCCATGACCGCCATGTAGTCGTCGGTCTCCTCGGGCTTGTCGAAGTACAGCGAGCTCGTCAGCTGTTCCAGGTAGACGACGTCGGGCAGGTCGGCGCCGGTGAAGCGGAGGATGCTGAACGGCCCGCCCGCCGCGGCGTGCCCGCCCTTGTTGAAGGGGACGATCTGCAGGGTGACGTTGGGCAGTGTCGCCATCTCGATCAGGTGCTCGATCTGCGCCCGCATGGCGCTCACGCCGCCCAGCGGCCGGCGCAGCGCGGCCTCGTCGACGACCGCCCACACCCGCGGCGCTTCGGGGCCGGTCAGCCGCTGCTGCCGGGTCATCCGCAGGTTGACCCGGCGGTCGACCTCCTCGGCCGGGGCCTTGCCGTGCGCGAGCATGATGACGGCGCGGGCGTACTCCTCGGACTGGAGGAGTCCGGGGATGAACTGGATCTCATAGGTCCGGATGATCGCGGCGGCCTCCTCCAGGCCGACGTAGACCTCGAACCATGAGGGCAGCACATCGCTGTACTTGTGCCACCAGCCCGGAGTGTTGGCCTGGCGGGCCAGTGTGAGCAGGGTGTGGCGGTCGTCGGGGTCGGTGACCCCGTACAGGGTCAGCAGGTCGGCGACGTCGCGTTCCTTGAAGCTGACCTGCCCCAATTCCAGCCGGCTGATCTTCGCGTGCGACGCGCGGATCTCATATCCCGCGTCCTCACGGGAAATGCCCTTGCCCGTGCGCAGCCGGCGCAGCTGGGTGCCCAGCAGAATGCGCAGCACTGTCGGGCCGCCCCGTGATTGGGCGAGTAAGTTCGCGGGTGGCGAGTCGCCGTCCGGCCGCGCAATCTCCATGTGCCCTCCCCAGGCATCCGAATCGTGGCCAGTGAATCAGAACAACACGGTTTGCTGCAATTGCTCCTGCACGCGCATTTTCCGCGTATATGGGGTGTTACCGCTGGTCGCGCCTTTTCACGTGCGTTCCGGTGCGGTGGGTGCCCCGGCCGTTCGGCGCGGTTGCGCACCGTCTGCGACCGGCCTCCTCCGCTCCGTGCGGAGGCGAGTGCCGCCGTGTGGCTCGCGGGCCCGCCTTCGGCGCCGGACCCCGCCGCAGTGTCTCACAGGGTCTCCGGAAGTATCTCGGACATCCGCCATCCGTGTGGGGGTCGGATGCGGATGATGCGGGGCCCGGCGGATCGGTCGGCCCGCAGTGGCGAGGTGGCACCACGGGCCCTGCGGGTGAACGGCGGTTCTGCTATTCGGCGTCGACGAGGTTGTCGAACTCGCCGCGCTTCGCGCCCTGGACGAAGGCCGTGATCTCAGCGGGGGTGTAGATCAGGGCGGGGCCGTTCGGATGCCGTGAGTTGCGCAGCGCGATCGCGCCGTCGGCGAGCCTGGCCACCTCGACGCAGTTGCCACTGGGGTTGCTGAGCGTGCTCTTGCGCCACACCGCTCCCCGCAGAGTGCTCGCGGGGATGCCGTTGTAGGCGTGCTGCATCTGTCCTCCTATCGGGCTATCGAGCCGGGACGCAAGATCATCCGCGACTGGCCGCAGACTACAGGATGCACGTGCATCTGTGTTTGCATCGGTCCTTGCGTTTGTAAAATACGTGATCCACCATGAAAGCTGCCAAGTGTGTGATCTTCGGACAAGTAGGACGTTGGTGCACGAGTTGGTCGATAGGACTCTGGGGATCGAGTGGTGATCGGCGCGGGGGTCGGCCGCGGTCGGCCGCGCTGGGGTCCGGTCGTCCTTAAGCACCGGGGTGACGTGGTCGAATGTGGGCGCGGGATCGAGTGCGACGCCGTACGGCGCTGGCCGGTTGGCTTAAGTTTTCATAACAAAGAGGCCGGAGGAGGACAGGAGCCCCAGTACTCACTAGACTGCGTTTTGCACATGCATTCGTGCTTACGTCTGTAAGTAACGAGAGAAAAGGGTGCAAGTGACCCCAAACGGTGCAAGTAGCCCAACAGTGCAAGGAACACGATGACTGCGCACTCTGCCTACTTCAGAGCCGACGGCCCGTTCCTCCAGGCGAATGGCCTCCGGACGTCTCTGCGGCCCGGCCGCGGGGACGAGACGCGCGGCTGGCGCGGGCTGCCCGTGGCGCCGTTACCGGTGGGCGGCCACTTCATCCGCTCGGCCAGCGCGGTCCGCGGCCTGGGGTTCCACCCGGCCTCGGTCAAGGACGCCCGCGACTTCGCCGCCACGGTCCTCGGCGGCTGGGGCCTGCTCGGGCTCTCCTCCGACATCCGGCTGGTGGCGTCGGAACTGGTGACCAACGCCTGCCGGCACGCGGCGCCCTCGGTCGCGGGGATGCTGGCCGACTGGTCGATCCAGTTCGGCCTGACCCGCGCGGCGTCGTCGGTGACCTGCATGGTGTTCGACCCCAGCAGGCGGGCCCCGGTCATGGGCGACCCCGGCGACCTCCACGAGGGAGGACGCGGACTCCGCCTCATCGAGTGCTACAGCGCGAACTGGGGCTGGGACGTCCTCGACGGGCAGGGCAAGGTGGTCTGGGCGACGTTCGCCATCCCCGGCGCGTCCTGAGGGGCACCACTCCGCCCGCGCCCGTCCTTCCGGGGCGCCGCCGCCCCAATGGGGCGGCGGCGCCCGCATGCGTATTCCGCGCGGGTCAGCCGGCGCCGCCCGCCCGGTCGGTGCTCAGGTAGGCGGCGAACTCCTCCAGGGAGATGAGGCCGTCGCCGCTGCTGTCCAGCCGCGCGACGGCTTCGGCGGCCTGCTCATCGGTGACCTCGTCGCCCAGGGCCTTCATCAGTGCGACGAGCTCGGTCGCTGAGATGCGCCCGTCGCCGTCGGTGTCGACCAGGTTGAATGTCGCCGCGTACTCGGTGGTCTCGGCCAAGATGTCACGCTTCCTCGTGATTAGGCGGGATCCTCCGGCTGGGGCCGGAGTCATCGCACGATACCGGCGCGATCCCCCCATGCGCAGACCGGGCGGTGCTCCCGCGCCACCTGCGTAGATGAAGAAGCTCTCATCTTCGTTTCATGCCCGGTCACGGGTCCGTCGTGGATCCTCGGGGTATGAGACCGCTCCACCGCATCGCCCTGCTCGGCGCCGTCGTGGTCGCCGTGCTGGCCGCGGCCGTCCTCGCCTGGGCGGCGGGGCGCGACACCACGCCGCCGCGCCCGCCCGACCGGGTCGTCGTGGGCGAATCCCCCGCGCCCGGCACGCCTTCGCCCGCGCCCTCGGACGGCGCCGGCCCCGATCCGTCGGCCGCCCCCTCTCCCTCCGCGGACGACGATGACGACGACGTCGTCGCGCCTCCGCCCGCCGTCGGCGATGACGACGACGATGATGATGACGACGACGGGGACGACGACGATGACTGACGGCGCCCACCCCCGGGACCCGGGCACGGGCCCGCCCGGCCCCCACGACATCACGGTGCCCCTCACCCGGCCGGGCCGCGACACCGTCCCGCTCGACCCGGCCACCGACCCCGACCCCGCCTCCGCCCCCGAACCCGGGGACGGCCCCGCCCCCGACGACCGACCGGCCGGGGACGCCCCCGAGCCCGCGGTCCGCGGGCGCGTCCCCGCGCGCGTGCGGATCATGGTGTGGGTCGTCCTGCTGATGGCCGGCGTCCTCGCACTCGTGAACATCGTCACCTGGCAGGCCCTGCGCACCGACGTCGACACCCGCATCGACCGCGCGCTCACCCAGGAGGTCGGCGAGGCCCGCGACTTCGCCGCCATCGGCATCGACCCCGCCACCCGCCGCGCCTTCACCGACGTCGACGGCCTCCTCCGGGCCCACCTGAGCGGCCAGCACCCCGATCGCAGCGAGATCCTCTTCGGCCACGTCGACAGCGCCCCCGGCGCCGACGTGCCCACCGGCCGCGTCCGCCAGGGCCAGGAGCCGCTGTTCGACGCCTCCGCCGACCCCGGCGTCCGCGCCGCCATCCTGGACTCACCCCAGGCGCGCGGCGAGGCCGACACCCCGCGGGGGCCGCTGCGCTGGGAGAAGCTGCGGGTGGACCCGCCCGAGGGCTCCGCCAACCCCGGCGGCTGGTTCGTCATCGGCTACTTCGTCGATGCCGACGTCGACGAGGTCAACGACACCGTGCGCACGCTCGTCCTGGTCAGCCTCGCCGGGCTCGCCCTGACCGGGGGCGCCGCGTGGTGGGTGGCCGGCCGCATCCTGGCGCCCATCCGCCTCGTCCGCCAGACCGCCGCGCAGATCACCGAGGAGGACCTCACCCGCCGCATCGACGTCCCGGGCAACGACGACGTCGCGGCGCTGGCCGAGCAGTTCAACCTCATGCTGGACCGCCTGGAGGACGCCTTCTCCGCGCAGCGCAGGTTCGTCGACGACGCCAGCCACGAACTGCGCACCCCCATCACCATCGTGCGCGGCCACCTGGAGCTCATGGGCGACGACCCCGAGGAGCGGCGCGAGGTGGTCCGCCTCGTCACCGACGAACTGGACCGCATGGCCCGCATCGTCGAGGACCTGCTGCTGCTGGCCAAGGCGCAGCGACCCGACTTCCTGCGCCCCGAGCGCGTCCCGCTCGCCGAGCTGACCAGCGACGTCGACGCCAAGGTCCGCGCGCTCGGCGACCGCGCCTGGCGGCTCGACGCCATCGGCGAGGGCGACGTCCACGTCGACCCCCAGCGCGTCACCCAGGCCATGGTCCAGCTCGCCTCCAACGCGGTGCGCCACACCGCCCCGGGCGACGTCATCGCCATCGGCTCGGGGATGGCCGCCGACGGGCACACGGCCTCCTTCTGGGTCGCCGACTCCGGTCCGGGTATCGCTCCCGAGGACCGCGAGCGGATCTTCGAGCGGTTCTCCCGCGGCTCCGGCGCCGGCGGGCCCGGCGACCGGGCCGGCGCCGGGCTGGGACTGGCCATCGTGCGCGCCATCACCGACGCCCACCACGGCACCGTCTCCGTGCGCTCGGCCCCGGGCGAGGGGGCCGAATTCGTGCTGACCTTCCCCACCGATGCGAGGAGCGCGCAACAGTGACCAGCATCCTGATCGTCGAGGACGAGGACCGCATCGCCTCGTTCGTGCGCAAGGGGCTGACCGCCAACGGCTTCGCCACCACCGTGGTCACCTCGGGCCGCGACGCCGTCGACTACGCCCTCACCGGCGGGTTCGACCTCATGGTGCTCGACCTGGGGCTCCCCGACGAGGACGGGTTCAGCGTGCTGCGCCGGATGCGCGAGATGGGCGCCGACCTGCCGGTCGTCATCCTCACCGCCCGCGACGGGGTGCGCGACACCGTGACCGGGCTGGAGATCGGCGCCGACGACTACATGACCAAGCCGTTCCGCTTCGAGGAGCTGCTGGCGCGCATCCGGCTGCGGCTGCGCTCCGACCGCGGGGGCGACACCACCGTGCTGCGCGCCGGCGGCCTCGCCCTGGACCTGCGCACCCGGCGGGCCTCCACCGGGGCGGGCACCATCGACCTCACCGCCCGTGAATTCGCGCTGCTGGAGATGTTCCTGCGCCACCACGACCAGGTGCTGTCCCGCCAGCAGATCCTGTCGCAGGTGTGGGGCTACGACTACGACCCCGGCTCCAACGTCGTGGACGTCTACATCCGCACGCTGCGCAAGAAGATCGGCGGACGCTACATCGAGACGGTGCGCGGGATGGGCTACCGGCTGGCGGGCTGACCGGCCGGCCCCGTCCCCCGCATCGGGGGGCGCGGCCCCTCGCGTGCGGCATGCTCGGCCGCGCCGCCCGCGCCGAGCGCCCCGCGAGGGCCGCCGTCCACCGGCTCCCGGACCGGCGACGGTCAGGGAGCCGGCGGACCGCCCGATCGTGCCGGGCCGCCGCCAGGCCCGGCACGGTCCGGGTGATGAAGAGTTCTTCATTTCCCGCTCAGTGGACGCTCATCCCCGGCGGAAAGGCTTGCCCATGTTCGCGGCGGGCCCACCGCCGCCCGCATGGAACACGGGAGTCCGCATGCACGCCACCGCCCTGGTCGACCTCTCCCCCGCGCGCCGCGCCGCGCTCAAGGTCTCCTACACCGCCCGTGCCCTCGACGGTGCCCGTCCGCGCCACCTGCTCACGGGGCCCGAGGTCCGGCCGCGCCACGGGGACCTGGTGGTCGCCGCCGTCACCGAGATCGGCCGGCACACCCGGCTGGAGTCCCCCGCCGGCCGGCGCGTGCACCTCTACCCCGGCGACGAGGTGGTCGTCGCCTACGCCGCCCGCTACGCCCCCGACCAGTTCGAGGCGGAGCCGCCCGCCGACCTGCGCCCCTGCGACCTGGTCGCGGCCGGGGGCATCGCCGCTCAGGTGCTCAGCGCCCGCAGCGACGTGGCCGCGCCCACGCGCCTGGCGCCGGTGGGCCTGGTGGCCGACGCAGCGGGCTCGGTGGTGAACATCGCCGACCTCGCCGGTCCGGAGGCGCCCCGCCCGCTGCACGGGGTGCCGACCATCGCGGTCACCGGGACCTCGATGAACGCGGGCAAGACCACCACCGGCGCCATGCTCGTGCGCGGGCTCACCGCAGCGGGCCACAGGGTGGGGGCGGCGAAGGTCACCGGGACCGGGGCAGGCGGCGACCGGTGGATGTTCCACGATGCCGGAGCCGTGGCGGCCCTGGACTTCACCGACGCCGGCCTGGCCACGACCTACCGCGCCCCCTTGGACCGGATCACCGCCGCCGCGCGCACGCTGCACGACCGGCTCGTCGTCGGCGGCGCCGACATCGTCGTCCTGGAGGTGGCCGACGGCATCCTCCAGCCCGAGACCGCCGCCCTGCTCCACCGCGACGGCCTGGGGGCCATGGTCGACACCTGGGTGTTCGCCGCCGGCGACGCCGCCGGAGCGGTCTACGGCCGCGAGCGGCTGCGGGCGGCCGGGCTCCCGGTGGCCGCGGTGAGCGGACGGATCACGTCGTCGCCGCTGGCCGCCCGCGAGGCCGCCGAACGGCTGGACGTCCCGGTCTACGGGGCGGCGGAGCTGTGCGACCCGCGGCTGGCCGCGTCGCTCGTCGCGCGCCCGCTCGTGGGCGCGGTGGGGGAGCGGACGGCATGAGCGCCCGCGGTCCCGGCGCCCGCCCACCGGGCCGCCGCGGCGGCGCGCCCGATGCGGCGCCGCCGGAGCAGGCGCGCCGCGTCCCCCGGCTGCTCGCCGGACGCCGCCGCTGGACGTTCACGGCACTGGTCGTGGTGGGCGCCGGGCAGGCCGCCGCCGCGATCGGCTGGGCGCTGCTGGTGCGCAGGCTCGCCGGACCGGCCGAAGGGGGGACCGCTGCGGGGGCGGCCCTCCCGGCGCTGCTGCCCTGGCTCGGCCTGCTCGTGCTGACATCGGCCGTGCTGCTCTTCGCCGAACGGGTCCTGGCCGAGCGGCTCGGCCAGTCGTGGGTGACCGACGTCCGTACCGCCCTGTTCCGCGGTGTCACCGCGGCGCCCGCCCGCGGGCAGGGGCGCGGACGCTCCACCGGGGGCACGTCCCTGCGGATGATGGGCAACCTCAGCGCGCTGCGCCGCTGGGCGGGCCTGGGGCTGGCGAAACTCGCGGTCGCCCTGCCCCTGATGTGCGGGTGCCTGCTGGCGTTCGCGATGATCTCCCCCGTGGTGGCCGCCGGCGCGTTCGCCGTCACCGCCTGCGGGCTGGGGGCGTCCATGGCGCTGTCGCCGTGGCTGAGGGCGTCGCACCGCGCGGCGCGCCGCCGCCAGGCGCGGGTCGCGTCGCACGTCGTGGAGCGCGTGGGCAAGAGACTCGTGGTGCAGGCGTTCGGGCGGGAGAGGTCCGAGCGGCTGACCGTGGCCCGCCGGTCGCGCCGGCTCGCCGAGGCCCAGGTGCGCCGCGCCCGCGCGGTGGGGGCGGCCCGCGGGATCGGCGAGGCCACCACCCTGCTGACGACCGCCGTGGTGGTGGTCACCGCCGCGGCGTCGGGGGCGGGGGCGGCGTCGGCCACGGCGGCGATCGCCGTCGTCGGCATCATGGTCACCCCTTTGCGCGAGCTGACCCGTGTCAGCGAGTACCGGTCGGAGCGCACGGTCGCCCTCCGCCAGGTCGGCGCCGAGCTGGCCCGGCCGCGCCGCTCCCGCCCGGGCCGCTCGGCGCCGGCCCTCCCCGAGGGCGGGGGCGACCTGCGCCTTGAGGGGGTCCGGGTCGAGGGGGTGTTCTCGCCGATCACCGCGCACGCCCCCGCCGGCTCGGTCGTGGCCGTCACCGGGGCCAATGGCACGGGCAAGTCCACCCTGCTCTCGGTCATCGCCGGCCTGGTCGCCCCCGACGCCGGCCGGGTGCTGCTGGACGGCGCCGACATCTCGCGGGTGCGGGCGGCCTCGGTGCGCGCGGCGATCGGGCTGGCGGGCCCCCACCTGCCGCTGCTGCGCGGGACCATCTCCGACAACGTCCGCTATGCCGATCCGAAGGCGGACGGGCGGCGGCTGAACGACGCCATCCGCGCCGGCGGCCTGGACCGGCTGCTGGCGGACCTGCCCCACGGCCTGCGCACGCCGGTCGGGGAGGACGGCGGCGGGCTGTCGGCGGGCCAGCAGCAGCGGGTCGCGCTCGCGCGCGCCCTGCTGACGGGGCCCCGCCTGCTGCTGCTCGACGAGGCCGACGCCCACCTCGATGCCGGAGCCGCCGATGTGGTGGACCGCGTGATCGCCGGATTCCCCGGAACGGTCATCGTGGTCACCCACCGCCCCGAGCGCCTGCGCACGGCCGATGTCGTGTGGCGGCTGGCCGGCGGGGTCCTGCGCCCGGCCCGGCCGGCCGCGAGGGCGGTCGGCCCCGATGACGGGACCGGCGGTCCCGCCGCCGCCCCGGCGGGCACCGCCGGGCGTGCGGCCCGCTGACGCGCGCGCCGGGGCCGCGGGGACCGTCCTTCCCCGCGACCCGGCGCGCCGGCGCTCGTTCGCGGGGAGGGCGGGCGTCCCGGCGAGGGGAGCGGGGCACCCGGAGGTCGTCTCGGATCCGGGGGACGGGAGAGGGGGCGGAGGCCGCCGGCCGTTGCGCGGCGCTCCCCGGGGCACCGCCCGGCCGCGGGGCCGGCGCGGCGGGGCGCTACGGGAGGGAGTAGGGGCGGGTCGCCACGTGCGCGGTGCGGCCGCCGACTTCGACGGTGCCGTCGCGACCCGGGCGGACGTCGATGCGGGAGCCCACGCCCTGGCGGATCGTCAGCGGCCGGCCCAGCTTCTGGCCGAGCCGCAGCGCCGCTGCGCCGGTGGCCTCGTCCTCGGCGATCCCCATGCCGTCGGGGAACACGCGCACGCGCACCCGCCCGGCCGCTTCGTCCTCCCACGCCCAGACGTGCAGGTCGACCCCAGGCTCGCCGCCGGCAACGGCGTCGACGGCCGCCGGGTCCGCGAGCCGGCGGCTGTCGAACACCGGGGCGAGGTCGGGATCGGCGCGGATCCAGACGGACTCGCCCTCGGTCCAGGTGGGAATGGCGCCAGCCGGCGGGTTGAGGGTGTCCAGCGGGGTGCCGCGGTCGCGCAGCAGCCACGAGGTCCCCACCAGCGGGTGGCCCGCCAGGGGGAGCTCGATCGCCGGGGTGTGGATGTGCAGCCGCCCGGTGGCGCGGTCCTCCAGGAACACCGTCTCGGAGAAGCCGAGGTCCGCGGCGATCGCCTGGCGGGTGTCGCTCGGCAGCCCGGGGGAGTCGAGGAAGACGCCGAGTTCGTTGCCGCCGGTGTCGCCGTCGCCGAGGAAGACGGTGACGATGTCGAGTGAGGTGGTCGTGTCGCTCATGGCCCAACTGTGCCAGGCGCAACGGAAAAGGACTACTTAAATATTCTGTATGGCAATGTCAGAAACGCTTACACCACTGCCCCCTGGTGCGACCGGTTCCCGGCCCGGGTGCCCGGCCGGCCTCGACCGGCGGCAGGGCCGGCTCGCAGACAGGTGCCGGCCGAGGCCCGCGAGACCGTCGCCTACGGTGTCGGGGCGTCCAACATCGCCGCCGACCACCTCCTCACCGCGTGGCGGAGCCGACTGGGCCACTGAAGCCTCGGCCTATGGCCCTACGACCTGCGTATTCTTTCCGAACGTCAGCGACCGTATTTATCGTGTCGCGAATAGTGTGGTGTGTCGGCCGTCGCATGCGCAGGACGCGTTAATCATGCGTTAACGGCCCTCGCGTGGCCCGATCCGGCGATTAGGCTCGCCGGTGTGCTCACGATCTTCCCTCCGCGCAGCCCGCGGAAGCAGGCCCGCCGAAGAGAGGTATCCGTGCCCCGTGTGACCGGTCTCGCGCACGTCAACCTGTCGGTGCGCGACCGCGACGCCAGCATCGAGTTCTACCGCGTGGTCCTGGGCTTCAAAGAGGTCCTGACCCGCGACGGCAAGCAGTGGCTGCACACCGAGTGCCGCCACCCCTCCGGCCTGGTCCTCGGATTCACCCAGCACCGCGAGCACTTCAAGGCGACCTTCGACCCGCGCCACATCGGCATGGACCACCTGTCGCTGCGGGTGGCCGGCGTCGGCGAGCTGGAGCTCTGGGAAGAGCGGCTCACCGACCTCGACATCGACCACTCGCCGGTCGTGCACACGCCCCAGGGCTCGTCGCTGACGTTCGCCGACCCCGACGGCATCCAGCTCGAACTGTTCTGCCCCGCCGATCCCGACACCGGCGAGGACTGAGCGACCCGGCGACCGGGCGGCGCGGCCGCCCGGCGGGACGGCCCGCCGGGGCGGCCCGCGCGGTTCACTCGGGCGCCACCAGCTGGAGGCGGACGTCCGCCTCGCGCATCTCGTCGACCGCCGACTGCGGAAGCCGGTCATCGCTGATGATCAGGTCGAACTCCTCCAGCCGCGCCACGCGGAACGTCCCGAACTTGCCATACTTGGTGCTGTCGACCGTCAGCACGCTCTTCGAGGCGATCCGCAGCAGCTGCTGCTTGGCCACGACCTTGGCCTCCGACGGCGTGGTCGAGCCCCGTTCAACGTCCCACGAGCTGCTGGCGATGAACGCCAGGTCCACGTTGACCCGGCTCAGGAAGTCGGCGGTGAACTGCCCGACGGAGGAGTGGTCGGCGTGGGACACGACTCCGCCGGTGTGGATCAGCTCGATGTTGGGGTACTCCATCAGGTGCCCGACCACGTTGAAGTCGTTGGTCACCACGGTCAGCCCGACCTTGTCGGTGAGCATGGGCACCATTTGCAGCGAGGTCGTGCCGGCGTCGAGGAAGATGGTGAAGTTCTCGCGCACCAGCTCCGCCGCGGCGCGCGTGATCGCCCGCTTGGCCGGCACTTCGAGCTGGGCCTTGGCCAGGTAGGACGGCTCGCTCTTCAACCGCGCGGCGAGCCGCACGCCGCCGGTGACGGACAGGACCTTGCCGTCGTTCTCCAGCGCCTGGATGTCCCGCCGTACCGTCATGTGCGAGACGGACAGCATCGACGTGAGCTCGTTGATACTCAGCACGTGCCGTTCCTGCAAGAGCTTGAGGATGTGCTCGCGACGCTGGTCGGGGATCATCATCCGCCTTCGGTGTCGATGCGATGTGCGTGTTCACCACTGTTACAGACGCACGGCCTACCTAAGAAGTTTCCCAGGTCGCCGACCTGTACCGTGGTGTGCGCCGGGTGACACCGCTCGCACCCGTGCGCGGACGGACCCGTGTGGGTCGGGCCGATTCCGCCGTATTTTGCCGTAGTCCCCTACGGGCGGGAGCGCTCTTTGGCACTCTTGTCTCCTAGCAGCCACGGCAGGATCGTCGAACCCGCGGTGTAGACGGAGACAGCCTCATGACGCTGGCGATCGCCCTGCGCGGCGAGACCACCCGGTACCGGGAGAACACGCTCCCGGCCATTCGCTCCGCCTTTGCGGCGGGGGCCGATGTGGTGGCGGTGGACCTGAAGACCACCGCCGACGGCCACGTCGTCCTGCTACGCGACGACACCCTGGACCGGCTGTGGGGATCGCCCCGGGCGGTCTCCGACCTCGGCCTGGCCGACCTCGCGGTGCTGGGCGCCCAGGTCGAGCACCGCATCCCCACGCTCATGGAGGTCCTGGCCGAATCCGCGGGCCGCAGGGCGGCGCTCATGTTCAACGTCACCTCCGCCGATACCGCGCTGGCCGCCCTCGCCCAGGCCGGCGAGCACGACATGGCCGACCACGTGATCTTCACCGGATCGATCGACGCGCTGCGGGCGCTGCACGCGCGGCGCCCCTCCGCGGCCATCGCGCTGACGTGGGACCAGCCCACCCTGCCGCCCGGCGAGCTGTGGAAGGCGCTCATGCCCCGCTACTACAGCACCGACCACCGGTCGATCACCCGCGAACTCCTCGCCGAGGTCCAGCGCCACGGCTACCGGGTCGCGGCGTGGACGGTGAATGATTTTCCGGAAATGGTGCGCCTTGTCGGCATGGGGGTCGATGCGATCCTCACCGACAACATCCGCGACCTCGCCAGCCTGACCGGAGAGCCCCGAGTGTCCGCGGCGCCGCGGGTTCCCGCCCACGGGACCGCCGCGCCGGAATGGGGCCACGACCTGCACAGGAGTCGGTACGGCGGGTGAAACGAAGCTGAATTCATTTCAGCGTGGGTCGTCGAACGGTGCACTTCCGGCCCGGAAATCGTCGCTTTTTCAAATAGGGCGAACAAGATCCACGCTTTTCCCCGAATCGTCCGCAGCGCGACGCTATCCTCGGAACCGATCCGCAGCCGATCCGCCGATAGCCGGCACCCGGTCGCGCCATCGCCGCGCCCGGAGGACCCCCTCTGAGATGATCATGACGGCCGACCTCTCCCCACACGACGCGCGCTCGCCCGACCGCACGCTCACCGCGGCGGCGGAAATCTTCGCCCGCCACGGGATGCACGGGCCGTCCATGGCCGTGCTGGCACGGGAGATCACCGGCCGCACCGGCGGCGACGTCATCGCGTTCCGCCGCGCCTACCCCACGCGCCTCGACCTCGTCTACGCGGTGGCGCTGGACGCCACCCGGTCGCTGGTGGCCGCGCAGACCACCGATTCCGGCGGCATCGATCCCGCGGCGACCCGGCTGGGCCGGCTCGTCCGGCGCCACGTCGCCCACTGCTGGGAGCACCGCACCGCCGAGGAGCTGCGGCGCACCCTCCAGCCCACGCTGCGGGCGATCAACCCGGCCCGCCACCGCGAGCTGTCCGCTCTGCGCCGCGACTACCGCGGCTTCATCCGCGACCTCATCGGCGACGGCATGGCCGAAGGCGATTTCCGGGTGGCCGACCCCGCGGCGGCGTCCGGCGCCGTGCTCGACACCCTCGACTCCACGTTCAACTGGTACGACGGCGACGGCGGCATGTCCGTGACGGAACTCGGCGACGTCTGTGTCGACCTGATCGTCCACCACCAGCTCGGCGCCGAACGCGGATGACCCGGCCTGCGGTTTAGGGGGCGCCGGGCCCGTCGGGCCCCGCTGCCGCGCCGAGTGCGCGGGTACCGAGGTCGCGCAGGTGGGCGCGCAGCTCCGGCGGCTCGTGCACCGTGAAGTCGCAGCCGAGCTGGAGCAGGCGCGACGCCAGCCACTCGACCGTGTCGGCGTGGCCGCGCAGCCGGCAGCTATCAGCGTCGACGGGCTCGACCTCGCCCGCGCCGCCGATCCGCTGCGCCACCCGGTCGGCGGGCAGCCGCAGGGTCGCCACCACCTCGTAGGTGGGCGCCATCGAGTACAGCATGTCCTTGACGAAGGCGGCGGGGTCGCCCCCGGGGATCTCGCGGTGGGTGAACCGCGCGCCGGTCGCCCTCGGCTCGGTGATCCGGTCGGTGCGGAACAGGCGCCAGTCGCCGCGGTCGTCGTCGTGGGCCAGCAGGTACCAGCGGTGCGCGGCCGCCACCAGCCGGTAGGGCTCGGCCAGGCGCCGCGACGGCGTCCCGTCGGCCGCCCGGTAGGCGAACCGGATGCGCTCGCGGCCGACGATGGCGCCGGCGATCGCCGTCAGGTGCTGCGGGTCCACGGCCGCGGGGGTGCCCATCGGCATGTGCGCCATGGCGGCCGCGAGCGAGCCGACCCGGTGGCGCAGCCGGGACGGCAGGACCTGTTCCAGCTTGGCCAGCGCCCGCACGGACGCCTCGTCCACGCCCTCCACGGGGGACTGGGCCGCGGTGCGCAGGCCCACGGCGATGGCCACCGCCTCGTCGTCGTCCAGCAGCAGCGGCGGCATGGCCGCTCCCGCGACGAGCCGGTAGCCGCCCGCGGCCCCCAGCGTGGCCTCCACCGGGTAGCCCAGGTCGCGGAGCCGGTCGATGTCGCGGCGGATCGTCCGCGGGGTGACGCCCAGGCGCCCGGCCAGCTCGCTGCCGGGCCACTCGCGGGGGGTCTGGAGGAGGGACAGGAGCGCGAACAGCCGCGCGGAGGTATCGCTCATGGCTCCATGGTGCACCGCGATATGGGACGGATGTCGACCTATTTCCCGCTTAGGTTTCGCCCGTCGCCCGGAAAGCCCGGCGCGGCGACCACGGAGGACGACCATGGGAACCGAGATCCGCCCCTTCCGCATCGACATCGCCCAGGCGGACCTGGACGACCTCGGAGACCGCCTCGCCGGCGCGGCCTGGCCGGCGCAGCTCCCCGGCGAGGGGTGGAGCCGCGGCGTCCCCGTCGCCCACCTCAAGGAGCTCGCGGGGTACTGGCGCAGCGGCTACGACTGGCGCCGGCACGAGCAGCGGCTGAACGCCTTTCCGCAGTTCATGACCGGGATCGAGGGGCAGGACATCCACTTCCTGCACGTGCGCTCACCCGAGCCCGGGGCGCTGCCGCTCCTGCTCACCCACGGCTGGCCGAACTCCTTCGTGGAGTTCGCCGACCTCATCGGGCCCCTCGCCGACCCCGCGGCGCACGGGGGCGACCGGGAGCAGGCGTTCCACGTCGTCGTGCCGTCGGTACCCGGCTTCGGGTTCTCCGCGCCGCCGCGCGGGACCGGCTGGGACGCCGCCCGCGTGGCGCGGATCTGGGCGGAACTGATGCGCCGCTTGGGCTACGACCGCTACGGCACCCACGGCGGGGACTTCGGCGCCTATGTCGCACCGGAGGTGGCGACGGCGGCACCGGGCCGCGTGGCCGGCGTCCACATCACCGGCGGCATCGGCTTCCCGGCCGAGGACGACCTCCCGACGCTGACCGACGAGGAGCGCGCGGCCTGGGCGCTGGTCACGGAGCAGGACTGGATGAACGGGGTCGACCACCACGCGCTGCTGCGCGCGGCGCCCCAGACCTTCGCCTACGGCTGGCAGGACTCCCCGGTCGCCGCCCTCGCCTGGATGGTGCAGAAGTTCAAGGAGTTCACCCCCGTGGACAAGCTGCCCGAGCAGGTGATCGACCGCGACCTCATCCTGACCAACGTGAGCCTCTACTGGTTCACCGGGACCTTCGGGTCCTCCTCCTGGCCCATGTACGACAGCACGGGCTTCGGCTGGCCGAAGGGGTCGGCGGCGGCCCCGACCGGCGTCTACAGCGGTCCGCCGGCGATCCGGCGCCTGGCCGAACGCGACACCACCGTCCTGCACTGGCCCGATGCCAATCCGGGCGATCACCACTTCGTGGCCATGGCCCACCCCGGCGACCTCGCGCGCGACCTGCGGGCCTTCTTCGCCAAGGTCCGCTGAGGACACCCCCGCCCCTGCCCGGCCCCGCCCGCACCGCCCGCCCCGCGCCGCCGGGCGCCGGCGGGCGCCGGCGGGGGCGGTCCCGGCCCGGAACCCTGCGCGCGGCCGTAGGCTCCAGGGGAGACGGCGAGTGGGAGGGTCGAGGAGAGCATGTCGGCGACGCGGTTGCTGGTTCTGGGCGTGGTCCGCACGCTGGGCCGGGCGCACGGATACCAGGTGCGGCGGGAGTTGATCGCCTGGGGCGCCGAGGAGTGGGCCAGCGTCAAACCCGGGTCGATCTACCACGCGCTGCGCCAGCTCCTCAAGAGCGGCATGGTGCGCACCGCGGGCGTCGAGGAGAGCGGGGAGGGGCCCGAGCGCACCCTCTTCGAGCTGACCGAGGACGGCACGACCGAGTTCGTCCGGCTGCTCACCAAGGCGCTGTCGATCCCCGACGTCAAGCCCGAGTTCTTCAGCGCGGGCGTCACGTTCATGACCGCCCTGCCGCGGGGCATGGTGCTCACCCTGCTGCGGCGGCGCCTGGCGCTCCAGGAGGGGACGCAGCACCAGCTGAGGTCGGTGCACGGCGACCTCGTGAACGGCAAGCCGCCGCACGTGTGGGAGCTGCTGGAGTGGTGGAACGTCCAGCACGACGCCTCGGTGGAGTTCACCCGCGGGATGATCCGGCGCCTGGAGGAGGGCGCCTACGAGATGTCCGGCGAGGGCGCGGCGCCGTTCGGGGCGGGCCCGCCGGCGGCGGGCGTCCCGGCCGCCGACCAGGACTGAGCCCTCCCGCAGCCCCCGGCGCCCGCGTGCCGCGGGCGACGGGCGGGCCGGTCCGATCGCCCCCGCCCGCCGGTCGGCCCTGGTCACATGCTGTTCTCCGGGATCACCCCTGTAGGTAATCAATTTTGACTAGTGTCCGCTCCTGGTGCATTCTTGCCCGGTAATCAAACTTGACTACTGGGGTTGACGTGATCCACACCCGAGAACTCACCCGCCACTTCCGCGTCAAGGGCACGACCGTCGAGGCGGTCCGCGGGATCGACCTCGATGTCGCAAAGGGCGAACTCGTCGCCTTCCTCGGCCCCAATGGGGCCGGGAAATCCACGAGCCTGCGCATGCTCACCACCCTGCTGCCGCCCACGTCGGGCAGTGCGACGGTCGCCGGGTGCGATGTCGTCGCCGACCCCGCGGGGGTGCGCCGCCGCATCGGCTTCGTCGGCCAGGGCAACGGGGGCGGCCCGGACCAGCGCGTCCGCGACGAGCTGGTCGGCCAGGGGCGCTGCTACGGGCTCACCCGGGCCGAGGCGCGCTCCCGCGCCGACGAGCTCCTGGAGATCCTGGAACTGCGAGCGGCCGCCGGCCGCGAGACCGCCAAGCTCTCCGGAGGGCAGAAGCGGCGCCTGGACATCGCCATGGGCCTGATCCACCGCCCCGAACTGCTCTTCCTGGACGAGCCCTCCACCGGGCTGGACCCCCACAGCCGCGCCAACCTCTGGGAGCACGTGCTGCGGCTGCGCGAGGAGCACGGCACCACGATCGTGCTGACCACCCACTACCTGGACGAGGCCGACTCCACGGCCGAACGCGTGGTCGTGATCGACGGCGGGACCATCATCGCCGACGGCACCCCCGACGAGCTGAAGGGCAAGGTCTCCGGCGACCTCGTCGCGTTCACCGCCGAGACACCCGAGGCCGCGCGGCTCGGCGCGCGGACGGCCGAGCGCATCGCCGCGGCGGGGTCGGTCGAGGTCGACGGCGCCGGCGTTCGGCTGCGCGTCCGCCACGGCGACGCCGTCCTGCCCGAGCTGCTGCGCGCACTGGACGCCGCCGGCGTCGCCCTGCTGACCGTGCAGGTGCAGCGGCCCACCCTCGACGACGTCTTCCTCACCCTCACCGGCCGCAGCCTGCGCGAGAGCGCGCAGTGACCGCCGCGACGACCCCGGCGCGCCGGGGGTCGTGCTGGGCCTCGCGCTGCTGGCGGTGCTCGGCCTGGGCCTGGGTACCCTCTCCTACCTGGGCGCCCTGGCGATGAAGGTGGAGTACGTCTTCGCGGCGCTGGTGCAGACCGCCACCATGCCGCTCATCCTGCTCTCGGGTGTGCTGCTGCCCATGGACCTGGCTCCGGGCTGGCTCTACGCCCTGTCGCGGGCCAACCCGATCAGCCACGTCGTCGACGCCGAGCGGGCCCTGTTCGTCGGCGACTTCACCGACCCCTCGGTGCCCGTCGGCCTCGCGGTCGCGGTGGTCCTGGCGGCGGTGGCGCTGGCCGTGGGCATCCGCGCCATGCGCCGCCTCAACGCCTGATCCCATCGCGGGCCACCGCGCCCGCGCCCGCGGCGGTCAGCGGGTGCGGGCGCGGTGGGCGGCGACATCGGCCGGGGGCTGTGCGGTGTCGGCGTTGCGGGCGCGGTGGGCGGCGACATTAACGCGGTTCGCGCAGGTCACCGAGCAGAAGCGGCGCCGCCCGTTGCGCGAGGTGTCGACGAAGGCCAGGCCGCACCCCGTGCGGCCGCACCGGCCCAGGCGTCCGCCTCCTGCGCCGCAGATGGCCACGGCCAGGCCGCCCGCCGTGGTCCCGCGCAGGCGCTCGGCCGTGTCGAGCGCCTGGCTGACGTAGTGGAGGTGGGGGGCCGAGCCGCCGTGCACGGAGATCTGCACCTGGGTGGCGGCGTCGGCCAGGAGCCGGTTGACCGTGGCCATCTGGGCCGCCAGGCCGGCCCCGAAGACCGGGCGCAGCCGCTCGATCCACGGGCTGAGCCGGGCGGCCTGGGCGTCGTCGATGTCGGGGGCGGTGATCTCGTGCGCCCGCAGGATCGGCGCCAGGACCGCGGGGGTGTGGTCGGGGGCGTTCACCAGAGCCGCGGAGACGAACGCGCCGGTCCCGCCGTAAGTGTTGAAGTGCACAAGGCCATTACACCAAAGTGGGGGTCATGGCTGTCAGCGACTGTGTTTCCTGCGGTGGTCCCGGGGCCGCCGCCCAGGTGGAGTCGTCGCACTACACCTCCGAGGGCATCGTGCGCTATCTGCGCTGCCCCTGCGGGGAGCGCCGGGTGGAGGTGGCCCGGTTCGGCACCGTGGTGGGCGTGGACGGCGCTCCGTGGAGCACCCCCAACTGACGGGGCGGAATCCGGCCGAGCGCAAGGGCGCGTTGGTGTGATGCGTGCCCTAATCCGGCCTTCCCCCGTGTTCGGATCGCCCTGCCCGCCGGTGGTTTCGGGTGCACCCGGGGTGATACCACACGCCCTGGCCTGCGACTTTACTGTTTAACCCCTCCCATTTTACTTTTGCGTGGGTTAGGTTCGCTCTTGATCGGTTCGTGACCTGCGGTAAACCGCTGGTCGACGCCGATGCCGAGCCCCGGGCGCCACGCCAGGGGAGATCAGGCCCCCACACGATTGCGGGGCCGGGCCGCGCTCAGCGCCCGCCCATTCCGGCCACCGTCCCCATCGATGGCCACCCGCCCGTCTGGCGATCCAGCCATGACGATCCCAAAGGCAACCCGGCTCATCCGGCCGCCCTGAACCGCCATGCCCGGACTTCGCGCAGCCATGTCCCCGGTCCGCTCGGCCCCATTCCCGACCTGGGTATCCATTCATGTCTTCTTCTGACACCCCGATCCAGTACGGCCACGTCAAGTCCTCCTACTTCTGGGACGACGGCTCCGGAATCAACGGCGACACCGGCGCCCCCGCAAGCGGCGAGCCCATGCAGAAGGGGCTCTTCGCCAGCCCCAGCTGGCCGCTCGGCACCGAGGGCTACGTCGAGTACAACGGCAAGAAGGCCGACTTCTTCATCGGCGACCGCGGACCCGGCGACCCCGCCGAGGGCTGCAACGTCCTGCTGGACCTCGACGGCCAGACCTTCGCCGAACTCACCGGCCAGACCTGGGACGACACCTCCCTCACGGTCTCCGGTGGCGAGGGCCACATCGAGCTGGAGTACTACATCACCAAGTGGGGCGACGGCAACGGAACCCCGGGCGCCCCGCAGCCGATGAGCGGCAGCCAGGAGTGCACCGACGCGGTCTCTCCGCTGCCTGAGGAAACGTCGGCGGACACCTCCGCGGACACCTCGGCCGACGAGCAGGCCGCCGCCGACCAGCAGGCCGAGGAAGAGCAGGCCGCGGCGGAGGAGAAGTCGGCCGACCAGGCGCAGCAGGCCGAGGAGCAGGCCGCCGAGGACTCCGCCCAGGAGGACGAGGAGGAGGCCACCGCCGCCGCGCAGCAGGAGGACGACGGCACCCAGACGGGCGTCGAGGCCGAGACCGCGGCCAACGACCTGTCCGGGATCTCGCTGGCCGGCGCCGAGCTGCCCATCGCGGCCGGTGCGCTGACCCTCGCCGTCCTGCCGGCGCTGGCCGTGGCGCTGTTCTTCGCCAAGGTCCGCCCCGCGCTGGACTACGCCAAGGGCTCCGACGAAGAGGGCCGGCACCGCGCCGCGTCCCTGTTCACCGCCGAAGGCCGCCGCCGCGTGGCCGGGAGCGTGCGTGAGCGCCTGACCCGCCTGCGCGACTACACGCGCTAAGGCACCCGGACGCGGTCACCGCACCGCTCCACCACTGACGCCGGGGGGTTCCGTCCGTTGATCGGGCGGGCCCTCCGGCGCCGCTGTCTCCCGGGGGTCCCCGGGCCCCGGGCCCCGAACGCCGCCGGCCCGGTGCCGGCGGCCACCGATCAGAGGTCGCCCAGCGCGATGCCCGGCCGCTCCACGCAGTCGGCGACGAACCGCAGGAAGCCGCCCGCCTCCTCGCCGTCGCACACCCGGTGGTCGAACGCGAGCGTCAGCTCCACGACCGGTCGCACCGCGACCAGGTCCCCGACCACCCACGGCCGTTTCACGATCCGGCCCACCCCCACGATCGCGGCCTCGGGGTGGTTGATGATCGCCGCGGAGCCGTCCACCCCGAACACGCCGTAGTTGTTGACCGTGAACGTCCCGCCCGTGAGGTCCCCGGGGGGCAGCGTTCCTTCGCGCGCCCGCGCGGTGGCCCGGTTCAGCTCCGCGGCCAGCTCGCGGGTCGTCAGGGCGTGCGCGCCGCGCAGCACCGGCACCACCAGTCCCCGCGGCGTCTGCGCCGCGAACCCCAGGTTCACGTGGGCGAACCGCACCAGCTCCGAACGCCCGGAGTCGACCCGGGCGTTCAGCGACGGGTACCGCCGCAGGCCCAGGAGGCAGAACCGGGCGATCAGCGCGAGAATCCCCACCGGCCGAGCGGGGTCCGCGGCGTTCAGCGTCGCGCGCAGGTCGAGCAGCCCTGAGGCGTCGGCGTCGACCCAGACCGTGGCCTCGGGGATCTCCCGGCGCGACCGTGCCAGCCGCTCGGCGGCGGTGCGCCGCGCGCCGCGCAGCGGGATGCGCTCGCCGCCGTCCTGTGCGCCGGCGGGGGCCGGATCCGGGGCGGGCACACGGCCCGCCGCGACCGCGGCTTCGACGTCGCGGCGCAGCACGAGCCCGCTCCCGCCGCTGCCCGCCAGCGCCGTGACGTCGATCCCGTGCTGGCGCGCCAGGCGGCGTACCAGCGGCGAGACCACCGGTGTCCGCAGGTCTCCGCGCGCCTGAGCCGGAGGCGCGGACGGAGCCGCGGACGCCGTTGTCCGCGGCCCCTCCGCTGCGCGGGAGCGCCGCCGCCGGCCCTGGCGGCCGCGCGCCCCCTCGCCGGTGCCGTATCCGACGAGGACGGCACCGGAACCCTGGCGGGCCCCGTGCGCGGCGGACCGGCCGTTGCCGGCCCCCGCGGGTTCGGCCCCGGTTGCGGGGCGGGCGGCGGGGACCACCGCGCCCGGCTCGGTGAACTGGGCCGCGGCCCCGCTCGGGGCGGTGTCGATGCTGATCAGGGGCGCCCCCACGGCGACGGAGTCGCCGGGTGCGCCGTGCAGGGCGGCGACCGTCCCGGCGAACGGGCAGGGCACCTCCACCGCCGCCTTCGCGGTCTCGACCTCGGCCACGGGCTGGTCGACCGCCACGGTGTCTCCCACGGCCACCAGCCAGGTCAGGATCTCCGCCTCGGTGAGCCCTTCGCCGAGGTCGGGCAGGAGGAAGCCGCGCACCGCGCCGTCGCCGCTCACGCCCGCCCCCCGGATCCGGCAGCGGAGCCCGCGACCCCCGGCGGAACGGTGTCGGGCACCCAGCCCGCCTCCCACTGGAGGCGGTCGACGGCGTCGAGGATGCGGTCGACCCCCGGCAGGTGGTGGTGCTCCAGCTTGGGCGGCGGATAGGGGATGTCCAGGCCGCCCACGCGCAGCACCGGGGCCTCCAGGTAGTGGAAGCACTGCTCGGTGACGCGCGCCGCGACCTCCCCGCCGTACCCGCCGAACGTGGCGGCCTCGTGCACCACCACGGCCCGCCCGGTGCGGCGCACGGAGGCGCACACGGTGGCGTCGTCGAACGGCGACAGCGACCGCAGGTCCACCACCTCCAGCGAACGGCCCTCCCCGTGCGCGGCGTCCGCGGCCTCCAGCGCGGTCTCGACCATCGGGCCGTAGGCGATCAGGGTCGCGTCGGAGCCTTCGCGCCGGACCACCGCGCGGTCCATGGGCGCGGTCCGGGCGGGCAGGTCCAGCTCGGCCCGGCTCCAGTAGCGGCGCTTCGGCTCCAGGAACACCACCGGGTCGGGGGAGGAGACCGCCTCGCGCAGCAGGGAGTAGGCGTCGGCCGGCGTGCCCGGGGTGACGACGGTCAGGCCGGGGGTGTGCGTGTAGTACGCCTCGGAGGAGTCGCCGTGGTGCTCCACCGCCCCGATACCGCCGCCGTAGGGGATGCGGATGACCATCGGCAGCGAGACCCGGCCGCGGGTGCGGTTGCGCATCTTCGCCACGTGCGAGACGACCTGCTCGAACGCCGGCAGGGCGAAGGCGTCGAACTGGAGCTCCACCACCGGGCGCAGCCCGTTCATCGCCATGCCCACGGCCGTGCCCACGATCCCCGACTCCGCGAGCGGGGAGTCGAAGCACCGGTCCTCGCCGAACTCGGCGGTGAGGCCGTCGGTGACCCGGAAGACGCCGCCCAGCGGGCCGACGTCCTCGCCGTAGACGACGACAGTGGGGTCCTCGGCGAGCGCGTCGCGCAAGGCGCGGTTGAGCGCCTGGGCCATGGAGACCTCGGCCATCTCACCCCTCCCGGATCTCGTCGAGCAGCGCCCCGCGTTCGCGCTTGAGCAGTTCGGTGGGTTCGGCGTAGACGTGGGCGAACAGCTCCGCGGGATCGAGGCGGTCCTCCCCGGACAGGCCGTCGCGCACCGCGGCGGCCAGGCGTTCGGCGTCGGCGCCGATGCGCTCCATCGCGGTGTCGTCGACGACGCCTTCGGCGCGCAGCAGCGCTTCGAGCCGGGAGACGGGGTCGCGCCGCCGCCAGGACTCCACCTCGGCGTCGTCGCGGTAGCGCTGCGGCGCGTCGGAGTTGGTGTGCGGGTCGAGCCGGTAGGTCTGCGCCTCGATGATCGCCGGCCCCCCGCCCGCCCGGGCCTCGGCCAGCGCCCGCGCCACAACGGAATGGACCGCGGCGGCGTCGTTGCCGTCGACGTGGTGGCCGCGGATCCCGTACCCGATCGCCTTGTGCGCCAGGGTCGGGGCGGCGCTCTGCTTGTGCACCGGCACGCTGATGGCCCAGTGGTTGTTCTGGATGAGGAAGACCACGGGCGCGTTCCACACGGCGGCGAAGTTGTAGGCCTCGTGCGCGTCGCCCTCGCTGGTGGCGCCGTCGCCCATCAGGACGAGCGCGGCGGTGTCCTCTCCCCGGCGCCGCGCGGCGTAGGTGAGGCCGACGGCGTGGGAGGCGTTGGTCGCCAGCGGGGTGCACTGGGGCGCGCACCGGTGGCGGTGGGGGTCGTAGCCGTGGTGCCAGTCGCCGCGCAGCAGGGTGAGGACGCCGAGCGGGTCGACGCCGCGGGTGACCAGCGCGACGCAGTCGCGGTAGGTGGGGAAGAGCCAGTCGTCGTCCGCGAGGGCGAGGACACCCCCGACCTGGCACGCCTCCTGGCCGTGGGAGGAGGGGTAGACCGCGAGCCGGCCCTGGCGGGTCAGCGCGCTCGCCTGGCGGTCGAAGCGCCGCCCGATGACCATCGCCCGCAGCATCGCCAGGAGGGTGTCGTGGCCCGGTGCGCTGTGGTCGGGGTCGGGCACGCGGGTGCCGTCGGGGTCGACGAGGCGGATCGGTTCCAGGGTGGGAAGTGCGGGAACCGGTCGTGGCCGGTCGTCGCTGCGCTTCATGTCTTGAATATGAGGTGGATCACCCCATAGTGTCCATAAGATCCGAGGGACCGTGGACGAATGGCCGGTATCCGCCGCGAGGTCGGCAGAATGCCCACCCGGCCCGGCGTCCGTCCGGTGTGAGGTGAGACACGTGGCCGTCGATCTCGACGACGTGGACCGGCGCATCATCGGGCTGCTGCGGGCCGACGGCCGGATGTCGATCCGCGCGGTCGCCGAGCAGGCCCACGTCTCCCGCGCCAACGCCTACGCGCGGCTGGACCGGTTGCGCGCGCAGGGGGTGATCCGCGGGTTCACCGCGGTCATCGACCCCGAGAAGTTCGGCACCGGCCTGGCCGCCTACGTATCGGTGCGCATCCTCCAGCACTCCTGGGAGAGGTTCCGTGACCACCTGCGCGACATCCCCGAGATCGACCACGCCGCCCTGGTCTCGGGCGACGTCGACCTGCTCCTGCTGGTGCGCGTGGCCGACGCCGCCGACCTGCGGACCTTCGTCCTCGAACGCCTCCAGCGCATCCCCGAGGTCCGCAGCACCCAGACCATGTTCATCCTGGACGAGCCCCGCCTGGGCCGGGGGGACTGACCCGGTCCGGGCGGCGCGGTCTCAGGACACCCCGTCGCGCTCGCGGGCGGGCTCCGGGGAGGAGGCGGGGCGGCCGCGCAGCGCCCGCAGCGCGGACCGGACCGCCGGCCAGGCCAGGAACAGCGCGATGGCGGCGTAGATCGCGATGCTCAGCGGCGAGGTGACCAGGCCGGCGAGGTCGCCGTTGCTGAGCTGGAGGGCGCGGCGGAGCTGGAGCTCGGCCATCGGCCCCAGGATCACCCCGATGATCAGCGGGATGATCGGCAGGCCGAACCGGCGGATCGCGAAGCCCAGCAGGCCGAGGATCAGCAGCAGGACCAGGTCCAGCGCCGAGGAGCCGACCGCGTACATGCCGATGCTGGCGAAGAACAGGATCCCGGCGTAGAGGTAGGGGCGCGGGATGCGCAGCAGCCGCGCCCACAACGGCGCCAGGGGCAGGTTCAGCGCCAGCAGCATCGTGTTGCCGATGAACAGGCTCGCGATCAGCCCCCATACGAGCTCGGGCTCGCGTTCGAACAGCAGCGGACCGGGTTGCAGCCCGTATTGCTGGAAGGCCGAGAGCATCACCGCCGACACCGCCGTGGTGGGCAGGCCGAGCGTGAGCATCGGCACGAGCACGCCAGCCGCCGAGGAGTTGTTGGTGGCCTCGGGCCCGGCCACGCCCTCGATGGCCCCGTTGCCGAACTCCGCCCGGTTCTTCGACAGCCGCCGCTCCAGCATGTAGGAGAGGAAGGTGGGCAGCTCCGACCCGCCGGCCGGCAGCGCGCCGAACGGGAACCCGATGAAGCTGCCGCGCAGCCACGGCTTCCACGACCGCCGCCAGTCCTCCCTGCCCATCCAGACCCGCCCGATCGGCACCACCTCGGGCGGCGTGCGGCGCAGGCGCGAGGCCACCCACAGCGCCTCGCCGACCGCGAAGATGCCGACGGCGACGACGACCACGTCGATCCCGTCGGCCAGTTGCGGGATGCCGAACGCGAGCCGCGACTGCCCTGTGGTGGGGTCCATGCCGATCAGGCCGATGGTCAGGCCGATGCCGAGCGAGGCGAACCCCCGCACGCGCGATGCCCCCATGACCGAGCAGGCGGCGACGAAGGCGAGCAGCATCACCGCGAAGTAGTCGTCGGCACCGAAGGTCAGGGCCAGGCCCACCATCACGGGCGCGAAGAACACCAGCATCAGCGTGCCGATGGTCCCCGCGATGAACGAGCCGATGGCGGCCGTGGCCAGGGCCTGCGCGGCGCGGCCGCGCTTGGCCATGCGGTTGCCCTCGACCGCGGTGATCACCGACGCCGCCTCTCCCGGCGTGTTGATCAGGATCGATGTCGTCGAGCCGCCGTACATGCCGCCGTAGTAGATGCCGGCGAACATGATGAAGGCGCCGATCGGTTCGAGCTCGAAGGTGAGCGGCAGCAGCAGCGCCACCGCCATCGCCGGGCCGATGCCGGGGAGCACGCCGATTGCGGTGCCCAGCGCCACCCCGATCAGGGCGTAGAGCAGGTTGACCGGGGTGAGCGCGGTGCCGAACCCCTCGATGAGGCTGGTGACGGTGTCCATCGCCTAGAGCACCCCCGTGAACGGGCCGGCCGGCAGCCACACGCCCAGCGCGCTGAAGAGGAAATGGCTGCCCAGCGACATCGCCACGGCGATGAGGGGGTCGCGGACCCAGTGCCGGCTGCCCAGCGCGAACGCCGACCCCCAGAACAGGACGGCGCCGGAGATGATCCAGCCGGCCGTGTCGATCAGCGCGGCGTTGGCCAGGAACGCCGCGATCAGCAGCACGACCGTGCGCCAATCGGTGCGGGCCGACGGGTCGACGTCCTCGCCGGTGTCGGCGCTCCCGCGGCCGCCGCGCAGGACGTCCACGGTGAGCAGCGTTGCGACGGCCAGGAGCAGTATCCCCACGCCCACGGGCACCGCGGCCGGGCCCACCGGCCCGCGCTGGGCGGGCCCGGCGTCGAGGCCGGCGGCGTCGACGAGGACCAGCGCCGCCAGCACGTACAGGAAGACGCACACGCCCAGTTCGGCCTTGCCCCGATGCCAGGGGGCGGCGGGCCCGGCCGCCGCGGGGGCGCCGGGCGCGGTCCGCGCGCTCACTCCAGGCCCAGTTCGGTCAGCACCCCGTCGACCCGGTCGGTCTCCTCGGCGAGGAACGCGCCGAAGTCGTCGCCGGTGAGGTAGGCGTCGGTCCAGCCGTTGGTCGCCAGGACCTCCTGCCACTCATCGCTCGCCTGCAGCTCGTCGACGAGGTCGCGCAGTGCCTGGTCGTCCTCGTCGCTCAGGCCGGGCGGCGCGACCAGTCCCCGCCAGTTGGTGAAGTCGACCTCCAGCCCCTCCTCTTGGAGGGTGGGGGCGTCCAGCCCCTCCACCGGGTCGGCGCTCGTGACGGCGAGGACGCGCAGGTCGCCGGATTCGATCTGGTCGGCGTACTCGGCGGCGCCGGACACCCCGAAGTCGATCTGCCCGCCCAGGACGGCCGCCAGCAGTTCGCCGCCGCCGTCGTAGGCGACGTAGTTGACGTCGGCGGGGGTGATCCCGGCGGCCTCGGCGGTGAGCATCGGCGCGAGGTGGTCGGGGCCGCCCGGCGAGGAACCGCCGCCGACGGTGACGCCGCCGGGGTCGTCCCGCCACGCCGCGAGGAGGTCGGCGAAGTCCTCGTACTCGGAGTCGGCGCCGACCACGATGACGTCGGGCTCCTCGGTGAGCCGCGCGATGGGGGTGGTGTCGCCGAGGGTCGCGTCGGTGTCGTTGGTGAAGGAGGCGCCGACCACGCCCAGCCCCATGCTCATCATCAGCTCGCCGTTGCCCTCCTCGCTGACGAGCCGGGCCAGCCCGACCGTTCCGCCGGCGCCGGGGAGGTTGAACACCTCCACGTTGCGGGCGGCGCCGGCGTCCTCCATGGCCGTCGCCGCGGTGCGCGCGGTGACGTCGTAGCCGCCGCCGGGCGCGTTGGGGACCATGATGCGCAGGCCGGAGAAGGGGGCGTCGGCGCCGCCGGACGGGGCGCCGCCGCACGCGGTGAGCGAGGCCAGGGCCAGCGCTGAGACGAGCGCGGGGAGTGCGGTCGGGAAGAACCTCTTCGCCATGGTGATCGTCCTGACTGTGCTCCGTGCCGGAGGCACGGGATCCGGCGGGCCGACGCGCCCCCTCCCCGTTGGGGAGGGAGGTGGGAGGGGGCTCCCCGGGGCGGAAGGGATGAGTCCGTTGCCCGGGCGGCGGCCCACCGGACGAGGTGGGATACGGAGCCGATACTGAAGATCACTGTGGCCCATGTCACTATTGCGAAGTTAAAAATGATTTCGGTCGTTGTGTACATAACGACATGGTTGACAATCGCGGGAGAGCACTCGCCACGGACGCGGCGGTGTGTGATCGTTCGTGGCATACCCCCGCGCACGGACCGGGTGAGGTGTCATGGCAGGTCAGCGGCGGCGATGGTCGCTCGCAGGGCAGTTCCTGGTGTTCCAGCTCGGCATCATGGTCTGCGTCCTGGCCGCGGTGGCGGCCATCCCGGTCGCCCAGAGCCACGGCCGGTTCGAGGAGGTCGAGGGCCGCCGGTTCCAGGCCATCGCCGAGCAGGTCGGCGCGCTGCCCGCTGTCCGCCTCGGGCTCGCCCAGATGCTCGCCTCGCCCCTGGCCGGCACCGTGCAGACCACCCGCGATATCACGGGCCTCACCGACATCGCCATCGCCGACGAGAACGGCGTCGTCCTGGCCTCGGACGACTCCGCCGACATCGGCCGACGCCTCGACATCGGCGAGAGCACCGCGCTCACCGGCCGGTCCTGGATCGGCGCCGCACCGCCGCACCCGTCGGAGCCCGACGCCGAACCCGTGCTGGTCGCGCACGCGCCGGTCTTCGACGACAGCGGGCGCCTGGTCGGCCTGGTCACCGTGGGCGACGGGCGCCCCGGCTGGTGGGAGCCGGTCGACAGCGCGGCGCCGTACCTGCTGATCTACCTCGGCGCCGCCGGCGGGCTGGGCGTGCTCGGGTCACTGCTCCTGGCCTCCCGGATCAAGCGCCAGACGCTGGGCATGGAGCCGCGCCAGATCGCGGCGACGGTCGAGCAGCGCGAGGCCATGCTCCACGGTGTCAAGGAGGGCGTGCTCGGCCTCGACCTCGACGACCGCGTCACCCTGGCCAACGACCAGGCCGTCGGCCTGCTCGGGCTGCCGCCGGACTGCGTCGGACGCCCGCTCGCCGGCCTCGGCCTGGACGCCGAGCTCTACGGCGTCCTCGCGGGCGGCGGCGAGGGCGCGGAGCAGGTCGTCCTGCTCGCCGACCGCGTCCTCACGCTCAACCGGATGCCCATGACCTCGCGAGGCGAGCGGATCGGCTCGGTCACCACCCTGCGCGACCGCACCGAACTGGTGGAGCTGCGGCGCGAACTCGACGTCACGCGCCACACCACGGACGCGCTCCGCGCCCAGGCGCACGAGTTCTCCAACCGCCTGCACACGATCGCCGGACTCGTCGTCCTGGGACACTACGATGAGGTCGAGCAGTTCGTCACCCGCACGGCGCGCGCACACGAGCGGCTGACGACCGACATCACCGAGCACGTGCGCGACCCGTCGCTCGCCGCGCTGCTGATCGCCAAGGCGGCGATGGCGTCGGAACGCGGAGTGCTGCTGGAGATCGCGCCCACCAGCGACCTCCCCGAGGTCGACCCCGACCTCTCCGCCGACCTCGTCACCGTGACCGGCAACCTCATCGACAACGCGTTCGACGCACTGCGCCCCGAGGGCGGCGGCACCGTCCGCGTCGAGGTGAGCCGCGACGGCGGCGGCGCACGGGTCACCGTGGGCGACACCGGCCCCGGCATCGCCGACGGTCTCGGCGACGCCATCTTCCGCCAAGGGGTCACCACCAAGGAGGCGGCCGACGGCGACCCGCGCGGCCTCGGACTGGCGATCATCCGGCTGATCTGCCGGCGGCGCGGCGGGTCGGTGTCGGTCCGCAGCGACGGCGGGGCGCTGTTCACCGCCCGGCTGCCGGCGACGGCCGCGGGGGCCGCAGCGGGTTCCGCGGGCGCGAGGGAGGGATGACGGGCGATGGGCGACATCCGGGTGCTGGTCGTCGACGACGACTTCATGGTGGCCAGGGTCAACCGCGAACTGGTCGAGCGGTTCGCGGACTTCACCGTGGTCGGCGAGGCGCACAACGGCGCGAGCGCCGTGCGCATGGCCGAGGAGCTGCGGCCCGAGCTGGTGCTGCTCGACATCTACCTGCCCGACATCAGCGGGCTGGAGGTGCTGCGGCGGCTGCGCGCGCTGCCCGGGCCGCCGGTGGACGCCATCGTGGTCAGCGCGGCCCGCGACGTCGGAACGATCCGCACCGCGATGCGCGGCGGGATCGTCGACTACCTGATCAAGCCGTTCACCCATGAGGCGCTGTGGGAGCGGCTGGACCGCTACCGCCGGCTCGACCGGCGGCTGTCCGCGACTCCCGAGATCGGGCAGGCGGAGCTCGACCGCGTGTTCACCGGCGCGCCGGGCGGGTACACGCCCGCGCCGGCCATGCCCAAGGGGCTGACGGCCGGCACCCGCGACATCGTGCGGCGCGCGCTGCGCGACGCGCGCGGCGAGCTGTCCGCCGCCGAGTGCGGCCGGCTGGTGGGGCTGTCGCGGGTGAGCGCGCGCCGCTATCTGGAGCACCTCGTGGACGCCGGGGAGGCCGAGGTGCGGTCGCGCTACGGCGTGGCCGGCCGGCCGGAGCGGCGCTACCGGTGGGCCGGCCCGGTGCAGGCGGGGGCGCCGGTGCAGGCGCGCCCAGTGTCCGCCGACCGTTCCCGGCAGGTGCCCCGGGGCTGACCCGCAGGGCGTCCGTGCCGGTCATCGCGCCGCGGGCGGCCCCTGCCGTGTGCGGCGGGCGGCCCGGACGGGCCTCAGGGCTTGCGGCCGACCGCCGCGACGATGAGCTCGCTCCCGGGCGGCAGGTCCTCCCTGACCCCGCCGGGGTGCCAGCCGGCCGCGGGCACCAGTCCCGGCGGCAGGATCTCGAAACCGTCGAGGAAGCGCAGGATCTCGTCGCGGGACCGGTCGCTGACCGGCGAGGACGAGCTCGCGTAGACGTCGCGCGAGCCCTTGGTCGCCTCCGGGCGGCCGGGGTCGGACAGGCCGTGGGAGAAGATCAGCCGGCTGCCCGGTGCCATGGCGTCGCGGAGCTGCGCCACGAGCCCGTGCGGGTCCTCGGAATCGGGCACGAAGTGCAGGATGGCGGCGAGCAGCACGGCCACCGGCTCGTCGAGGTCGATGAGCGAGCGCACCACCGGGTGATCCAGGATCTCCCGGGGCCGGCGCAGGTCGGCCTCGATGATGCGGACGGAGGGCGCGGTGGCGAGCAGCGCTTCGCCGTGGGAGACCACCACGGGGTCGTAGTCGACGTAGACCACGCGGGAACCGGGCGACGCCTCCAGCGCGACCTCGTGCACGTTGTCGCGCGTGGGCAGGCCGGTGCCGAGGTCGATGAACTGCCGGATGCCGGAACCGGCGGCGTCGCGCACCGCCCGGCCGAGGAAGTCGCGGTTGCCGCGCACCGTGGCGGGCAGCTCGGGGACCATCGAGACGATCTTGCGCGCCGCCGCGCGGTCGACGGCGAAGTTGTCCTTGCCGCCGAGGTAGTAGTCGTACATGCGCGCGACGTTGGGAACGGAGGTGTCGACGCCCTCCGGTGCGGGGCCCTGGCCGTCCACGGTGCCGTCTCCTTCTGCGATCCGGTGCGCCGCACGGGGGTCGGTGCCGCTGCCGGAGCACATGGAATCAGCTTCCGGGCACTCTCCGCAATTCGGACATGGAGTCGTTCCCCGGCCGCGGCGGGCGCGCCCGCCCGGCTCACCAGCCGGTGGCGGCACGCACCTGGGCGTTGAGCAGGGGGGCCAGAGTTCGGGAGTACGTGGCGGTGAGGTGGTTGTCGTCCGACATCACCAGCACGTTGCCGACCACGACCGGACAGCGGCCGCCCGGGCACAGGTAGCCGGTCATGTCGATGAAGTCCACATTGCCGGGCGCGCCCTCCAGCGACCGCACCGGCGACTCCGCCGCCATGGAGTAGGACGACCGCTCCACGCATCCGGCGGCACCGTGGCGGTCCACGCATTCGGGGGCATCGAAACTCAGCCGCGGGGTGTCCCGTATCGCCACGACGTCGATCCCCATGTCCGCGAGCTCGCGCCAGCGTCCCACCGAGCCCTCCGGCACCTCTTCCGGCGCGTCGGCCCCGGTCGTGGTGGAGGTGGTGAAGACCGCGTCGGGGCGCAGCTCGGCGAGTTCCGCCATGGCGTTGTCGTTCCACACACCGCAGTCGGTGTAGGCGGTGCCGCCCAGGTACTGCACACCCGAGCCGAACCGGCAGCTGTTCTTGGTCATGACGAAGAGCCGCCACCCGTTGGCCTCGGCGATGGCCTCCATCGCCGGGAACCACTGGCCGACATGGGAGTTGCCCACCAGCGCGATGCTGTGCTCGGCTGAGGCGGGACCGTAGGCGCAGACGGTGACGTCGCTGCCCTCGATCTCGCTGTTGCACCCGTTCACGTGGGTCAGCCACATGTCCCGGGGGTCGGACAGGTCGGGGTAGACGGGCAGGTCCGGCAGGGTCTCGGTCACCCGGGGGTCGGCGACCGCCCCGGCCCCCGGGTACAGGCCCCGGTCGTCGGCCACCCGGTCGCCGGCCGCACGCTGCCGGTCGAGGTCGCTCAGCCAGCATCCCGCGAGGACCAGGGCCGGGGTCAGGAAGACCGCGCCGACCGCGAGCGCGGTCCCGGGGGAGGGCCGTGCGGGGGCCAGCCGCAGCGCGCCGCCGTCGGCCAGGCGCGCGGTCGCCCACGCCAGGGCGGCCGCCGCACCGAGGACCACCAGCCCGCCGAGGGGGCCCGCCGTGGCCTGCTCGGTCATCTCCAGGTGGAAGACCAGCAGCGGCCAGTGCCACAGGTACAGCGGGTAGGCGAGGTCGCCCACCCGGCCCAGCGGGGACCAGGAGAGCAGGCGGTCGGCACCCCAGGGGAGGCCGGTGGTCCCCGCGAGGATCACCAGCACGGCGGCGCCGGTCGGCCACAGCGCCGCGTACCCGGGGAACGCCGCGGAACCGCCGACCAGCACCCCGCAGCCGGCGAGCGCCACCAGGCCCGCCCAGCCCAGCACCGCGCGCACGCCGGCCGGCAGGAACGGGCGGCGCGGCAGCAGCGCGACGAGCCCGCCCAGGGCGGGCTCCCACATCCGGGCGCCGCTGTCGAAGTACGCCCACTCCGGGTCGGACGCCGTCACGGACACCGAGTACCACAGCGACCCGGCGAACACCGCGGCCAGGGCGGCGGCCAAGACGGGGCGCAGGGGGAGCCCGGTGCGCCGCGCCGCCAGCGCGGCCGCGCCCACCAGCAGCGGCCACACCAGGTAGAACTGGCCCTGCACCGCCAGCGACCAGAAGTGCTGGACGGCGCTCGCGCCCTCCCGCGCCAGGTAGTCCACGGAGTGCGCGGCCAGCCGCCAGTTCTGGTAGTAGAGCGCCGAGGCCACCACCTCGGCGATCGTGCCGCGCCATTCCGGCCGCGGCAGGACCAGCCACGAGCCCGCCAGCACCGCCGCCAGCACCGCGCCGGCGGCGGGGGACAGCCGCCGGATCATCCGCGTCACGAACGCGACCGGGCGGACCCGCCCGTCGCGCTCCACCCCCCGGAGCAGGGATCCGGTGATCAGGAAGCCGGTGAGGAGCAGGAAGACGTCGACGCCGCCCGAGACCCGGCCGAACCAGATGTGGTACGCGGCAACGAGCAGCACGGCGACGGCCCGCAACCCCTGGATTTCGGGCCTGTGGTGGGGGGACGGGGCGGGCGGGGCGGCGTCCGCCGATGGAGCGGGACCGCCGGTGTTCTGGGGAAGGACCGACAACGCTGCGCCTGGAAGGGTGGGGGGCGGGACCGACCGAAGAGCGGGGACGGGGCCAACGGTCGTCTCGCAGAGTACGACACCACGCCCCCGGGCGCCCCCACCGCAGGAGAGCGAGCGGCCACCGGGCCCACCACGACCCGGTGACGTGCACCATCACCCCACAGGGCCGTGCGCCCCAGTCGGCGACGTGTAGTTCCCTTGGATTCGGCGGCCCGATTCAGCGGAGGAAATGAGACCGAAAATCCTCCGGGAGCGGCGTGCCGCACGGAGTGCGGCACCGGCGGGCGCCGGCACCCGACCGGTCACGGTCGCAGAGACGCGGCCGGACGCGGTGCGGCCGTCGTCCGTGCTTCCGGAGGCGCCGCTCGATCCGAAGCCCGGTTTCGCGGTCAACGGGGACGAGTGGAGAGCGTCGCGAAGGCGGCAGCGCCGGTGGACGCCGGTACCCGATCGGGTACGGCCGCACGGCACGCGGCCGGCTCGGTCGGTGCCGCCGGCCGTTCCCTCGGCGCGGCGTGGGCGGGTCAGCCCGCGGTGCGGTAGTGGTAGCGGTGGATCTCGCCGAAGCCCGCCCGTTCATACAGCCGGACGGCCGGGAGGTTGTCCCGCTCGACCTGGAGATACATGCGGTCGGCCCCCTGCGTGGCGGCCCATCCGGCCAGGGCCGTGAGCACCTCGCGGCCCGCGCCCCTTCCCCGCGCCTCGGGGGCCGTGGCCATACCGAACACGCCCGCCCAGCCGGAGTCGGCCACGGCGCGGCCGACGGCGACGACGTCGTCGCCGACCACCGCACGCGCGAACGCGCACGGCCGGTCCACCCGGTCGAGCATGTGCCACGCGGCGCAGGGGTCGCCGCCGTGCAGGGCGTGCGCGGTCTCGAACCACGCGCGCGCCGGATGGTCGTCGATCCGGATCTCGATGGCGCCCGCCGGCGCGTTCGCGGCGACGCGTGCGACCGGTGCCGCCTGCAATGACACCGTCCGCTCCCGGCGGTAGCCGCGATCCGCCAGGACCGTGTCGAGCCCGTCGGGACACACGGTCGGGGTGATCTGGAACCGCGCCTTCGCGCGGCGGCCGGCGTAGAACCCCTCGGCCCTGGTGATCCTCTCCGCCAGATCGCGCGGCCCGGCACCGCCGTGCGGCAGCACCGTCCCCACCCACCAGGAGCAGCCCGGGGCGTGGCGCAGCCACCATCCGTCGGCGTCCTCGACCTGCGCCGCGGGAAGCGCCCGGGCCGCCCTCTCTTGAAGGCCCCGCACCACTTCCGCGCCGTTCATGGCGGATGGCATCGAAACGCACACTCCCTCTACGACCGGACAGCGTCGGATCCCCTCTCGGGCAAGCTATAGGTAGTGGCCCCCTTCGCAGGGAGCCGCGTTCCGAAACCTGCCATACGTCCCCGTGGGCCGCCGCGCGCGGGAGTGGGACGGTGGGGCGCGCGACGGGCCGCGCGCACGCCACCGCCCCGAGGCGGCGATAAGGGCCGCCCCCCGGGGGATAAGGGGCGGCCCGGCCTGCGAGGGCGGCGCGTCCGCCGCGGTGGCGGTGGCGATCGTCTCGGGCGGTGTCCTCTTCGGCGGCGCGGATCAGGCGATCGCGGCGCGGACGCCGTCGATCACGCCCCGATCGGACATCATCGAGATGTGCTCCAGGCAGCCCGTCCGGTTATTGGTCGCTCCGTCCAGTACCGTGCTGCTCACCGGCGAGATGACGATGTCGCACGGGGAGCGGAAGGTCGTGTAGGCGACGCCGCCGGGCGTGGGGTCGCCGGCGTTGAGCTCCGACAGGAACGAGGACCCCTGCTCCATCTCCCGGCAGGCGGGCAGCGCGATCGAGCACAGGCCGGCCACCCTGGTGCCGTTGTTGGGGCCGCCGATGGAGACCCAGTCGTCCACCGTGTCGGTGCCGCCGAGGAACCGGATGTACCAGCGGGACGGCAGCCCGCCCATGGAGTGGGTGACGATGTCGACCTTGGCGGCCCCGGTGGCGGACCGCACGTCGTCGACGAAGCCCGCGAGTTCGCCGGCGGTGGTGGCGTTGGATTGCGCGGAGTTGTAGGTGAACACGTGCAGCCGGTCGGCGGGGTAGCCGTTGTCCTGCAAGTCATTCCGCATGGCGGACCACTGCGAGCCCTTCCCGGCGAAACCGTGCACGAACACGACCGGATCCGGCGCCGCCGCCTGGGCCGCCGCGGCGGGGGCGAGGGACAGGGCGGTCGCCGCGGCGGCCAGGCCGCACAGCAGGGAGGCGATGCGACGCATGTCAGCTCCTCGAACGGGGGATTCGGGAGCAGTCTCAGCCGGTCGGCCGGGCCGCCGCATCGGTGAAATCGCCAGTCGGGTTTACGGTTACTTTACGGACGGGTAACTTACCCATGTGTCTGATGTGTCCCCGATCACATCCCCCGTGCGCCTCCTCGGCCGCGACCGCGAGCTCGGCGTCACCGGAGCCCTCCTCGACGCCGCGCGCGACGGACACGGCGGCGCGCTGCTCGTCACGGGCGAGCCCGGCATCGGCAGGACCGCGCTCCTGGACCACCTCCGCGCGACAGCGGACGACGTCCGCACGCTGGCCATCCGCGGCGTCCCCACGGAGGCGGCCCTGCCCTACGCCGGGCTGCACCGGCTGCTGCGCCCCCTGACCGACCTGATCCCCGCACTGCCCGCCGCGCAGCGCGACGCCCTCACCCGCACCCTGGACTCCGGTACCGCCGGGGCGCACGGCACCGCCTACCTGCTCTCCGTCGCCGTGCTCGGGCTGCTCACCGCGGCCGCCCGGGAGACACCGCTGCTCGTCTGCGTCGACGACGCCCACCACCTCGACGCCGCCTCCCTGGACGCCCTCGCCTTCGCCGCCCGCCGGGCCGACACCGAACCCGCCGCGCTGGTCTTCACCGCGCGCGACGGCCGCGACGGCGACGACCTCCCGGTCGCCGGCGTGCCGCTGCTGCGCCTGAGCCGCCTCGGCGACGACGACATACGCGCCGTTCTCGCAGAGCTCGCCGAGACCGCCGCGGCCCCCACGGTGAGCGAACCCGTCCTGCGGCGCGTGGCCGGGGCGGCCGGCGGCAACCCGCAGGCCGCCGTCGAACTCGCAGCCTCGCTCTCCGCCACCCAGCTGGCCGGGCAGGCGCCGTTGCCGAGGACCCTCCGGCCCCGCGGCCGGCTGTGGCACACCCACGCCGGCGCCATCGCCCGGCTGCCCGCCGACACGCGCCGACTCCTGCTGATCACGGCGGCGGCCGAGGAGGACACCGAGATCGAGCCCGCGTTCCTCGTGCTGGCCGCGCAGCGCATGGGGATCGACGTCGGGGCGCTGGAGCCCGCGGAGGACGCCGGGCTCGTCCACGTGCACGACGACGCGGTGGTCTTCCGCCACCCCCTCGTCCGCTCCGCCGCCTACGACGGCGGCGGCCTCGCCGGCCGCCGCGCGGCCCACGTCCTGCTCGCCGATGTCTTCGACGCCCACGGCCGCCCCGTCCGCGCCGCCTGGCACCGCGCCGCCACCGCCCTGCACGCCGATGAGGACAGCGCGGCGGAACTGGAGCAGGTGGCGGTGCGCGAGCGCGGCCGCAGCGGCTACGCGGTCTCCTCCCGATTCCTCGAACGCGCCGGGGAACTCACCCCCGCCCCCGGGGCACGCGCCGCCCGGCTGACCGAGGCGGCACGCGACGCCTGGCTCTCGGGCGGGCCCCGCCGCGCCCGCGTCCTCCTCGACCGGGTCCGCGCGCTCGACCCGGGTGACACCGACGACGTGGGAGTCGGTGGCGGCGGGCCGCGACGGCCCGGTGAGTCCGACGAGCTGCTGGGCCGCGCCGAACTGCTGCGCGGCGACATCGAACTGCGCGCCGGAATCGCCGTCGACGCCCACGAGGCGCTGAGCGCGGCGGCCGAGCGCCTGCTGCCCCACCGCCGCGACCTCGCCTTGCGAGCCCTCCTCCAAGCGGGAGAGGCGAGCTGCCTGGCGGGCGACCACGCCCGCTACTTCGCCACCGCGGACCGCATGGCCGCGCTGCGACGGCCCGGCGACACCGCCGCCGAGACCGGCATCATGTTCGACTTCGTGGCGGGCAAGGCCGCCATGCTCCGCGGAGACCACCGCGATGCGATCGCCCCCTTGAAGCGTGCCATCGCCGGCGCCGAACGGCTGGGCGATCCGGCCGCGCTGGTGTGGGGCGGCGTCAGCGGCCTGCTCCTGGGCGATCCCGTGCGCGCCCACACCCTCACGACGCGCGCCGTGGCGGCGGCGCGGCGGGTCGGAGCGCTCTCGGTCGTCCCGCTGGCGCTGGAGTACCAGTGCTACGCCGAACTGTGGATGGGGCGGCTCGCCCAGGTGGACGAGGCCGCGCGCGAGGGGTTGCAGCTGGCCGAGGAGACCGGGCAGCACAACTGCGCGGGCCACCACCGGGCCGCCCTGGCGATGGTCGCGGCGATGACCGGCGACGCGGAGGGCTGCCGCGCGCACGCCGCTGCGGCGCTGGACCTCGCCGCAGCCCACGACCTCGGGCTTCCGGCGGCCTTGGCGACGTGGGCGCTGGCCCGCCTGGACCTCGCGGGAGGGCGGACCGCGGAGGCCGCGATCCGGCTGCGCACCCTGGCCTCGGCCGGCCCGGGACGCGGCCACATCGCCGTGCGGCTCCTCAGTACCCCGGACTACATCGAAGCCGCCGTCCGCACCGGCGACCCGTCCCGCGCCCGGTCGTCGCTGCGCTCGTTCCAGGCATGGGCCGACGCGACGGAGAGCGAGGGCACCCGCGCGGTGGCGGCGCGATGCCTCGGCCTGCTCGCCGAGGCCGACCCGGGCGGATCGACCTCAGGGAGGAGAGCGGCGGGAAGGGGGAGGAGAAGAGAGGCCGCGGACACCGTCGGCACGACCGGCAACGACGCGGGCGAGCAGGTGTCCGGCGACCGAGGAAACCGAGGAAAGTGTCGAGGAGACCGGGAAAGCGGCCTGGATACCCGCGAGAGCGGCATCGACGACCGGAGCAGCATCGAAGACCAGGGGAGCGGCGGAGGGGTCGAGGAAGCGGTGGCGCGCTTCGGCGAGGCCATGGGCCTGCACCGACGCGGCTACTGGGATGTGGAGCGGGCACGTACCGAACTACTCCTCGGCAACGCACTGCGCCGTGCCCGCCGCCCCCGGGAAGCCCGCGACCACCTGCACGCGGCCCTGGAGACCTTCGAGCGCGTCGGCGCCCGGCCGTGGGCCCGCCAGACCCGCGCCGAACTCCGCGCGACCGGCGAACCCGCGCGTTCCGATGGCCACGCCGTCCACGAGGCCCTGAGCCCTCAGCAACTCCAGATCGCCCACCTCGTCGCAGAAGGCGCCACGAACAGGGAAGCAGCGGCCCGCCTCTACCTCAGCCCCCGCACCGTCGACCACCACCTCCGCAACATCTTCACCAAACTCGGCATCCGCTCCCGAGTGGAACTGGCCCACCTGATGACCCGCCGAGACGGGTGACGGACGGCGTCTCCCACGGCTCGCGATGCGATCAGCCGGAACCGCGGATGGATCCCCGCAAATGCGGGGCGGACCAGCTCGATCTCGGCCTCGCGGAGGATTTCGCCGGTTCATCCCCGCGCCTGCGGGGCGGACACGGACGGGCAGATCAGGCATGGGTCACGCAGCGGTTCATCCCCGCGCCTGCGGGGCGGACCTTTCGAGGCGGTTAGCATCATCGGGAGTCTCCGGTTCATCCCCGCGCCTGCGGGGCGGACACTGAGTGAGCTGGGGGTTTGTGGCGGCCGAATACCGTTCGGGTGTGTGGTCGTGGGTGGTTGGAGCGGCGACATTACGCTACCTCCGAGGTGCTCTCGGTCGGCGTCTCCGCGGTCGGGACAAAGCCCTGAGTCCGGCTCCGGTGGAGCTGGTGCGCGGGCCCTTTTCGCGGGGTGGCCTGGGTGGGAGGACCAGCCGGAGTCCGGAAGTTCTCTAGAGCGGTGCGAAATCGGTGCACGACCACTCGTGTTCCGGGGGCGGGTATCGCCGGTGAGCGTCCGGCGTTCAGTGTCGTTGACGGACACCCTTTCACACCACTGCCCAGCTACCGGGCCCGCGTCGGGGCGGTGGCCGTCGTCCGGGCGGGTGCCGGGCGGGGCGCGGGTGGTGTGGCCGCTCTCGACCGCCCCTCGCCGCGTAGCCCGGGTTCTGCGACGATCGCGCCATGACGACCGCGCTGCTGCTCATCAATGTGCAACGCAACATGCTCGAAGGGGAGACCCCCATCCCCAGGGCCGCCTCCGTCGCCCCCGCGCTGAGATCACTCCTGGACCACGCGCGCGCCGCGGGGGCGCCCACCGTCCATGTCCACGACGACGACCCGGCCGGTCAACCCGATGCGCCGCACCCGCACGGTTGGGGGCCGGTCTTCCGCGTGCTCCCCTGGGAGCCGGTGGTCCGCGCCTCCGGTCCCGACGCCTTCTCCGGCACCCGGCTCGCCTCGATCCTGCAGGAACTCGGCGTGCACCGGTTGGTGGTCGCGGGCCTGCGCAGCGAGGACCGGATCGCCGCGACCGGACACGCGGCGCTGCGCCGCGGATTCGATGTCGTCATCGCTTCCGGCGCCCACACCACCACCCACGACCGGACGACCGGCGGCGCCGCCGTGATCGAGGCCGGTACCGAGGATGATCTCAGCGCCGCGGGCGCCAAGATCATCGATGCCGACACCATCCACTTCGACTGCTCGCCCTGACACGGGCGAGGGGCGCGACGCTCCATGGGACGGGCACGCCGTTCGACCTCGGCCGTGCCCGGTCGGCCCTCCGGCCGCATACCCCGACGCCTTTGTCGGGCCGTCCGGCCGCATTCCGTGCCGCCTCGGCCCCCGTTAGGCGAGGCGGCACGGAATGCGGCGCTCGCATCCGCACCGTCCCTCCCATCGGCGCCGTGTCCTCCCTGTCCTGCCCCCTCCCGGATCCGGCCCGATATCCGGTGCTCAGGCCCCTGGGCCGAAGCTGTAGGGGTCCCACCCGCTCGGCGACGGCGCCATGCCGTTGTAGAAGCACTCGTTGACATCGTCGGTCCGCCCGACCGCCTCCTCGCACTCGCCGGCGGACGCGGGCGCGGCGGTGAGGATGAGCGCGGGGGCGATCACGGCCAGTGCGGCCGCCCTGCCGGAAAGCGTCATCGGGACCTCCCTGTGATCAGACCCGTGTGATCGGAGTCGGTCTGCTTGCGGCGAGCCAACCAGCCGCGCCTTTCCTGCCGCCTACAGGACGCTTTCACCGCATCGCGCCACCCGCGCGCAGCCGCCGGGGATCGACGCAGCGGGGGAGGCGTCGGGATCGCGCAGGACATCACCGGGATGAGCTGGACCTGCCCCGACCTCTGGTGCAGCCTCGAAGCATGAATGATCACACGTCACTGCACGGTATCCACGTCCCGCTGATCACACCGTTCGACGCCGACGGCGGCATCGCGCTCGACGCACTGGAATCGCTCGCCCATCGGGTGCTCGACGACCGCGCCGCCGGCATCGTGGCGCTGGGGACGACCGCCGAATCCGGCATGCTCGAACCCGACGAGAAGTCCGCCGTGCTCGACGTGTGCTCGCGGGTCTGCGCGGAGCGGGGAAGAACGCTCATCGTCGGCGCGGGCGGCGGCGATACCCGCAAGACCGTGGCCGAGGTGTGGGACCTGCGCAAGCGGCCCGAGATCACCGCGCTGCTGGTCCCGGTGCCGCAGTACGTCCGCCCTGGCGAGGCGGGGGTGCTCGCCCACTTCGAGCAGGTCGCCGCGCACAGCCCCGTGCCGCTGATCGTCTACAACATCCCGTACCGCACCGGACAGCACGTGAGTACGGCGGCGATGCTCCGGCTCGCCGCGATGGACCGGATCATCGGCGTCAAGCACGCGGTCGGCGGCATCGACAAGGACACCGTCGAGCTGCTGGGCCGCCCCGTCGAGGACTTCGCTGTCCTGGGGGGAGACGACATCTTCATCTCCCCGCTGCTGGCCATGGGCGCGGCGGGCGGCATCCTCGCCTCGGCGCACCTGCACACCACCGGATTCGCCGACCTCGCCGAAGCCTGGCACAAGGGCGACGCCGCGGGCGCGCGCGGCCTGGGCCACCGCCTGGCGACCGTGTCCCGCAGCCTCTTCCGCGAGCCCAGCCCCACCATCCTCAAGGCCGTGCTGCACGCAAAGGGCCGCATCCCTTCACCCGCTGTGCGCCTGCCGCTGGTACAGCCCACCGAGGACGCGGTCGCCGCCGCACTGGAGACGCTGGAGGCCCTGGACACCGCCGAGGGGGCGGCGGCCGTTCCGCGGCAGAGCGGCTCGATGACGTCGGCCGGCGGGCATTCGGTCCCGAGCCGGGGATAGAGGGCGCCGGGCGGCGGGAGGCGGGACCGGCGCGTGCCGGAGCGCCGTGCTCCGCCGGAGGGGTGCTGTCTTCCGGGGACGTCCGGGCGGGATCATCCGATGATGGAGTCGCCCGATTCGCGGCTGTGCGGCCTCGCCGCGTGAGCGGATTCGCCGTGGTGGGCCGGTCATGTGCGGCGGCGGCTCCGGCGAGCCGCGTCGGCGGCCGAGGGCGCCGCCGGACCGGCACCGCGGCGGGGATCGCCGGGGCGCGGCGGCCCCGGGGGGATCGGGAGGCGGCCCGCGTGCCCTTGGGGGTTCGTCCATGGGGCCGCGGGTGTCGAGAGGGATCGGCGAGCGCGGTGCGGGCCGTTGCGTGGTGCCGGTGCGCCGTGCCCGGCGCGGTCGAGGGGGGACCGCGGTCGGATCGGCGGGGTCAGTGGCGTGCCTGTCTCGCCCACCGTTCGGCGATCAGCCCGTCCACCAGATCACAGGGGGTCGCGTCGTAGTCGAGGCTGCGGTTGTAGTCGCCGGCGCACGCACCGAGCGCGAACGGGGCGACCTCCGTGTCCTTCAACGGGATCTCGTAACCGGTGACCGTGGTGATGTGGTGCACCCGCCCGGCCTCGGTCTCCTCGCTGCTGTGGTACTCGATGATGCGTGCCTCGGCCAGACCCGTCAGGATCTTGCGTTCCATGTCCTTGGGCGGCCACTCCATGCGTGCTCCCTAGCTCGTCTCTCGCCGCACCAGCTTGCCAGGCCCGGTTGTGCCACAGGCGGGCTTTCCGCCAGTCCGCGGCGCGTCCCGCGGGCCCGCGGCGGGCCTGGTCGCTCCGCCGGCGCGCGGCGCCCGCGGCCCGGCCGCGGAGCGATTGCGCCGTCGCCGACGCCGTCCCGCGGGGTCATCCTCCCCACCGGGCCGCACCCGTCATAGGGGGACGCACGCCGTCCCTTCCGCCCCACCGGCGCATGCCCTAACACGCCGGATCCGGTGCGTCCACTGTTCCCTGCGGCCACATCCGGCACACGAGTGGGGCGGTGGGACCCGTGCGATCGGCGCCGCGGTTGCGCATACTGCTGTGCGGAGTGAGATCCCCCTACAACTCAGCGTTAGGTGCGGCAGCGTGTCCTTGACGAGCGTCCCCCCTGTGCCCGCCCGGAACCGACCCTCCCCGCGATCCGGCCCCCCGCGCGTGCGCCCCGCGCGCACCGCGTTCGCGGGGCTGATGGCCGGAGTCCTCGTCGCGCTGGCGCCCGCCGCGCCGGCGCTGGCCGACGACCGCCACAGCTTCGACCTCGGCGCCATCAGCAACCCCGATTGGATGGCCGGGATCAGCGACGACACCAGCCTCGCCGCGCTGTCGATCCCCGGCACCCACGACACCATGGCGCGCGACGTCACCCCGCTGGCCGAGACCCAGGAGAGCCCGCTCCCCGAACAACTCGACGCCGGGGTGCGCGCGCTCGACATCCGCACGCGGCACTTCAAGGACGCGTTCACGATCCACCACGGCGCGGTCTACCTGAACGCGAACTTCACCGATGTGCTCCGGCAGACCACCGACTTCCTGCGCGCGAACCCCACTGAGACCGTCCTCATGCGCATCAAGCCCGAGCACACCGCGGCGGAGAACACGCGCACCTACGAGGAGACGCTCGACTGGTACCTCACGGAGAACCCCGATACGGCCGGGCTGGCGCGCGACCACATCTGGACGCCGTCGGGCGGTCAGGCCGCCACCCGGATCCCCGACCTGGGCGAGGTGCGCGGCAAGATCGTCATCCTCCAGAACTTCGACGGAGCGGGCACGGTCTACGGCCCCACGTGGGCGGGCGCGGGGATGTCCATCCAGGACGCGTACCAGGTGCCCACCCTCTTCGACATCGCGGGCAAGTGGGACAAGGCCCGCTCCCACTTCGAGGCCACCCGGAGCGGCCCCGCCGGCGTCCTGCACGTCAACCACTTCAGCGGGACCGGGCTCGGCGCCTTCCCCATGCAGGTCGCGGCGGGCGGCCTCGGGTTCCGGGGCGTCAACGACTACGGCCTCGCCTACCTGCGTGACACCGACCTGCCGCGCACGGGCGTGGTCATGACGGACTACCCCGGCCCGGGCCTCGTCGAGGAGATCCTCGCCGAGAACCCATAGTCGAAGAAGTCGTCCCCGCCCCCGTCCGCCCCGCGCATGCGGGGCGGATCCCAGGTCGCGCGCGGTCCACACCGCCGGGCCCGGTTCACCCCCGCGTGTGCGGGGCGGACCTCGCCGGCCAGCTCCTGCGCTTCGGCGACGCCGGTTCATCCCCGCGTCTGCGGGGCGAACCGGACGATGAGCACCTACCGATTCGCCGAGAACGGTTCATCCCCGCGTCTGCGGGGCGGACTACGCCGCCGATACCCGGCTGCTTCTGACGTTCGGTTCATCCCCGCGTCTGCGGGGCGGACATCCGCTCCCGCTCCGGACGTGGTAAGCGGCCCGGTTCATCCCCGCGTCTGCGGGGCGGACACTGAGTGAGCTGGGGTTTCGTGGCGGCCGAATACCGTTCGGTGGACGATGGTGCCCAGCCCCACGAAGCGTTCCTCACCCTTCACCTGTGCGCCGAGGCCAGGGTGACCAGGCCGCACCCATAGGCCTTCGCCCGGCCGATTCCGCCGGTGAGTGTCCGGCGGAAGGCCTCCGGATCGGTGACGCGGAGGAGGCCTTCCAGCGTCACCGTGCGGATGACGACCGGTCGGCTCTTGGCGGCCGATCTCCAGAATCGGAGTTTGCGGCTGTCCCTCGTCTCGACCGCGTAGGCCATCTCCGGCTCGGCTCCGTCGCCCGCCAAGGCCGTAACAGGCAGTGGAGCCGAACTCCGGAGGAGCTCGAACCCCCAGCCCCGCGCGCGGTCGGCGAACCAGCCGATCTGGCTGTCGGCGCCGACCAGCGGGACGACGGTGCCGCGCTCCCGTCGGCCCTCGTCCTCCAGCCCTTCCTTGAGCTTTCCCGGCTGCGTCTTGGTCGGGTTCACCGTCGCCCGGAACACGTACCGGTGACCCTCCGCGATCCGGTCCAGCAACGGGGCGTACTCCCGGCTTTCGAAGGGCGCGTCCGAGGCCGGCCAGCCGTACGGGTCGACCACATGGTGCAAATCGGGCTTGTCCGGTGAGACCATCCACAGCACCGGGCGGCGCCAGTCGTCGGTGTCCAGCCGCCACAGCACGCGCGGTCCCGCGGCGGCGTCGGTCGGCGGGGTGCGCGGGAACGCCTGGAGGACCGACGCGTGCACCAGCTGCGGACTCCCGAGGTAGCGCACGGCGCCTTGGCGCCGCGGGTTGATGAACGTCCTGGTCAGATACATCCTCAGTCCTCCCCGTCCAGCAGGTCCATGGCGTCGTCGCCGTCGAACCTCGGCGGTCCGGCGTCCGTCGTGACCAGATGTCGCACCGGTCGCTGCCCGAAGACCCGGTTGAACGCCTCGCCGCCGGCGGGGAGGTCCGGGTAGAGGTCGTCGCCCTCAGGATCGTCCACGGTGACCGGCAGCGGGCCCGGCGGTGTCGGCTCGACCCCGTCGCGCTCCGCCGCCCACTTCTGCCATGCGGTGGCGCCCTCCCACGGGATCCCGTCGTCCATGTCCTGCAAGGAGCGCTCCAAGGCGATCCCGCTGAAGAGTCCCACCAGCACCGGCCGGTCGGGCGGGCAGGAGCGGCGACCGAGTGAGAGCGGGTATCGGGGCGCCTTAAGGGCGTCCCGCACGGCGGCGAGGAGCGCCGCCTGTCTGGGGCCCTCGCCCTCGAACGCCGCGACGAAGACCGCGTCCTGGAGGTAGTGCCGCCGCGACACCTTCCCTTCGCCCGGCTTCAGCGGCGTCTTCCCGTCGGCGGTCGGCAACCGTTGCCGTTGCGGGTCGAGCGGCCCGTGGGACGCCGCGGACATGGTGTGGTAGTCCACGAGCAGGGTCCCCGGCCGGTCCACGCGCACGCCGAAGCGCAGCGCCGCGAGGTCGGACAGGTCGGCGCCGCGCGGGCGGCCGAGGGCCGCCGCGCACAGGCCGATCACCCCCGACTTCGTCGGCTGCGACAGCGTGCCCCGCGTGTTGTACCTGGTGGCCACGCCCCACGACTGCAACGGGCTGCTGAGGACCAGTGCGAGCACGTCAGGCATCGGCCACGCCGATCAGCCGCGCCACCTGCCGCCGGGCCTCGGTCAGCGCCTCGGGCAGCGGGTGTGCGGCCGGGAGCGGCGATACCGTCCCCGTCCCCACCCGCTCGCCATCCGCCAGCCACGCGGGGTAGACGGCCGCACTGAACTCGGGCGACGTCCCATAGGCCGCGTCCTGGTTGGCGTGGTGACCGACCAGTCGGCGCACCGATTCCGCCAGGTGCCCGGAGGAGCCTCCGAACACGGGGTGCTCGAACGCCGCGGCCAGGCTCACCGGCTGGTCGCGCCGCACCGACACCAGGGCGAAGTCGGGCCGGGTGTTGTTCGCGAAGCTCGTCCGCTTGCCCGTGGGCATGCTGAGCAGGAACGAGCGGGCGAATGCCACCGCCATGTCGGCCGCGTACCCCAGATCGCCGCCCAGGTTCTCGGCGAGCGATCGCAGATCTACCGTCGCGTACCGGTACATGGTCGCGGCGTTGAACTCGATGGTTCCGATCATCCCGGCGCCGGTCTCGTCGGCGTCGTTGTCGGCGTCGTCCACTGCGGTGTAGTAGTCGAACTCCGATTCCACCTCGTGCGTGGAGATCGCGTGCGCCACCTGGCAGGCCGCGTCGACGTTGAGGGTGGGCTCGGTCGCGATCATCCGGCCGAACATCGCGACCGCGGGCGGATGCCCGGTGGCGATCGTGGCCCGGAGGCCGAGGTCCTTGAGTAGCTTGTCCAGGTTCTTGGCGTTCCCGGCCGCGGCCCGGAGGTCGTCCTTGGCGCCCAGCAGGGCGTCGACCAGCCGCGTGCGCTGGTCCACACCGAGGAACAGGAGGTAGTCGGTGGCGGTCCGGCCGTTCTTCTTGGCCGTCTTGACCTCGAACACCGACCGTACAGCGGCCTCGGCGATGACGGCCGCGTGTTCACCGAGGCCGGGGGCGCGCTCGCCGAGTTCGCGGGCCACGATCTCCGGCAGCCGTTTGGTGCGCTGCGAGATCGGTACCGCGGCCCCGGCGACCTCGGACTCCAGCGCTTTGCGGGTCGCCCGCTTCCACGCCTGGGACGAGACGCGCAGCCGCCGCGCACCGCCGTACACGGCGGTCTTGGGGCTGCCGTTGTCATCCCGGTTGATGTTGGCGGGCGGGACCACCTGGAGGGCGTGGACGTCGAGAAAAGCCATGTCATTCCTCATCGGATACGGGGGTGTCGGTCGTGTCGGTTCCGGACGGGGATCCGGTGTGGGCGGTGGCGTAGAAGTCGCGGCCCCAGCGCATCGCCGCGTAGCCGCGCCCCTTCGGGCGGGACCAGGCGTCGATGTCGTCGGCGAGCTGCACGTAGTCGAGGGGGATGCCCTCCTTGCGGAGCATGGGGATGAGCCCGCGCAGATGGCCGACGAGCTCGGTGGTGGAGTGCGCGGTGATGGCCGCCTCCAGACGGCGGACGATCCCGGCGTTCTCCGAGGCGAACTGCGGCTGCGCCGGTTTCCTTGCCGGGCTCCCCTCCCCGCCCCCCGACGACGATCTGCGCACGCACAGCTCGCGGCAGGCGCGGCCCATCGACGCCCGGACGGCACCCTGTCCGCCGCCCCGCTGGTGCATCACCCGGTCGGCGGATTGCTGGTGGACCGCGAGGAGCGTCAGGGCGTGGTGGACGGCCGCCTCGTGGGAGCGGAGCCGCTTGGGGTCCCGGAACGCGGCGGGGTCGGCGATCCGCGCCACCTCCGGGGCGAGCACCGGGGTCTCCTCCGGTGTCCGTCCCAGGCCGCGGCGCCAGCGTGCCAGCCGCTCGGGGGCGTCGTGCGCCGCAGCGCCTTGGGCCGTGCGCAACTCGCCGAGCACGCGTTCCATGCGGCCCTTCCAGGCGTGGTCGGCCTTGGTCATGCGCTGTCTCCGTTTCCGTGAGGGGGTGGGGCGGTCTCCGGGGGGAACGCCAGAGGAAGATGGCGGCGGAGCCGCCGCCGGAACTCCCGTTCGGCCAGGGCGGCGTTCACCGGGTCCTTGGTGGAGGGCTTCTTCCCCGGCCGCCAGCGGGTCCGGTGCGCTCCGGGCGGGGCGTGGTGGAGGAGTTCGTCCGCGATCCGCTGCACTGTGTTGGCGGCCCTACGCTGCCAGTCCGCCGCCAGTTCATCGGCCAGGTCGTCGTCGGTGAGGGTCTGCACCCATGCCCGGAACGGCTGGTCGAGTGCGGCGTAGAGCCGTTCGTGGGCCTTGGTGCCCCGGGACTTCTGCGTGGGCTCGTCGGCGCCTGAGACGAAGGCGACGTCCGACGCCAGCCGCCCGAGGGTCCACGCGGCGTTCTTCGTGCGGTCGACGGCGTCGAGCGCCGTCTCGGCCAGGACCGGGTGGCCCTCCGACCGCAGGACCGCGACCGGCAGGGGGAGGACGTCGTCGTAGGTCTCGTCGATGACCGCATTCTGGTTGCCGTAGGCGATACCTGAGGCGTGCACACGGATGATCTTGTCGGGGGGCAGCCCGCGCACCGCGTTGAGCCGTGCCACCTGGCGCGGGGGCAGCATGCCGCGTTGCCCGCTCGCCTTGCCCTCGGCGACGCCGAGGATTCCGCCGAGTCCGCGCCACAGCTGCTCTCCGGGCAGGTGCCGGATCGGGCGGTAGAGGTCGGTGGCGTCCCCGCCGTCCGGATCGTCTGTGCGGCGGCCGTCCGCCGGCTTCTGCTCTTTCTTCTTCTCCTTCTTCCGTGCGGTCTTGGCCGGTGCCGCGTTCGCCCGCCATGCGGTGTGCGGTTCGAGGGTGTGCAGCCGCTCGTGCCGGAGCCGGTCGCCCGCGCAGACCAGGACGCGCCGGACCCGGGTAGCGCCGTCGAGGGCGTCCGGGAGCAGCCGGATCCGCCGGCCCGGCCATGTGTAGAGGTCGAGCAGCCCGGTGGCCGGGCGCTCCTCCCACGCCGCCGTCAGCGGTTCGCGCTCCCACACCGGAAGATCGGCGTCCGGCCAGCCTTCCTGGTACACCAGGTTGAGCGCCAGCGTCTCCCAGAGGGTGGCACCGGTGAGCACGACGACGCCGAGCGCGCCGAGTGGGCCGGTGGGGTTCCTGTAGACCTTGCCACCCGTGGCCTCGGGGTCTCCGCGCGCCCCCGTCTTGATCCCCGCTGTGTCCCAGGCGTGGGCGTGCACCAGCCAGCGCGCGGCCTGGCCGGGAGTGAGCGGCGCGGGGGCGTCGTCGCGTGCGGAGGAGAAGATCGGTGCGTTGTTACCCGAGGACACGAAGGGCACGAGGAGGCCGACAGTCCTGCCCTGGGGCGTGCCCTTGCCGGTCGTCAGCCCGGCAGCCTGGAAGAACGGCTCATGTGCATCGAACAGATCGAAGCGCCCGCGCCAGTGGCCGAGGTAGTCGTCGATGAGGTCGGCTGGCGGTAGCGCCGCTTTGAGCCAGAGTGCCCAGCCCTTCTGGTTCGGGGGATAGGTCCCGACCTGGGTTCCCTTCGACCTCCCCAGAGAACGGTGGAGGACGGCCAGCAGGAGGCGGATGAGCGCGGGGTACTGCGTGGGCGCGTCGACCACGAGATCGCGGATGAGGTGCGCCTGTGTCAGCGCGTCGCGCAGCGACGCGGTGCCGGGTTTGCCGTCGGTGCCGATGAAGGGCAGCCACGCCTCGTCGGCCAGGTTGAACGAGAACCGGTCCGTCACGTGGTCTCCTGCCAGCCTGTGTAGGGGGAGTAGCGGTAGGTGCGTCCCTTCTGCTGGGCGTCGTCGGATTTCGGGTTGAGGAAAAGTACCTTCAAACCCGAGCACCACGGCGCCCGCCGCCAGCCGCGCGGTGAGGCCAGCGTCGCGGTGTCGACCCGGTCGGCGGACAGCCGGATCGCCTGGCCCAGGATCGCGTCTTTCTCGTCGTCGGTCGGTGTCCGGTTGAGGGGGACGGCGAGGGGCATCTCCCCCTCGGCCGGGAGCGAGACGGTCTCGGCCGTGGAGTCGCCGGTGCGACGCAGCAACAGGACCTCGACGCTCGGGGCTCCGGGGCGGACGGGCAGCCGCCGGGCGACCTGCTCTTCGTCGTCGGCGTCGTGGTCGCCGCCGTGCTGCTGGACCTGGTCCAGGCCGAAGCGGCCGGGTTCGGGGGTCGCGATGAGCACGGACCCCGCCAGGACCCGCAGCTTCTCATCGTCCCGCCGGGACGAGGCCTCGGCGGCGGCCATGGCGGCCCGCCAAGTATCGGGGCCGAGGTCGGAGGTTCCGTAGACCGAGGCGATCAGGGCCGGGACGTCCGCCGGCACACCGACACCTACCGCCCGGCGCGTGACACCCTCCGGGGCCGACGCTCGCGGCCGGTCCTGGAGGTCGGCCAGCGTGCGCAGCAGCAGGTGGTGGCGGTACGGGTAGCCGTCCCCGTTGGGGAAGGCGGGCGGTGCGCCGGGGGCGCCCGTGCGGTACCCGGTGATGATCATCCGCGGCCCCTCCAGCCCGGCGGGCCGCGGTCCGGGGCGGTCGTGGCGGTGGCAGCGTCCGGCGCGCTGGAGGAGCAGGTCGACGGGTGCGAGGTCGGTGACCAGCACGTCGAAGTCGACGTCGAGTGACTGTTCCGCGACCTGCGTGGCAACGACGATGTGCCGCCGCGGCCGGTGCGGGTTCTCCGCGACGATCTCGCCTCCGGGAGCGCGCTCCGGCGGGCCGAAGCGGCGCGTGAGGTCGGCGTCGAGCCGGGCCCGGTCGGCCGCGGTGAACCTGGCGTGGGTGAGGGTGACCTCGCCGGGGAACCGGGCGCTCAACGCGTCGAACGCCGCCTGAGCGCGTTTGACGGTGTTGCGCAGCACCAGCACGCAGCCGTGGCCCGTGGCGTCGGAGGCGCGGGTGGGATCGGCGGGATCGGTACCGCCGGAGATCAGCTCCGACACCAGATCGGCCACGTGGGTCGCGGCGTCGGCCGGCTCGGGCGCGAACTCCACGGTGAGGTTACCGCCGCGGGCGGTCGTGGCCGGGCGGGAGCACGCCTGCAACGGGAGCGCCGCCTCATCCGCGTCGGCCGGTTCGCCGAACGCCTCGCGCTGCTCGTCGTCGGGCACCGGCGCCCAGGTGATCCGGGGGTAACCCGACCCCTGCACCTCGACCTTCGCGGCGCCGGTGTAGGCACCAAGCAGTTCGTGGCGCTGGGCCTCGGGCAGGGTCGCCGAGAGCAGGAGCACCGGCACGCCGTGCCGCCCCAGCCAGTGCAGCACCTTGCACAGGATCGCCGACATGTAGGCGTCGTAGGCGTGTATTTCGTCGATGACCACGACCTTGTTCGCCAGGCCGATGTGGCGGAGCATGACGTGCCGGGCCGATACCCCGGCGAAGAGCAGCTGGTCGATGGTGCCGACCACCACGGGGGCCAGGAGCGCGAGCTTGGCGCCGCGCATCCAGGTCGAGGCGGCGTAGGCGTCGTCCTGGGTCTCGCCGATGCCGGACAGGAGTTTCCCGTAACCCGGGTGGCGTCGGGCCTTGCCGTGGGCCAGCCCCACCGTCGGCCGGGGATGCTGCGTTTTCAGCCAGCGGCCGAGTACCCGGTCGAACACGCTGTTGGCGGTGGCCTGGGTGGGCAGGGCGAAGAACAGCCCGTTGAAGCCGAACCGTGCCGCGAGCACTTCGGCGGCCGCCAAGGCGGCCTCGGTCTTGCCCTCGCCGGTGGGCGCCTCGACGATCATCAGCCCGGGGGTCGGGGCTTCGACGGCGAGGTCGTGGGCGAGGACCTGAGTGGACCGCGGCTCGTTGATCTCGAAGCGCTGTGCGTAGAGCGTGCGGGCGTCGGCCGGCGGAGCGGGCCGCCACACGTCGCCCAGGTGCATGGTGGAGCGGAAGCGCGCCGAGATCCGCGCGGAGTCGGCGGGGTAGTCCGACGGCCAGCTGTTGCCATAGGGGAAGAGCGTCTCGTCGCTTGCCAGCCAATCGGCGACGATCACGGCTCCGGAGATCGCCATCTGGGCGCCGATGTCGGGAGTGTTCGCCGAGAGCAAGGACAAATCCACCCCCGAGAGCCGGGTCGCGTGGGTGAAGAGCTCCCCCTGCACCTCGCGCCAGTTGCCGCCGCCGAGCTGGCTCGCGGAGCGGCGCGTGGTGGCGAATCCGGGCGGCGGAAAGACGCCGTGGTGCCCGCCGACCACATTGGCCACCCAGTCGATCGACTCGGGCGGCCACGACTTCTTTTCGAGGAAGATCCGGACCAGGTGCGCCGACATCAACTCGTGGCGCTGCGGTTCATGGTGGACCGAAAGCGGCAGCAGCCGCAGCACGTCGGGAAAGCGGTGGGTGCTGAAGGACTGGAACCCCGGGGTGGCCTTGCCGATGTCGTGGAGCGCCGCGAGCCACCGGAAGGCCGCACGGCCGGCAGATTCGCCGGCACCGGTGCCGCCGGTGAGCCCGGCGGAGAAGCGTTCGCGCAATGACCGCGCTAAGTAGTGCTCCCAGAGGCGGTCGGCGATGTGCATCGTGTCGAGCATGTGCGCGAGGAGCGGATGCCAGTCGGTCGCCGTGTACGTTTTGCTGTATTTGCCGGTTTTGCCCCAAATGGTGCGGGCGGCAGGGGAAGGGAACAGCGCGTCCGTGGTCATGGAGAAACCTCTATCGCGCCCCGGTGACAAGGAAAGCGAGGCAGCCGGTATCGGCCATTTCACGGGTATTGGCGAATTACCTGTCCGGGCGGGGTAGCATCCGCCCCCAGCGCGCCCGCCACCCGCTTTCCCACCCGCTTCTCCGGCACGCCGCGCCCCGGCTCCGGAAGGCCCGACACGGAGTGTGATAGGCCACCTTGTGGATGGACGGACTCGCGGCGCGGCGGCGGCGCATACCATCCGATCCCAGGGTGTCGTGGCATCAGGGCCACGCCGACGACCAGCCATCGAAAGGGAGCGTCTCGTCATGCCCGGAGGCATCGGCGGCCAGGAACGCCGTTACGGGGGCCGTCCCGACGGCCGCGGACGCCCTGCGGGGGCCGGCCGCCCCGACCGCTCGGCGCCGGCGATCCGCGGGACCCGCGACCTCGCCCGGCTCACCGAGGAGCTGCGCCGCATGGAGGGCGCCTCCTACGGGCGCTACAAGTCGCTCGCCGGCGACTGGGATTTCGGCCACTTCGTCCTGACCGTCGAACGCGTCCAGTCCGACCCCTTCGCGCCGCCCTCCCGGATCGCGGTGCGCATCCCCGGCCCCGTCGCCGGCCTGCCCGTGCACGCGCTGCACCCGGCCGTGCGCCGCCGGGCGACCGCCGACCACCTCGTCCGCCTCGCCCACCGCAGCCTCAAAGGCGCCCGGCTGCGCATCGACTCCGGTGGGCAGGAGGTCATCGAGCGCTCCGCCGGCCGCATCGACGACAGCGGCGCGATGGTCCTGCGCCTGGGCATCGAGCTCCCCGGGCGCGGGCGGCGCATCGACGCCCGCACCGCCGAACGCGAACTGTGCGACCGCCTGCCCGCGATGGTCGAGGCCGTGCGCTGGAGCGAACTCGACCCCGGCACCGCCACCGCCTTCGCCGACACCGTCGAGGACACCGTGGCGCTGCGCGACCGGCTGGCCGGGCTGGGCCTGGTCGCCTTCGTCGCCGACGGCGCCGTGCTGCCGCGCCGCAGCGGCGTCAGCGACCTGCCCATGGACGGCGCCGCCGTGGCGTTCCGGGCCCCCGACTCCCTGCGGGTCGCGGTCGACCTCCCGCACGCGGGCCGGGTCACCGGGCTGGGCGTCCCCGAAGGCATCACGCTGATCGTCGGCGGCGGCTTCCACGGCAAGTCCACCCTCCTGCACGCCCTCGAACGCGGCGTCTACGACCACATCCCCGGCGACGGCCGCGAACTCGTCGCCACCCGCCCCGACGCCGTCAAGATCCGCGCCGAGGAAGGCCGCCGGGTCGAGCGGACCGACGTCAGCGCGTTCGTCCGCAACCTGCCCACCGGCGCCGACACCACCGACTTCTCCACCGAGAACGCCTCCGGATCCACGTCCCAGGCCGCCAACATCGCCGAGGCGTTCGAAGCCGGTGCGCGCACCCTCCTCGTCGACGAGGACACCACCGCCACCAACCTGATGATCCGCGACTCCCGCATGCAGGCGCTGGTGCACGGCGACCGCGAGCCCCTCACCCCCTTCATCGACCTCGTCCGGCCGCTCCACCGCGACCACGGCGTCTCCACCGTCCTGGTCATGGGCGGCAGCGGCGACTACTTCGACGTCGCCGACCACGTCGTCATGCTCGACGGCTACCGCCCCTACGACGTCACCGACCGCGCCCGCGAGCTCGCCGCCGAACGCCGCGACGCCGCGTTCGCCCCGCCCGCCCAGCGCATCGTCGACCCCGCCTCGGTCGACCCCACCGCGCGCGGGCGGGCCCGCCTCAAGCGCCGCGACATGGACGTCCTCACCTTCGGCGAGACCGACATCGACGTCCGCGCCCTCTCCCAGCTCGTCGACCCCGGCCAGATCATCGGGGTGGGGCTGGCCATGCGGCTGCTCGCCGAGGACGGCCTGCTCGACGACCGCCCGCTGAGCGAGGCCCTGGACCTGCTCGACCGCCGGCTGGCCGACGGCGGCGCGGCTGCCCTGGGACGCGGCTACGCCGGCGACTACGCGCTGCCGCGGCGCCACGAGGTCGCCGCGGCCCTGAACCGCCTGCGGACCCTGCGCGTACTCGGAACCGGGTGAGCAGGCACTGGACGGGCGCATCGCCCCAGGTCGGTATCCTGGACCACGAATCCGGCACCGTGCCGCGCCCCCCTCTCGCCCGGCGCGCCCCGGCGTCCGATCCACCCCGTGTGCGAATGGAGACAGTTCCAGGTGCGTGATCCCGCAGACCTCTATGAGCTCCGCCCCGGTATCGACGTCACCGCGAGGGTCATGCTGGTCGTACTCGACGGGTTCGTGGACGCGGGGTCGGTCGGCAGCCAGACCGCCGACGCCCTGTTCGCGGAGTTCACCGCCGAGGAAGTGGCCGCCTTCGACATCGACCGGCTGCTCGACTACCGCTCCCGCCGCCCCGTGATGACGTTCGTCGAGAACACCTACACCGACTACGAGCCCCCGAAACTCGGCCTGTACCAGATGCGCGACGCCGAGGACACCCCGTTCCTCCTCCTGTACGGGCTGGAGCCCGACCACGAATGGGAGGGCTTCGCCGAGGCGGTGCGCGAGCTGGTCGAGCGGTTCTCCGTCTCCCTGACCATCGGTGTGCACGGCATCCCCATGGCGGTGCCGCACACCCGGCCCGCCACGGTCACCGCCCACGGCACCCGGCCGGAGCTGGTGGCCGGCCACACCGCCTGGATCGGCCGGGTCAACGTCCCCGCCAGCGCGGCCTCGCTGCTGGAGTTCCGGCTCGGCCAGGCCGGGCACGACGTCGTCGGCTACGCCGTTCACGTGCCCAGCTACCTGTCCCAGTCGGAGTACCCCCGCGCCGCCATCGCGGCCATCGACCACCTGGGCGGGGTCAGCGGACTGGCGCTGCCCGCCGAGGCGCTGCACGCGTCCGCTCAGGAGACCGACACCGAGATCGAACAGCAGGTCGCGGCCTCCGAGGAAGTGCAGAGGGTCGTCGGTAATCTGGAGCGGCAATACGACGACTACATGTCGGCGCACGCGGATTCCCGCGACGACGCCGACGGATCCCTGTTCACCGGCGACGAAACCGCCCTGCCCACGGCCGAGGAGCTCGGCGCGGAACTCGAACGCTACCTCGCCGACCGCGAGCGCGGCGCGGAAGGTTGATGAGGTCCTCGTGCTCTACCGGTACCTGTTCCACGCCGTCCTGCGGCACACCGACGCCGAATCCGTCCACCGGCTGAGCTTCGGCGCCCTGCGCCGGCTCGGCGCGGTGCCCGGCGCCGCCGGGGCCATGGCCCGCGTCCTGGGCCCGCGCGACCCCGTGCTGTCCGTCACCGCGTTCGGCCGCGAATTCCCCGGGCCCCTCGGGCTCGCGGCGGGGTTCGACAAGAACGCCGAGGGCCCCGACTCCCTCAGCGCGCTGGGCTTCGGCTTCGTCGAGATCGGCACGGTCACCGCGCACCCGCAGCCGGGCAACCCGCGCCCGCGCCTGTTCCGGCTGCCCGCCGACCGCGCCATCGTCAACCGCATGGGGTTCAACAACGAGGGCTCGATCGCCGTCGCCGACCGCCTGCGCCGCCGGCGCGCCCGGTGGGACGCCCGCGCCCGCACCGGGCGCCCCCGCCCGCTCATCGGCGTCAACATCGGCAAGACCAAGGCCGTGCCCGAGGACGGCGCCGTCGCCGACTACGCCGCGAGCGCCCGGCGGCTCGCCGAGTTCGCCGACTACATGGTGGTCAACGTCAGCTCGCCCAACACCCCCGGGCTGCGCGACCTCCAGGCCGTGGAGCGGCTGCGCCCGCTGCTGGCGGCCGTGCGCACGGCGCTCGACGACGCCGGGCACGAGGGCGTGGCGCTGCTCGTGAAGATCGCCCCCGACCTCGTCGACGACGACATCGACGCCGTGGCCGTCCTCGCCCTCGACCTCCGGCTCGACGGCATCATCGCCACCAACACCACCATCGCGCGCGACGGCCTGGCCAGCGGCACCGCCGAGGTCGAGAGCGCCGGTGCCGGCGGGTTGTCGGGGGCGCCGCTCAAGGAGCGCTCGCTCGGCGTCCTGCGGAGGCTGCGCGCCCGGGTCGGCGACCGGCTCGTGCTCGTGGCGGTAGGCGGCATCGAGACCCCAGAGGACGCCTGGGACCGCATCCGCGCCGGCGCGACCCTGGTGCAGGGCTACACGGGGCTGATCTACGGCGGTCCGCTGTGGCCCCGGCGGATCAACACCGGACTCGCGCGGCTCGCGCGCGCGGCGGGCCACGCGTCCATCGCCGACGCCGTGGGCACCGATGCGGCCCGGCCCGGTGCCGACGCGCACGCGGGCGGCACGGTCGCGGTGGGCACGGCCGACTGACGGCGGCGGTCCCGCGACACGGCACATGCCGGAGGGCACCGCCGGTCCGGGCCGCACACACCGCCGTAAGGGCCGCCCGCACGCCCGCCAGCGACCGGACGGGCGTGCGGGCGCGGCCCCAGGATCAGATCCGGGGGTGCGCGGCGCTCGCGGCCAGAGTGACCGGGGCGTCCAGTTCGGCGCCCAGCAGTGGGCCCGCCAGGTGCGAGGAGCGGATGCGCACGCCCGTCACCCGTTCGGCCAGGGCCAGCGCGGCGGCGCCCGGGTCGGGCGCGGGGGTATCCTCCGACAGCCCCACCGAGAGCATCTGGTCGCCGAGGGCATCGGGGCGGGTGCCCCGGCGCAGGCCGGGGGTGCGGGCGTCGAAGAACGTCTGGAGGACGCCGTCGATCACCCAGCGGAACTCGTAGCGGTGCTCCATCAGCACCCGGACCGACACCAGCTCGGTCTCGGCGGACAGCGCACGGTAGGACTCCGGCCGGGTGGCGCGGCAGCCCGTGGGCTCGACGATGACGGCCCACCCGTTCACCGACATGGCGTGGACGGTCAGCGGCGGCCGCCCTTCGCAGCACAGCCCCGCCTCGACGGCCTCGGCGATCGGCAGGCAGCGAAGGCGGCGCTCCTCGACGCCGAGGCGGCCTAGCGCCTCGGCCTTGCTGAGGCCCCGGACATAGGACAGACAGTACGCTTCGGCGAGATCCGGCTGAGTCTCCCGCAACCATGTGTAGTCACGGGCGAACGCGACGGCCATCGGCCCTTCCCCTCCGACTTCCTGGCTCATGCTGTGGTGGGTGTCACCCAGGGGAACGTGCCCGTTGGGACGACGGGTTCCCGGGAGAATCCCCGACCGGCGGGCCACTTCAGGACACCGCCGCGTGGTTGGGGCGCCGTATTCCGGGTACCGCCCGGCCCGGCGGCAGGACGCGCCGGGCGCGGCCGGCGGGACCCGCCGCAGCGGGGTCGGGGGAGCGGAACCGAAGCGTCGTACCCACGGCGAACCACACTACGCTCGGTCCGGGGGTGCACCGGTACCAGGGGCGGCGTCATCTGCGCCACACCCGCCTCACCCCTCGCCGTCGCCCGCGCCGTCGGCCTCGGGAACGGCGTCGAGGTAGGCGTTCCCGGGCTCGGTGTCGCCGAGCAGCTGCGAGGTCGTGACCATGGTGTAGCCCTTCTCGTCCAGCCTCTCCACGATGTCGGGCACGGCGTCGACGGTGGAGTCGTGGATGTCGTGCATCAGGATGATCGCGCCCGGTGCGGCTCCGGAGACCGCGCGGTCGGCCACCTTGTCGGCGTCGCGGTCCTTCCAGTCCCTGGTGTCCACGCTCCACAGGATCTGCGCTGTGCCCAGGTCGCGGGTGACCTCCTCCACCGTGCCGTTGGTGGAGCCGTAGGGCGGGCGCATCAGGTCCATGGTGTAGCCGGTCTCGCGCCGCACGACGTCGGTGACCGGATCGAGCTCCGCGCGGATCCCGCCGGCGCCCAGGCCGGCGAGATCGGGGTGGCCGACGGTGTGGTTGCCGATCTCGTGCCCGTCCGCGAACGCCCGGCGGACGAGGCCGGGGTGCTGCCCGACCGGGCCGCCGGTAACGAAGAAGGTGGCCTTGGCGTCGTGTTCGGCCAGGGCGTCCAGCACCTCTCCCGTGCGCTCGCCGGGCCCGTCGTCGAAGGTCAGCGCCACGCACTTGGAACCGGCCGCGGTGCAGTCCACGTCGTCGCCGGCGGCGCCCGGGGACGTTCCCGGCGCCGGGGGGTAGGGGTCGTCCTTGGGGACGGTCGGCGGCTCGTCCACGGCGAACTCGGGGGTGACGCCCACGGCCGCCTCCTGGGCGCGCTCGCCGAACTCCGACAGCAAGGGGTCGGCGTCGGCGCCGGGCACCACGGCCCGGATCCGCCCGGCGTCGAGCGGGGCGACCTGCCCCTCGTCGAATTCCACGACGAGGTCGCCGTCGGGGTTGAAGCCCATCGAGTCGTAGACCCGGGCGATCGGCTGGATCGCGGAGGTGTCGACGCCGTCGGTGTCCTCCAGGGCGGCGCGCACCAGGGCGTGGAGGTCCGCGAGCTCCGCGTCGCCCGCCAGCAGCTCGGTGGAGGCGGCGGTGTGGCCGTCGGAGGTGTCGTACCAGTAGGTGGAGTAGCCCGTGCGGTCGCCCTCGGAACCCGTCTCCTCCTGCGTGAGCCGCACCGCGATGACGCCGTCGCCCGCGGCGCTGATCTGCCAGTCGATGGAGACGCCCTCGGCGCCCGGGACGGCGCCGGCGAAGTCCGCCGCGTCGCGCTCGGCGATCTGCGCCAGCCGCTCCGCCAGCGGGTCGGCGTTGGGGATCACCGGGTAGGACAGCGTCACCGAAACGCCTCCGCCCTCGTCCTCGGCCCCGTCCTCCTCAAGGCCCGGGATGGTGTCCGGGTCGACGGCGGTCAGCTCGTCGGCGGGGCCGCTCGCCGGTGTGCGGTCGTCCCCGGAGTCCGAGCTCTGCGCCGCGTCGGTGATGGTGCAGGCGGCCACCCCCAGCGCGACCGCCGCCGCGGCAGCCGCGGACATCACCGCCACACGCGGTCTTCGAGCGGCGCCGCCGCGGTCGGCAGGGGGGGAGGGGGTGGGTGCGAGCGGGGGTTCGGGGTCGTTCGTCAAGGAAAGGGTTCTCTCGCGTCTTCGTGTTTCTTGGGGCCCGTTTGTTCCGTTTGTCGGTCCCGAAGGTCCTGCGGGTTCGGAAGATCAGGTATCGGTTTCGTCTCGGTCCGCCGGGACCGGAACTCCGAATGAAAGGGGCGGAGACCCGCGAGCGTAATAAACGGGGCAATGTGCTCACGCCGCGACACGCCGCGCGGCCACCGTGAGCGGGGCACGCGTCCAGGGCGGGGAGGGGAGGGGGCCGTATCCGGCCGCCTCTCCCTATACTGGCAACCGCGATCGGTACGCCCCACGGCCTGGCCGTGGGGGTCGCAAGAGGGAACCCGGTGGGAATCCGGGACTGCCCCGCAGCGGTGAGTGGGAACGAAAGCCGTCAACAGCACTGGGCGCACGCGTGCGCCTGGGAAGCGACGGCCGGTAGGAGGAGCGGCGGAACCCCGCCGCACCGCGCCCGCGAGTCCGAATACCTGCCGATCGCCCGCGGCCGCACCCATGCGGACGCGGTGGTCCGTGCGCCCCGCGGGAGGGCGGTGGAGCCCGCTGCCGCGTGCCCTCCTTCCTCCCCGGAGCCCTGGACCCCAGGCTGATCGACGAGGGAGAGACGAGGCCATGCGAGCACCGCACACGGTCGCCACCCGCGGGGGCGCCCGATGACGACCACCGTTCACGGCTACCCCCGCATCGGCCCCGACCGCGAGCTGAAGAGGGCCTGCGAGGGGTACTGGGCGGGGCGGATCCCCGCCGGAGAACTCGACGCCGTCGCCGCGCGGCTGCGCCGCGGCGTCTGGACGGAACTGAGCGCCGCGGGGATCGACGAGATCCCGTCGAACACGTTCTCCTACTACGACCACATGCTCGACACCGCGGTCCTGTTCGGCGCCGTTCCCGAGCGCTTCGCCGGCGCGGCCGGCGGAGCCGAGGGCCGCGAGGCCGAACTGCGGACCTATTTCGCCATGGCGCGCGGGTCGGGGGACGCCCCGCCCCTGGAGATGACCAAGTGGTTCGACACCAACTACCACTACCTGGTCCCCGAACTGTCGCCGACGACGCGCCCGCGCCTCGCCGGCACCAAGCCGCTATCGGAGTTCACCCAGGCCAAGGGGCTGGGGATACCCACACACCCGGTCCTGGTGGGCCCGCTGACCTTCCTGCTCCTGGCCAAGCCCGCGGCAGGGGCGCCCGAGGGCTGGCGCCCGCTCGACCTGCTGGACGAGCTGATCCCGTGCTACGCGGAGCTGCTGGCCCAGCTGTCGGCGGCCGGAGCGGCTGTGGTGCAGCTCGACGAACCCGTCCTGGCCACCGACGACGGCCGCGCCGAGGTGGCGGCCCTGGAACGCGCCTACAGCGCCCTGGGCGGCCTCGCGGACCGGCCCGAGCTGCTGGTGTCCACCTACTTCGGCGCGATCGGCCCCGGGGCACTGGACGCCCTCAAGCGCACCCCCGTCGAGCGCATCGGACTCGACCTGGTGAGCGGCCCCGAATCCGTCGCCGACATCGCCGCCGTCTCGGGCCTGGGCGACAAGACCCTGGTCGCCGGAGTCGTGGACGGACGCAACGTGTGGCGGTGCGACATCGCCGCCGCCCTGTCCTCGCTCGGCGCCCTGCTGGGCCTGGCCGGGCGGGTGACCGTCAGCACGTCGTGCTCCCTGCTGCACGTGCCCATCGACCTGGCGGGTGAGACCGGCCTCGACCCCGTGCTGCGGGAGCGGCTGGCGTTCGCCCGGCAGAAAGTGGACGAGGTGGTGCTGCTCGGCCGCGCCCTCTCCGGCGGCGGCGACGCCCTGGCCGCCGAACTGGACCGGGCCCGCGCGGCGGCGCCCGCACCCGCGTCCTTCCGCGATCCGCGCGTGCGCGCGCGCCTGGACGCCCTGGGCGACACCCCCGCCCGGGTGGGGCGGGACGCCGGCGACGGACAGGTCCTGCGGACGACCACCATCGGCTCGTTCCCGCAGACCGCCGACGTCCGGCGGGCGCGCGCCGACCACCGTGCGGGCCGGATCACCACCGGGGAGTACGAGCGGCGCATGCGCGCCGAGATCGACCGGGTCATCGCGCTCCAGGAGGACATCGGGCTGGACGTCCTCGTCCACGGCGAGCCCGAGCGCAACGACATGGTGCAGTACTTCGCCGAGCGCCTGAGCGGCTTCGCCACCACCCGCGGCGGGTGGGTGCAGTCCTACGGCTCGCGGTGCGTGCGCCCGCCGATCCTCTACGGCGACGTGTCCCGGCCCGAGCCCTTGACCGTCGATTGGATCACCTACGCGCAGTCGCGCACCGACCGCCCCGTCAAAGGCATGCTCACCGGCCCCGTGACCATGCTCGCGTGGTCCTTCGTCCGCGACGACCAGCCGCTGGGCGACACCGCGCGCCAGGTGGCGCTCGCGCTGCGCGACGAGATCGCCGACCTGGAGCGCGCGGGGATCCGGCACGTCCAGGTCGACGAGGCCGCCCTGCGCGAACTGCTGCCGCTGCGCGGCGACCGGCACGCCGCCTACCTGGACTGGGCGATCGCCGCGTTCCGGCTCGCCACCTCCGGCGCCGCCGCCAGCACGACCGTCCACACCCACATGTGCTACTCGGAGTTCGGCCGGATCGTCGGTGCGATCGAAGCGCTGGGCGCCGACGTCACCAGCGTCGAAGCGGCCCGTTCGCACATGGAGCTGGTCGGCGACCTCGCCGGCGCCGGGTACCGGCGGGGGATCGGGCCGGGCGTCTACGACATCCACTCGCCGCGCGTGCCGTCGGTGGCGGAGATCGAAGCGGCCCTGCGCAGCGCCCTGAGCGCGGTGGAGCCGCACCGGCTGTGGGTGAACCCCGACTGCGGGCTGAAGACCCGCGACTACGCGCAGGCCGAGCCCGCGCTGCGCAACATGGTCGAGGCGGCGCGCCGGGTGCGCGCCGACCTGGCCGGGTGAGCCGGTGGGGCGGGGGCGCACGCCCCCGCCCCACCCGGGAACGCGGAAGGGGGGTGCGGGCCGTGCCCGCACCCCCCCTTTTCGCTCGTCCGGGGGATCAGCCGCCGAGCGGGGCCAGAGCTTCCTGGCCGAGGTCGTTCATCATGCCCTCGACGTCGGAGAACTCCAGCGGGGCGGGGGTGTCCTCGTCCGCCGACAGGCCGGGGGCCAGCGAGTAGCGGATCTCGATGTTGATGTTCTCCTTGCGGATGAGCATCGTGGAGACGGAGTCGTTGGTGTCGAGGATCACCTCGGTGGCGAACACCAGGCGGGCCTCGTCGCCGAGGGCGACCTCCTGGTCCTCGTGCACCTCACGCTCGGTGTAGTCGCCGCTCTCGTCGGTGCTGTAGTCGACGTTCGTCTGGAAGTCCTCCGTGGCGCCTTCGACGGAGTCGGACCCGGCGTAGGGGGTGGCGTAGTCCAGCGTGATCGATCCGTAGGCGTCGCCTTCGCCCTCGACGTACCAGTTGCAGCTGGACGAGCTGTCGGTGAGGCTCTTGCTGCCGTCGTCGAGGCCGTATTCGTCGCGCTTGGCCTCGGAGATCGCGTTGCAGGGGTCCTCGGGCAGGGCGTAGGGCGGGCCGCTCTGGCCTTCGGCCGGGGCGGCGGTCTCCCCTTCCTGGGCCGGCTCCTCCTCGGCGGGTGCTTCGGCCGAGGGCGCCACGGCCTCCGGGGGGCCGCCGTCGCCCGGGGACCGCACCAGCACGACCACCACCGCGATCACCAGGACCACGATGACGGCGGCACCGCCGACGAGGATCCACATGCCGGCGCTGCTCTTCTTGGGCGGGGGGTAGCCGCCTCCGCCGGGGGGGATGCCCGGTCCGGGGCCGTAGGGCGGCTGGCCGCCCCCGGCGAACATCTGCTGGTCCTGCGGCTGCTGGAACTGCGGGGCGCCGGGCCCCGGCTGCTGGCCGGGCCCGTATCCCGGGGGGTAGCCCGGCTGACCGCCGGTGTTGGGGTCACCGCCATAAGGGGCCTGGTAGGGGCCACTCTGGTACTGGCCGGCGCCCCCGTACGGCGGCTGCCCTCCGGAATTGTCGCCATCCGGATACTGCGGTGGCTGCGTGTACGGTCCGTTGTCGCTCATGACTCCCCTGGGCGCCAGCTGCGTGCGTGTCGATCGTGAGACGCGCAGTGGCGCGTTTCTGGTTCCAACTCAATGGCCCCTTGCCGCGGACCGGTATCCGCATGGCCTCGCGCAGCGGAACCGGGGTGTCGGGGCGGCCGCGGGGATTCCGCGGACGGACGACCGATGTCGGTGCTGCGCCCCCGTGTAGGCCACGTCGCCGACGCGCGACGCCGCGACCCCAGGGACCGAGGGTCGGGGATTGAATCTTAACTTCCGAGTGTGTCCTCCCTGCCGCCTGTTCGGGGGGAAACGTCGGTGATCGTCACCATTTCGTGGTGTGAATGTTCCGGCGCGGCCACCGCCACCAGGGCGCGGCCCGGAACGACCGGGCCCGCGGGACCGGCTGCGACGTGCACGGAGAGCGGAGAACACCCCCGGGACAGCGGGGATCGTTGCGCTATCGAAATAGGCGGGGGGAGGGGGTCGGCCGGAACCGGCCGACCCCCTCCCCCTGGAGTTCGTCGAGTGTTTCCCGCTCGGTCTGCGGGGGCGCTTCACGGCGGCGGCCGCCCGCTCAGGAACCGCCCGCTCAGAGCATCGAGATGTGGACGTGGTCGTAGTGGTTCTCGGTGATGCTGCCGCGGTCGGACATCTCGCGCCAGCCGCCGCCGTCGATGTTGTAGATGCGCTGGCTCCAGATGATGTAGTAGATGCCCAGGCGGTCGCCGTTCTCGATGGCCCATTCGGCGATCGCGTCGCCCTGCGCGCGCTGCTCGGCGGTCGGCATCTGCCCGTTGCCGTTGATCATGAAGTCGCACGCCCGGCCCTTGGGGTGTTCGCCCACCACGAACCCTCCGTCGGGGCGGTAGCAGCCGACCCCGCCGTTCTCCTTGTTCTCGCCGAACTCCTCGATGACGAGGTCGCGCATCTGCTCCGTACGCGGGGTGATGTTGTACTCCCCGCCCATCTCCTGGGCGGGGAAGTCGGCGATGCGGCCCTGGACCTCGGCGCGCCGAGAGTCGAGCTCTTCGAGGTCCTCCTTGACGACCTCGACCTTCTCGTCGGCGTTGTCCTGGGCCTTCTCGTCGCGGGCGATGGCGTCTTCGAGCTGGTCGACCTTGTCCTGGTTGGTGGTCGACAGGTGTTCGACCAGCTGCGCCTGGTCGATGATGTCCTGCGGGTCGTCCTCGACGAACAGGGTGAGCGAGGGGTCGATCCCGCCGTTGGTGTAGGAGGCGATCGCCAGCCGGCGCACCTGGTCCTGTGCGTCGTCCACCTCCTCGCGGGTCTTGTCGGCCCGGTCGGCGGCGTTCTGGGCGTCCTCGATCACGGCTTCCATGTCGAACAGCTCGCGCTGGTACTCGTCGCTCAGCCCCTCGGACTGCTCCAGGAGGGTGTCGAGGCTCACCTCGGGCTCCATCGGGGCCGTGGGCCCGGCGGCGGCCCATGCGGTGGAGGAGGGCACGAGTGCCGCGGTGGCCGCCAGCACGATGGCTGCGGCCGCCGCGCCTGTGCGGCGGGCGGCCGGGCCGATGGCCGGCCACTCGCGCGGGCACGGCGGATCGGCCGCCCAGAAGTCGGCGAAATCCGTCTCACCGTTCGGTCGTTGGGGCTCCACCAGGTCGCTCCTCGGCTGGCGCGAGGGGACCCCGCCGTGGCGGGGCACACCTTCGCGACACGTTGTCTGGATGCTCGGCGGCCGTGGCGCGCGGGGGCGCGGCCGGGCTCACGGACGGCGCGGGCCGGCGTCAGGCCGGGCGGGGCGATCGCTGTGGTCCCGTTCGCCGGTCGCCATGCGAAGTGCCATCCGGTGCCCGTCCTAGGTCGCCGTGTCGAGTTTAGGGGGAACACGGGCAACAGGGGTGGATCGGTTCACATCCGACCGCGGAGGGTGATCGCGGGATCGCCCGCCACGCCGCGGCATCGGGGCGGCGCGATGCGGGAAAATGTGGTGTACGTAACGCGCTGTTCTCGCACATCAGCGCTATTTCCATCATTTCGGTATGATTAGGTGGCTTTGTGGACTCTCGTGATCACGGCAACGTCACCGCCGCCCGCTCCGCGATGTGCGGCGGGTTCCGGCGCTGTCCCCAGGGGGACGGCGCGGGCGGCGGCTGTCCCGCGCGCCCCTGATCCGCTTCCCGTCTCCCGGGGCCCGCTCGGCCGCACCTCCGCCAGCGCGTCGCCCCCCGCATCGGAACCTTCCGCTCCGTACGCTCTGCCATGGGCGGCGGCCCGGACCGTTTCCACCCCCGCGCAGTCCGGGGCCTCCGGCGTGTGCGGATTCCACCCTGAGCCGAGCATTGAGGAAGCCAGTGATAGACGCTGTGGGCCTGCGCAAGGTCTACCGGGTGAAACGCCGCGAGGTCCTCGCCCTCGACGGTGTCGACCTCCACGTCCGCCAAGGCGAGATCTTCGGTGTCGTGGGACAGAGCGGCGCCGGCAAGAGCACCCTGCTGCGCTGCGTGAACCTGCTGGAGCGCCCCACCGCCGGCAGCGTGGCCGTTGACGGCGAGGAGCTGACCGCCCTGGGGGGCGCGCGGCTGCGCGCCGCGCGGCGCGGGATCGGCATGGTGCACCAGCACTTCGCGCTGCTGTCGTCGCGCACCGTTGCGGCCAACGTCGCGTTCCCGCTGGAGATCGCCGGGATCGCGCGGGCCGAGCGCCGGCGCCGGGTCGGCGAACTGCTGGACCTGGTCGGGCTGGCCGACAAGGCCGGCGCCTACCCGGCCCAGCTGTCGGGCGGGCAGAAGCAGCGTGTGGGCATCGCGCGCGCACTGGCGTCGCGGCCCAAGGTGCTGCTCAGCGACGAGGCCACCTCGGCGCTGGACCCGGCGACCACCGCCTCCATCCTGGAGCTGCTGCGCGACCTCAACCGAGAGCTGGGCCTGACCATCCTGCTGATCACCCACGAGATGGACGTGATCAAGCGGATCTGCGACTCCGCCGCGATCATGGAGTCCGGCGCCTTCACCGAGTCGGGCCGGGTGCTCGACCTGCTCGCCACCCCCGGGTCGCTGCTGGCGCGCTCGCTGTTCCCGCTGCCCGGTACCGGCCTGCCGGACGACACCGTCGCGCTCACCTACACCCGGGCCTACGACGAACCGCTGATGTCGGAGCTCACGCGCCGCTTCGATGTCGACGTCAACGTGCTCGGCGGGGCGGTGGAAGAGGTCTCCGGGGTGTCCGTGGGCCGGCTCAACGTGCAGATCAGCGGCGCCAACCGGGACGCCGCACTGGACTATCTCAGCGGCAAGGGGCTGCTGGTGGAGGTGGCGGGCCGATGAGCTGGCTGACCGAACTCATCGCGAGGTGGCCCGAGATGGGCCCCGTGCTGTGGATCGGCACCATGGACACCCTCTACATGGTGCTGTGGTCGACGGTCATCAGCTCCCTCGTGGGCCTGCCCCTGGGCGTGCTGCTGGTCACGACCGACCGCGGGGGCCTCACGCCGGCCCCGGCGGTGAAGGCGGTGCTCGGCGCGATCGTCAACGTCGGCCGCTCCCTGCCGTTCATCGTGCTCATGGTGGCCGTGCTGTCGCTGACCCGGCTGCTCATCGGCACCACCCTGGGGCCCACGGCGGCCATCGTGCCGCTGAGCATCGGCGCGATCCCCTTCTTCGCCCGCCTCGTGGAGACCGCGCTCCGCGAGGTCGACCGCGGCGTCATCGAGGCCGCCCACGCCATGGGCGCGCGCAAGATCACCATCGTGGGCAAGGTGCTGCTCCCCGAAGCGCTCCCCGGCCTGATCGCGGGCCTGGTCATGACGGTCGTCGCGCTCATCTCCTACTCCGCCATGGCCGGGGCCATCGGCGGCGGGGGGCTCGGCGACATCGCCATCCGCGAGGGCTACCAGCGCTTCGACGAGTACTACCTGTGGGCGACGGTCGTCCTGCTCGTCATCGTCGTCCAGGCCGCGCAGAGCATCGGCGACCTGCTGATCCGGCGGCTGTCCCACCGCTGATGCGGGCGGTGACCCGCGGGCCGCCCGCCCTCCGCGGGCGCGGCCGCCACAAGCGCGCCGCGCCCGGACCCGACCACCCCGACCACCCGGCCGGCGGAGGCCACACCGAAACGAAGGAGCATACACGTGCGTAAGATCTGGGCCATCATCGGAGCCGCGGCGCTCACCACGGCCGTCGCCGCGTGCGGCAGCCCGAGCGAGCAGGCGCAGGACGACGAGGGCGGCGGCGACCGCACGACCCTGCGCGTGGGCGCGTCGCCGGTGCCCCACGCCGAGATCCTCCAGTTCGTGCAGGACGAGCTGGCCGCCGACGCCGGGCTGAACATCGAGATCGTCGAGTTCACCGACTACAACCAGCCCAACGCCGCGCTCACCGAAGGCGAGATCGACGCCAACTACTTCCAGAACGTGCCGTTCCTGGACGAGTACGCGGCGGCCAACCCCGACGCCGACCTGAGCTGGGTGGCCAACGTCCACCTCGAGGCGTTCGGCCTGTACGCGGAGGACATCGAGGACCTCGCCGACCTGCCCGACGGCGCACAGGTGGGGGTGCCCAACGACCCCGCCAACCTCGACCGCGCGCTCAAGCTGCTGGAGTCCGAGGAGCTCCTCACGCTCGACCCCGAGGCCGGCGACGCCGCCACCGAGAACGACGTCCAGGACAACCCCAAGGACCTGGAGCTGGTCCCGGTGGAGGCGGCGCAGCTGCCCCGATCGCTGGCCGACGTCGATGCCGCGGTGGTCAACGGCAACTACGCCCTGGAGGCGGACCTGCCCGAGACGGCCAACGCGCTGGCGTGGGAGGACACCGAGGACAACCCCTACGGCAACGGCCTGGTAGTGCGCGCCGACGACGCCGGCAGCGAGGACATCGCGACCCTCAACGAGCTGCTGCACAGCGACGAGGTCCGCACGTTCATCGAGGAGCAGTGGCAGGGCGTCGTCATCCCGCTCGACGCCGAGTCCTGATCGCGCCGGTGCCCCGCGCCCCGTACGGGGCCGCGGAGGCCCGGCTGCCCAGCTGTGACGGGGCGCCCGCACGACGGTGCGGGCGCCCCGCCGTGTTCGTGACCCTGTGTGGCGGCGGCCCCGCCGGATAACGGTTGAATCTCGGCAGTAGGCGTGGGGATTGACTGCGTGTCTGTGAGCCAGTTCTCTTGTGGGAGCGCTCCCATGAAGGGTTACGGGGACGCGATCGAGATGCACTTCTCCGAATCTTTAGGGGTCGCATGATGACTAAGCGTGTGCGCGGTGCCCGGGTGGTCGCCGCCGTGCTGGGCGGCGGAGCGCTGCTCTTGAGCACCGCCTGCGGCGGTGGAGGTGGAGAGGGGGCCGACGGCGAGGTCAACCTGGTGATCGACACCTTCGGCGTGCCGGGCTTCGACGAGCTGATCACCCAGTTCGAAGAGGCGAACCCCGGCGTCACGGTGGAGGAGCGCAACATCACCGACCTCGCCGACTACACCCCGCAACTCCAGCAGAACATCGCCGCCGACAGCGGCGCCGGTGATGTGGTCGCCATCGAGGAGGCCAACATCGCCCAGTTCCTCGCCCAGGCCGACCGCTTCGTCGACCTCAACGAGCACGGCGGCGCCGAGATGGAGGGCGACTTCCTGGAGTGGAAGTGGGAGCAGGGGCACAGCCCCGACGGCCGCCTCATCGGCCTCGGCACCGACATCGGCAGCATGGGCGTCTGCTACAACGTCCAGCTGTTCGAGGACGCCGGCCTGCCCACCGACCGCGAGGAGGTCGGCGAGCTGTGGCCCACCTGGGAGGACTTCACCTCCACCGGTGAGGAGTTCATGGCGGCCGACACCGGGGCCAGCTTCGTCTCCACCATCCAGCCCTACTTCCGCGCCGTCACCGCGCAGGCGGGCGGGGAGCCGTTCCAGGACGCCGAAGGCAACCTGGTGGTCGAGGACAACGCCGACACCCGCGCCTCCTACGACACCGTCACCGCCATGGCCGACGCCGGCCTCTCGGCGAACCTGCCGATCTGGTCCGACGAGTGGAACGCGGGAATCCAGAACAACGCCTTCGCGACGCTGCCCTGCCCGGCCTGGATGCTCGGCCACATCGAGAGCACCGCGGGCGAGGCCGGCAACAGCCGCTGGGACGTCGCCGCGGTCCCCGGCGGCGGCGGCAACTGGGGCGGCTCCTTCCTCGCCGTGCCCACGCAGAGCGAGTACCCGGAGGAGGCGGCGGAGCTGGCGAAGTTCCTGACCGGCCCCGAGGGCCAGCTCGGCGCCTGGAACGAGGCCAACATCCTGCCCTCCTCGCCCGAGGCGCTGGAGAGCCCCGACGTCACCGACTTCACCCGGCCCTACTTCAACGACGCCCCCGTCGGTGAGATCTACTCCGCGACGGCCGAGCAGCTGTCCCCCGTCTACTACGGCCCCGACACCCAGGTCATCGACGACGCGTTCCGCGCGGCCCTGGAATCGGTCGAGCAGGGCCAGGCGACGGCGGACGAAGGCTGGGACACCGCGATCGCCGAGGCCGAGCGCGCCGTCGGCGAAGGCTGACCCCGACCCACCCGGCGGCCCGGTCCTTCCCTCCGGCAGCGGACTCCCCACCGCGCCCGGAACCGGGCCGCCACTCCGGGGCGGGCCCGGGAGCGGCCGTGCGGGCGAGTGCCCGGCACGGCCGGCCGGACACGCCCCACGGCCCACCGACGGAAAGGAGCGCGACGTGACCTCGACCCGGCACGGCGCCCCACCGCCCGCGCCGACGAGCGCGGGCACCACCGGGGGACGGCGTCCCCCCGCGGCCCGCCGCGCGCGCGGCGGCAAAGGCGGCGGGATGCTCTCCCGGCTCGACCTCAAAGGGTCCCCGTACCTGTTCATCGCCCCGTTCTTCCTGCTCTTCGGGGTGTTCGGGCTGTTCCCGCTGCTCTACACGGTCTACGTGTCCTTCCACGAGTGGAGCCTGATCGGCGGCAACGAGGGCTTCATCGGGCTGGACAACTACGTCCGCCTGGCCGGCGACGCCAAGTTCTGGATGGCGCTGTACAACACCCTCGGCATCTTCATCGTCGCGGTGGTCCCCCAGCTGCTGCTGGCGCTGGCACTTGCCGACGTCCTCAACCGGCGCATCAAGGGCCAGTCCATGTTCCGCATGGTGCTGATCCTGCCCTACATCACCTCCATCGCGGCACTGGCGATCGTCTTCAGCCAGCTGTTCGGATCGGAGTTCGGCCTCATCAACCAGGCACTGGGCTACCTCGGCATCGACCCGATCAACTGGCGCGGCGACAAGTACTTCTCCTGGGCCGCCATCGCGGTGATGATCGACTGGCGGTGGACCGGCTACAACGCCCTCATCTACCTGGCCGCCATGCAGGCCGTGCCGAAGGACGTCTACGAGGCGGCCGCGCTCGACGGCGCCTCCCGGGTCCGCCAGTTCTTCCAGATCACCATCCCCATGCTGCGGCCGACCATCATCTTCACCGTCATCATCTCCACGATCGGCCAGATGCAGCTGTTCACCGAGCCCGCGATCTTCGACACCGGCGGTGCCATGCAGGGCGGCACCCAGGGCCAGTTCCAGACGGTGATGATGCTCGTCTTCCAGGAGGCGTTCCGCTACGGCAACTACGGCTACGGGTCGGCCATCGCGTGGGTGCTGTTCCTGCTGGTCGTCCTCCTCGGGCTGATCAACGTCGTGCTGACGAGCCGGATCAAGGGGGCATGATGACCGCCACGACCATCTCCCGGCCCGCGGGCGGGCGCTCGCCGCGCACCCCGCGGCCCAGTGGGCGCGTGCGCCGGATGCGGGAGGCCACCCCGCTCACCTACCTCGCGCTGCTGCTCACCGTTCTGACGTCGGTCTTCCCGCTGTGGTGGATGTTCGTCATCGCCACCCGCGACAACGCAGCGGCGTCGCAGTTCCCGCCGGCCATCGTGCCCGGCGGCCAGTTCCTGGCCAACATGGAGCGCCTGTTCGCCAACACCACGGCCAACTTCACCCTCGGCCTGACGAACTCGCTGATCGCCGCGACCACCGTGTCGGTCTCCGTGGTGTTCTTCTGCTCCCTGGCCGGCTTCGCCCTGGCCAAGCTGAAGTTCGCCGGCCGCACCTTCTTCACCGTCGCGGTGGTCATCACCATGGCCGTGCCGGTCCAGGTCGGGGTCATCCCGCTGCTGATCATGATGGACTGGCTGGGCTGGCGCGGCGACCTCCAGGCCGTCATCGTCCCGTTCCTGGTCAGCGGGTTCGGCGTGTTCATGATGCGCCAGTACGTGCAGCAGACCGTGCCCGACGAGCTGATCGAGGCCGCGCGGATCGACGGCTGCTCCACCTTCCGGATCTACTGGAGCGTCGTGCTGCCCGCTCTGCGCCCGGCGATGGTCGTGCTGGGGCTGCTCACCTTCATGCAGGTCTGGAACGAGTTCATCTGGGCGCTGGCGGTCCTCAACCCGGACAACCCCACCGTCCAGTTCTCGATCAACCAGCTCAACGAGTCGGCGTACTCCCGCGACTTCGCCCTGATGTTCACCGGTGCGACGTTCGCCACCCTGCCCCTGCTGATCATTTTCGTCGTGCTCGGCCGGCAGCTCGTCGGCCGCATCATGGAAGGAGCGATCAAAGCGTGACTCGACTCCCGACGTCCCCCGTCGTCCAGCAGGTCCCGGCCCCCGGGGCCGCCCCCGCGGTGCGGTTCCCGGCCGGCTTCCTCTGGGGCGCCTCGACCTCGGCCTTCCAGGTCGAGGGCAGCACCACCGCCGACGGCCGCGGGCGCAGCATCTGGGACACCTTCGCCGAGACCCCGGGCAACGTCCTCGACGGCGACACCGGCGAACCCGGCGGCGACCACTACAACCGCTATCCCGAGGACGTCGCGATCATGCGCGAACTCGGGCTCGGCGCCTACCGGTTCTCCATCGCCTGGCCCCGCGTCCTGCCCGAGGGCGGCGGCCAGGTCAACCAGGCCGGGCTGGACTTCTACGACCGGCTGGTCGACGCCCTGCTGGAGGCGGGCATCGACCCCTGGCCCACCCTCTACCACTGGGACCTGCCCCAGGCGCTGGAGGACGCCGGGGGCTGGCCGGCCCGCGACACCGCCTACCGCTTCGCCGACTTCGCCGAGGTCATGCGCGACGCGCTGGGGGACCGGGTCTCCACCTGGACCACGGTGAACGAGCCGTGGTGCGCCGCGTTCCTCGGCTACGCCGACGGCGCCCACGCGCCGGGCCGCCGCGAACCCGCCGCGGCCCTCGCGGCGGCGCACCACCTGATGCTGGGGCACGGCCTGGCCGCGGCGGCGCTGCGCGAGGGGCAGGGCGGGACCGGCCAGGCGCGCCGGGTCGGCCTCGTGCTCAACCCCACCACCCTGCGGCCCAACTCCACCGACCCCGCGGACATCACCGCGGTGCGGCGGGCCGACGGCGTGCGCAACCGGATCTTCCACGGTCCGCTGTTCCAGGGGGCCTACCCCCAGGACGTCCTGGACGACCTCGCCCCGGTGAGCGACTTCGCCTTCGTCAAGGACGGCGACCTGTCCATCATCTCCGCCCCGTTGGACCTCGTGGGGGTCAACTTCTACACCCCCCACTGGATCGCCGCCTCCGACCGCGGCATCGACCCGGCCGACATCGCCAGCGGCGGCGACAGCAGCGCCTACGTCGGGTGCGAGGACCTCACCTTCGTGTGGCACGGGCTGCCGCGCACCGGGATCGGCTGGGAGGTCGACCCCTCCGGCCTCTACGACGTGCTCACCCGGCTCGCGGGCGACGCCCAGGGCGTGCCCATCTACATCATCGAGAACGGTGCGGCCTACCCCGACCAGGTGGACGAGGACGACGCCGTCCACGACCCCGACCGCGTCGCCTACCTGGACGGCCACCTGCGGGCCGTGCGCGAGGCGATGAAGGCCGGTGCGCCGCTGGCGGGGTATTTCGCCTGGTCACTGCTTGACAACTTCGAATGGGCCTGGGGATACAGCCAGCGCTTCGGGCTGGTCCACGTCGACTACGAGACCCAGCGCCGCCGGATCAAGGACAGCGGACGGTGGTATGCGCAGGTCGCGCGGTCCGGAGAGCTGCCCGGATAGCGGTGTAATGGTGGAAGGGGGCGCGCGAGGGGACCGCGCCCGACGCGGCACGGGGGACTCGGAGGGTGCGTCATGAACGGTGGCCGACGGCCGACGCTGGAGATGGTGGCCGCGCGCGCGGGGGTCGGGCGCGGCACCGTCTCACGCGTCATCAACGGGTCCGACCAGGTCAGCCCGGCGACGCGCGAGGCGGTGCGCGCCGCGATCGCCGAGCTGGGCTATGTGCCCAACCACGCCGCCCGGACCCTGGTCACCCGGCGCACCGACACCGTCGCCCTCGTCGTCTCCGAGCCCGACGAGCGGCTGTTCGCCCAGCCCTTCTTCGCCGACGTGGTCCGCGGGGTCAGCGCGGTGCTCAACGAGCGTGAGCTTCAACTCATGCTCACCACCGCGCGCTCCGCGGACGAACACGACCGGCTGGGCGACTACCTCACCGGCCACCACGTCGACGGCGTGCTGCTGGTGTCGCTGCACCGCCACGACCCGCTGCCCGACCGGCTGGCCGAGGCGGGGGTGCCCCTCGTCATCGGCGGCCGGCCGCAGTGGCAGACCCGCCACCCCATCCACTACGTCGACATCGACAACGTCGGCGGCGCGCGGATGGCCACCGAGCGGCTGATCCGGACCGGGCGCGAGCGCATCGCCACCGTCGCCGGGCCGCAGGACATGGGCGCGGGGGAGGACCGGCTGGTCGGCTACCGGTCGGCACTGGCCGACGCCGGCCGCCCCGCCCCCGGGGAGCTGACCGCCTTCGGCGACTTCAGTTTCGAGAGCGGCGAGGCGGCCATGCGCCGGCTGCTGGAGACGACGCCCGGCCTCGACGGCGTCTTCGCCGCTTCCGACCCCATGGCGCTGGGGGCCATGCGGGTGCTGCGCGCATCGGGCCGCCGCGTCCCCGAGGACGTGGCGGTCATCGGCTACGACGACTCCAGCTTCGCCCTGCACAACGACCCCCCTCTGACCACCGTGCACCAGCCCACCACCCGCATGGGCGGGGAGATGGCGCGGCTGCTGGCCGACAGCGTCATCCCCGGCGCCAGCGCCTCCCACCGGCTCATCCTCGACCCCCACCTGGTGGTGCGCGAGACGGCGTGACGCGGGCCCCGGGACCGGCGGCGAACCCTGGACGCCCGGTGACCGACTGTGCGACGCTGTGCACGCTTTCGCGGTGCGATGGTGAGGGGCCGCCGCCCGGGCGCCGTCCCCCGCTCCTGGAGGGGACCGATGGACACGCGACCACGCGAGTGCTGTGCGCTCACCGACTGCCCGTGGTGCAGCCGGGACGACCTGGCGTGCCATTACTGCTCGGGATCGGGCCGCTGGCGGCCGGAGATGCCCGTCCAGGACGGCGACGGCATGATCTCCTGGAAGCGCGTCGAGGAGGAGTGCCGGATGTGCACCGGGACGGGGAAGGCGCACCACCACGTCGCCGCCGGCTGAGCGGCCGCTCGCGGCGGCGGGCCGCGGCCAGCCCGCGGTCAGCCCGCGTCGGTCGCCAGGGGGCAGCGCAGGTCCTCCCAGCCGTTGGGGGAGCAGCACACGGCCACGATGAAGGCCCGCCCGCCGTCGCGCAGCCGGTAGCCCCACGACACGTCGCGGCCGGCCGACAGATCGCGCTCCGCGGCGCCGTGGCGGCCCGCGGTCGCGGCCCAGAACGGAGCGGGATCCTCCAGCGCGGCCTCGATCCCGGCGTATCGCTCCGCCATCCAGCCGACGGCGTCGGCGGCCGCGTCCCACGTCCCCTGGACCGCGTGCGCCGGGCGCCGCAGCCACCAGCAGATCTTGATCGGCGGGACCTCCGACGACCGGAAGCCGGGGCTGTCGATATGGCCCGCCGCCCGGTGCCGGGCGCGCTCCTCGTCCGATCCGCGCCACTCATATCCGTGGTAGTGCATGGGGCAACGCTCCCACGTTCCGGGCCGCCCGCGCGGGCACACCCCGGGATCGGTCCGCGCGGTCCCCGAGCGCCGCCCGCACCGCAACGGGCGCCGTCCTCATAGGCTCCCGGCCCGGGATACCGTGCACTAGGGCGGTGGCGGCCGGACGGCCGGATACAGCCGGCCGGGGGAGGGGATGCGTCATGCGCTGGGTCACCTATCTGTCGCCGAGCGGGGGCGGCGAGCGGGCAGGGGTCATCGACGACGGCTGCGTGTTCGGCTACCCGGGCGGGCAGAGCCTCCCCGAGCTGCTGGCCGGGAACGGCGATGCGCTCGGCGACGCCTTCCAGCGCGCGCTGGCCGCTCCGGTGGAGATCATCGTGGAGTTCGAGACCCGGCTGTGCGCCCCGGTGCGCCCCGCCGCGCCGGTCCCCGCCTTCACCGGCGGGGGCTGGACGACCCTCGACCCCGCCCTGGTCCGCGGCACCGACGACGGGGCCGGCCTGCCGCCCGGTGCCGAGGCGGTGTCGGCCGCGGTGGGCGCGGTCGCGCTCTTCGGCGCCGGGGGCCGCCACGTGGGCTACGCCCCCGCCTGCCTGTGGCGTACCCCCGGGCGGGTGCCGGTGTCGCTCACCCTGGGCCCGGCGGTCGTCACCGGTGACGAGTTCGACGGCTCGGACCTGAGCGTGGCCGCCTCGGTGGACGACACCGAGCTGGCCCGCGCCGAGATCGGCGGCGGCCTGGGCTGGGTGCCGGCCGGGCACGGCGGCATGGCGGCGTACCTGCCGGCCGAGACCCGCCTCCTGGAGCCGGGCGAGGAGCTGTTCGTCGACGGCGGCGCCCTGGGCGACTTCGAGATCCGGGTGGGCTCCGGGGTGTAGGGGGCCCGCCGCCGGGCGCGGCGCCTCCGCGGGCGCACCGCCGGCCGCCCGGGTCAGCCGGTGTACTCCCAGTGCCAGGGCTCGAACCCGTTCTGGGCCCAGGCGGGGTTGTGCCAGTCGTGGCGCGGCCCGTGGGCCATCATCCACACGTACTCCGCTGAGCCGTGGACGTTCACGCCGCCGCACAGGTCCACGGCGATGCCCAGGCCGTGCGTGCTGGTGCCGGGACTCGCGGCCATCCCGGCCGCCATCTCGCGGAACAGCCGCACCTGCTCGTGCAGCGGCCGGTAGGAGTCGGCCACGCACATCGGGCGGCCGAAGCGTGAGCGGAAGGCGCCGTCCAGTTCGATGAACGCCGCTGCGGCGTCGGCGCGGAGCCGCTCGCCGGTCTGCGGCAGCGGGCACAGCGCCGAATCGGGGATGCGCCCGTTGGCGTAGCCCGCGGTGCGCACCGATGTGCAGCCGGGCGCCCGGCCGACGGCCGTCGCCGTGGCGGGGGGCGGCGGGTCCTCGCCGCGGCTTTCATCGCGGTCGTCGTCGCGGGCCGCGGCCGCGGCCCGGTCGAGGGCCTGCTCGCGCCGGCGCTCCAAGGAGTCGGTGCGGTCGTGCGCCGCCGCGAGGGCGAGTTCCAGTTCGGTCTGCTCGGCGAGGATGTCCGCGACCGCCCCCTCCTGCTCGGCAACGGCGTCCAGGGCCTTGTGCTTGGCGGCTTCGGCGTCGCCGGCCGCGGCGCGGCTCGCCGCGGCGGATTCCGCCGCGCGCCGCGCCAGGGTCCCGGTGGCGGTGCCGGCGGCATCGGCGCGGTCGAGGACCTGGCCGCGGTGGCCGCTGAGCAGCCGGAGATAAGAAGCGCGGTCGACGACCTCCTGGGGGCCGCGGGCCGCGGTCCAGGCGACGGCGGGGGAGAGGTCGGCCCCCGTGTAGGCGGCGACGGCGTAGGCGACGGCATCGCGGCGGGCACCGTCGCCGGCCGTGGCGGCGCCATCGGCGGCGCGCCGGGCCGAGCGCGCGCGCCGCTCGGCGTCGTCGCGGCGCTCGACGGCGTCGCCGTAGGCGAGGATCGCGCGGTCGGCCTCCGCGTGCAGGCCGTCGAGCTCGGCCCGGACGCCGGCCAGCCGGGCGGTCAGCTCGCCCACGGTGTCGGCGCGCTCCTGTTCGGCGGCGCGGGCGCGTTCGATGTCGTCGGCGCCGGGCGGATCGGCGGGGGTGTCCGGCCGGCCGGCGGCGACCAGCCCGGCCAGGAGGACGGCGGCGAGGGCGGCGCGGAGCGCGGCCGTGCCGGGGCCCGGCCGGACCGCACCGCCTCGGCTGCCTATCACCGGTGTCCCCCTCGTGCCCTTACGCCACGTCCGTCGCTACGTGTCACGTTGACACAGCGTTGTCGTGACATCACCTTTCGTCACCGGTGTGTTCAAAAAGTTATCAATGTGATGGGTGAGGAGAGTGAGGAGGCCCCGTTCCTGCCCTGATCAACGCGTCATGGGCGGAAACGTGCGGTTACGGGAGCCTGGGTTGCGAAGATCTTCCGGATTGAGTGCCGTCGGAGTCTCGGATACCTCTGTGCTAATTGGTACGCTATCCACCTCACGTGCACCATTCATGGTTTATGGTGCTCGACGCCTCTCCCCCTCTTGAGGCGCGCCCGGCGCGGACGATCCCCACCCCATCCGTCGCCGATCGCCGTGCACGGCCACGCCGAACGGCCGGCCCCGGAGTCACCACGGATCCGCCTGGCAGCCTGCGGCAACTCATGGGGGGCCAACGTCCATCACCCGAGGCGGTGACACGAAAGGTTGCGAGGGTCCGTGTCGACACGAGCGACAGAAGATGGTGCAGACTCCCGTCATGAGGAGCCGCCTGCCGGGCGATCCGGAACCTCTACGCGCAAAGTGCGCTGGTGGGCGCCGCGCGACTGGCGCGTGCGCTCCCGTCTCGTCGCTCTCATCGTCATCCCGACGGTCGTGGCCCTGGCCCTGGCCGGGCTGAGGGTCTATGAAGGCGTCGTCAACACGCTCACCCACGAGCGCATCGAGAACACGGCGGCCCTCCACGAGGCGGTCGTGGAGCTGGCCAACCAGCTCGGCCGCGAGCGGCTCGCCAGCGCGGCCTACATCGCCGACAACCCGAACTACGCGCTCCGCTCGGACGGGCTCCGGGGCGCGCTGGAGGACGAGGTCGAGCTGAGCCTCCAGGCCCAGCAGAGGGTCGACCAGGCGGTGCTCGCCCTGGGCGACCCCGGCACCGAGCTCGCCTCGGACCGGCTGTCGTCCATGGTGACCGCCATCGAGGGGCTCGACTCCATCCGCGACGAGGTCCAGAGCACCCGCGTCACCGTCCTGCCGACCGTCGCGAAGTACCGGCAGGTCATCACCTCGATGAGCGACTTCAGCCAGACCATCGCGGAGTCCACCGAGGACACCGAGCTCCGCGAGAGCGTCCGCACCACGACCGCTCTGGGCCGGGCGCGCGAGCAGCTGTCCTACGAGGCCGCGCTGATGCTGCACTCCCTGGTGCGCGGCACGATGTCGGGCGGTGTGCAGGAAGCCGTCGACGGCGCCCGCGCGCGCTATGACAACGAGATCCAGAACTTCAGCAACAGCGCCACCCCCGAACAGCGCCAGGTCTTCGACACCACGTTCACCGGCGTCGAGGTGAGCCAGATGGCCACCACCCGGCTGCGGGTCATGATGCGCGCCGAGACCGACCAGCGGCTCACCGGGATCAGCGACGACGACAACGCGCAGTCCTACCTGGGGGTGGCCACCACCTCGCTGGAGCGCATGGAAGAGGTCGAGGACTCCCTGGCCGGCTCCGTGCGGGGCCAGGCGTCCGACCTCCAGGGGGCCGCGCTGATGCGGTCGCTGCTGGACTCCCTGATCGTCATCTCCGTGATCATCGCGGTCGGCATCATCACCTCCCTGGTGGTGCGGTCGCTGGTCCGCCCGCTGCGGGCGCTGCGCGAGGGCGCCCTGCGGATCGCCGAGGAGGACCTGCCCGGCGCCATCAGCCGGATGCAGGAGCTGAACACGGCCCCGGACGAGGTCGAGGTCAAGCCCATCGCCGTGTCCTCGCACGACGAGATCGGCGAGGTCGCGCGCTCCTTCGACGAAGTCCACCGGGTGGCGCTGCGCCTGGCCTCCGACGAAGCCGCCCTCCGCAGCAACGTCAACGCGATGTTCGTCAACCTCTCCCGCCGCAGCCAGACCCTGGTCGAGCGCCAGCTCCGGCTGATCGACGGCCTGGAGCAGAGCGAGCAGGACTCCGACCGGCTGTCCGACCTCTTCTCGCTCGACCACCTGGCCACCCGCATGCGCCGCAACAACGAGAACCTCCTCGTTCTCTCGGGCCAGGACAACACCCGCAAGTGGGCGCAGCCCGTCCCGCTGGTCGACGTGCTGCGCGGCGCCATCTCCGAGGTCGAGCAGTACGACCGCGTCAACGTCCGCGCCCCCTCCCACATCTCGGTGCTGGGCCGGCCGGTCAACGACGTCATCCACCTGGTCGCCGAGCTGGTCGAGAACGCCACCTCCTTCTCCTCGCAGGACACCCAGGTCTCGGTGACCGCCCAGGTCCTCGACGGCGGCGGCGTCCTGGTCGAGGTCACAGACAGCGGCATCGGCATGGCCCCCGATGAGATCGTCTCGACCAACACCCGCCTGGCCGAGCCGCCCGTCATCGACGTCGGCGTCTCCCGGCGCATGGGCCTGTTCGTGGTCAGCCGCCTGGCCGCCCGCCACGGCATCCAGGTGCGGCTGTCGGAGGCCCACAACGGCGGCATCATCGCGGCCGCGGTCTTCCCGCCCGACCTGCTGATCACCCCGGTGGAGCAGCCCGCGCCGCTCTCGCCGGGCTCGGCCCCCGGAACCCCCGACACCTACGCCGACGCCGCCGCGGCCTTCGCCGCCAGCCCCGCGCCGCCGGAGCCCGACGACATGTGGTCGACGTCGCGCGGCAACGGCGCCGGCGACCTGCCCAAGCGCAGCCCCGGCGTCGCCCCGCGGCCCGGCGACGACTCCGGGCCCGCGGGCGGCGGCCGCCGCGAGGAGCACCCGCCCAGCGGCGAGGACCTGTGGCGCACCGGCTGGAACGCGCCCTCCGCGCCCCCGGCCCCGGAACCCCCGCCCGCACCCGAGCCCCTGCGCAGCGAGCCCCCGCTCCCCGAGCGGACCCGCGCCCAGGAGCCCCGGGTCGAGCCCGTGGAGCCCGTGCAGCCCTACTCCTCCTACGGCGCCGGCCCCGCCTCGCGCGGACGCGACGCCCTGGACCCGCCCGGTGCGGGGGAGCGGCCGGCGGAGCGCCTCCCGGCCGAGGAGACACGCTCCTGGCACGCCGAGCCGGAGTCCGCGGGCGGCGTCTGGGCGGCGGCACGCGACCGGTCGGCCGCGGACCGCTCCGGCCCCCGGCCGGGCGACCCCGAGGCCCGCGAGGGCTACGGATCCACCGCCTACCTGTCCCGGCGCTACGGCGGGGGCGCGGCGGGCCGCGACACGGTCGTGCCGCCCTCCCCCGAGCACGCCGCCGAGGCGCTGCCGATCTTCGACGCCATCGAGTCCAACTGGTTCCGCCGGCGCACCGGCGGGCCCGTCTCCGAGCCCGAGACCGGTCCGATCCCGCGCGTCAACGGCGCCGGTGCCAACGGCGGCGGCCCGGGCGGCCGGACCGCGGCGGCCACGGGCGCCGCGTCCGCCCCGGACGCCGCGGCCGACACCGCCACCCCGCCGGCCGGAATGGGGGGCGCCCGCGACCGCACAGCGGGCGTCTACCGCAGGCCCCGCCCGCACTCGCGCCCCGCACCCACACCTCCGGCTCCGCCCGCGGCTCCGCCCGCGGCTCCGCCCGCGGCGGGTGCGGAGCAGGTGCCGCTGCGCCCGAGCAGCGCTCCCGAGCAGCCGAGGACCGAGGACGAGTGGCACTCCGACGCCGACCGCGGCTGGAAGGCCGCGCGCAGCGCCTCGGAGCCCATCGCCGGCGGCCTGACGAGTTCGGGGTTGCCAAAACGCGTTCCTAAGGCAAACCTTGTCCCCGGTACGGCTCCCCAGCCGGAGAACGTCAAGCAGATTCCGGCGCGTTCCGCGGATCGCGTGCGTAATCGCTTCTCGGGCTTCCAGAAGGGGATCCGCGAAGGGCGCAACCGAACCGGCGATCAGCCCTCCGAGGAGAACTAGTGTTCAGCGCGGGTACGTCCGGGCACGGCCCGGCACCCCGCGGCGCGGCCCGAGGGCCGTGCCGCGGGGGCAGCCGGAGATCACGGATGAGGCATGAATTAGCATCATCTGCACTTCTCGCGACATTCAACCCCATAAGGTCACTACAGAAGAACACTCGGCTGGCGGCCCCCTGCGTGGGCGGCCGACGCGAAAGCTGGGATGGACAGGAGCGCAGATGAATCAACCGGTGAATGAGCTCAACTGGCTGATCACTGACTTCGCGAATCGCGTACCGGATGTCGCGCACGCGATCGTCGTTTCGTCGGACGGCCTGCCGCTGGCGGCCTCCGCCGGTTTCCCAGCCGACCGGGCCGACCAGTTGGCGGCCATCGCCTCGGGTCTGTCCAGCCTCACCCAGGGCGCGTCGCGCGTCTTCGAGGGCGGAGCGGTCGCGCAGACCGTCGTCGAGATGGAACGTGGGCTACTGCTCATCATGTCCATCGGCGACGGCTCCTGCCTGGCCGTCCTCGCCGCCGCGGAATGCGACCTGGGACTCGTCGCGTATGAGATGACCCTGCTCGTCGAGCGGGCCGGGAGGGCGCTGACTCCGGCGGCGCGCACCTCGGGAATCCACTGACCCCCACCCCACAGGAGGAAGTGGTGGCACCTCACAGCAGAGATGCCGGGAACGCGTCGTGGTTCGCTCAGCCTCCGGGGGCCCCCAGGGTCCTCGCTGACGGTTCGGGCGGCGCGGACGTTCAACGACCCACCCAGCAACCAGTCGACCAACAACCCAGGCCGGCGGCCAACAACGCCCCCAGCTCGCTGGTCCGGCCCTACGCTGTCACACGGGGCCGGACCAAGCCGAAGTCCCAGCTCCCGCTGGAGGCGCTGATCTCCTCGACGACGACCGCACGCGGCGAGACCGGAAACCTCACCCCGGAGTGCCAGGCCATCAGCGACCTGTGTCGCGAATGGCGCTCCGTCGCCGAGGTCTCCGCGCTGCTGCGGATCCCGCTCGGCGTCGCGAGAGTGCTCGTGGCGGACATGTCGGAGCAGGGCCTGATCCAGATCAGGTCCTCGCTCAACACCGAGAGCCGGCCCAATGCCAACCTTCTTGAAAGGGTGCTCAGTGGACTTCGCAAGCTCTAGCGCGGCCGACGAAGGCGGTGCTGTGGCGAGTGCGATGACGTCGGTCAAGATCGTCGTCGCCGGAGGCTTCGGTGTCGGTAAAACGACCTTCGTGGGCTCCGTTTCCGAGATCGTGCCCCTCACGACCGAAGCGGTCATGACCAGCGCGAGTGTCGGGGTCGACGACCTCGCCAAGACGCCGGACAAGCAGACCACCACGGTGGCGATGGACTTCGGCCGGGTGTCCCTGGACTCCGACCTCATCCTGTACCTGTTCGGCACGCCCGGCCAGCACCGCTTCTGGTTCATGTGGGACGACCTCGTCAAGGGCGCCATCGGGGCCGTCGTCCTGGTCGACACCCGCCGCCTCGCCGACTGCTTCCCCGCGATCGACTACTTCGAAGAGGCACGGCTGCCCTTCGTCGTCGCGATCAACGGGTTCGACGGGTACTACCCGCACGCCGCGGCCGAGGTGCGCGACGCCCTCACGCTCAGCCCTGAGATCCCCATCGTGCAGGTCGACGCCCGCGACCGGGCCTCCACCAAGTCGACCCTGATCACGCTGGTGGAGCACGCCATCACGGTGGGCGACCCCGGAGGCGCGGCCGGCCAGCCGACCTCCACCGGGAGCCAGAGCACCTGGCGCTAGGTCGTGCCTCCGGAGACCGCGGCCGTGCGCCGCTGAACCGGGGCACGACCTGCGCTGCCCGCAGGCGGGCGCTAGCCGCCGGCCGACCAGCGCATCGCGACCGCCCGCACCGGGGCGCCGTCGCCGCTGTCCAACCGCAGAGGGAACGCCGAGAACCACGGGTCGGGGAAGTCCAGCAGCTCCAGACCGCACAGGTTCTCGATGATCGTGCCATTCGCGCCGAGCACGGCGAGGTGGGCGTCCCACCCGCTGCCGGGGTGCCCCGCGAAGGGCGTTTCGTCAGGGCTGGGGGCGTCGATACCGATCGTGCGCACACCGGCGGCCACCAGCATCCGCGCGGCGTCGCCGGCGAGGTAGGGGTGGTCGAAGTAGCGGTCCGTCCCGTAATGCGCCGACCACCCGGTGTGCAGCAGCACCACGGTCCCCCGCGCGAAGCTCGGCCGCCAGGGCTCAAGGTCGGCCGCGGTGATGGGGGAGCGGTCGCCGCGGCCGCGGACGTCGGCCACCACGGCCGGGCCGGTGAACAGCTCCAGCGGCAGGTCGCTCAGCCGGGCGCCGTCGGCGAGGAAGTGGAACGGGGCGTCGGCGTGTGTCCCGTTGTGCGTGCTCATGTGCAGCTCGGAGGAGTTGTACCCGTCCTCGGCCAGCCGCGCCGACGGTTCGAGCGCCGGAGTCCGGTCGCCGGGGTAGGACTGGGTGCCGGGCCCCACGGGGCGGCTCAGATCGACGATTCGCGTCACGCGCACGGCGGCTCCTGGACGGGCTGGGGATGCGGGATCCGGCTCGGAGCCTGATTACCATACGGCCGCCGCACAGACCAGCGGCCGGGGGGAGTGCGCGTCACGGCGTGACAGGGCAAGATGTCAGGCGATGACTGCGAATCCACCGCAGGGCGGACCCGACGGCGGGTCCGACCCGGGCGCCAACGCAATGACCGACCGGTTCCAGGACGCCGGGACCCGCATCCTCGACGCTCTGCTGGAGGCCGCACCCGAGTGGGCGAGCGAACTCGGCGACCAGCGGTTCGCCGACCGCCTCTCCGACCATTCCGCTGAGGGCGACGCGCGGCGGGCGGCCATGCTCACCGACGCCCTCGGGGCCCTCGACGAGATCGACGACCTCCTGCTGCCCGCCGCCGACCGGGTCGACCTGGAGATGCTGCGCAACCGCGTCTCCGCCGACCTGTGGCGCCTCACCGAACTGCGCCCCCAGACGTGGGACCCGCTCGTCCACCTGCCGGGCGACGCCCTCTACGCGCTCATCGAACGCGGCACCCTCCCCCTTGAGGACCGGCTGCGCGCGCTCGCGGCGCGCTGCCGCGCCGTGCCCGGCCACCTCGCCACCGCGCGCGAGCGCCTGGGCGGCGGCCCCGGCATGCCGCGGGTGCACGTCGAGACCGCCGTCGCCCAGGCGCGCGGCACGGCCGCGATGCTCGGCGACGGGGTCGACACCCTGCTGGAGCAGGCGGCCGCCCTGCGCGGCGAGGTGGAGACCGCGCGCGACGCGGCAGTCGGCGCGGTGCGCGACTTCGCCGGCTGGCTGGAGTCGGAGGCGGAGCGCGCCACCGCCGACCCCCGCCTGGGCGGGCGCTTCTACGCCGCCCAGCTCTGGTACACGCTCGACTCCGAGCTGACCGAGGACGCGCTGCTGACCCGGGCCGAGAGCGACCTCCTGGCCACCGAGGAGGAGATCGCCGAGGTCGCCGCCGCCTACGACGGCCGCCCCCGCTTCCCCGGCCAGGTGCGCGAGGTGCTGGACCGGCTCTCCGCCGACCACGCCTCCACCGCCGACACCATCCGCCCCGCCTGCCAGGAGGCGTTCGACCACCTCCTCGACCGGATGCGCGACCTGGGCTTCGTGACCGTCCCCGACCACCCGGTCCGCATCATCGACATGCCCGAGGCGCGCCGCGGCGTGGCCGTGGCCTACTGCGACCCGCCGGGCCCCCTCGCCCCGGCCGCGGGCGAGCCCACCCTCATCGCCGTGGCCCCGCCGCCCGACGACTGGTCCGAGGAGCGCCGCGCCTCCTTCTACCGCGAGTACAACATGGTCATGCTGCGCAACCTCATGGCCCACGAGGGGATCCCCGGCCACGCGCTCCAGCTCGCCCACGCCGCCGGCTACGAGGGCGGCACCCGCATCCGCCAGGCACTGTGGAGCGGCACCTTCATCGAGGGCTGGGCCGTCTACACCGAGGAGGTCCTGGCCGGCCTGGGCTGGTCGGCCGCCGGCGGGGACGACGACCTCCGGCTGCGCCTCGTGCAGCTCAAGATGCGGCTGCGGATGATCATCAACGCCATCCTCGACGTGCGCACGCACGCCCGCGGGATGACCGAGGCCGAGGCCATGGAGCTGCTCATCGAACGCGGCCACCAGGAAGAGGGCGAGGCCGCGGGCAAATGGCGGCGCGCCCAGCTCACCAGCGCCCAGCTGTCCACCTACTACGTCGGCTACCGCGAGGTCGCCGACCTCGCCCGCGACCTCGCCGAGGCGCGGCCCGGGGCCCCGCGCGGCGAGATCCACGACGCGCTGCTGGCCCACGGCTCGCCGGCTCCGCGCCACCTGCGCACCCTGCTGGGCCTGGGCACCGGCTGACGCGCCCGGGGCCGCCCCCGCCGCGCCGAGGCGCACCGGCGCGGCGGAGGCGGGAACCCGGACCGCCCCGCGAGCGTCCTACCGGCACAGGTGCCGGGCACCGGTGACGCCCCAGCCCCGGGGCGGTCCCGCGCCCGCCGGGCGCACACCCCCGCCCCGGGCCCGGTGCGCGATCTTTACACCTGGCTTACGCAGGTATCTCTAGATTCCAGGGCTCGCGCCCCGAACCCACCCCGGAGTACGCACCCCCATGGCCACGGACCTCATCGTCGGATTCCTCACGCTCACCGTTCTGGAGATCGTGCTCGGAATCGACAACCTCGTCTTCATCTCGATCCTCGCGGCGAAACTCCCCGAGCACCAGCGAGAACGGGCCCGCAAGCTCGGCATCGCGCTCGCGCTCGTCAGCCGGCTGCTGCTGCTCGCCTGCATCACCTGGATCATGCGGCTGACCACGCCCCTGTTCACCGTCTTCGGCCAGGACTTCAGCGGCCAGTCGCTCATCCTGCTGGTAGGCGGCCTCTTCCTCATCGCCAAGGCCACCTACGAGATCCACGAGAGCCTCGAAGGCGAGGAAGACCACGCCGGGTCCAAGGTGCGGGCCGCCTTCGGCGCCGTCGTCGTGCAGATCGTGGCGCTCGACGTGGTGTTCTCGCTCGACTCGGTGATCACCGCCGTCGGCATGATCGGCGACCAGCCCGGCGGCATCTGGGTCATGGTCGCGGCCGTGGTGATCGCGGTCATCGTCATGCTCGTGTCCGCCACCCCGCTCAGCAACTTCGTCAACGCCCACCCCACCGTCAAGATGCTGGCGCTGGCGTTCCTGCTCCTCATCGGCATGACGCTGGTGGCCGACGGCCTCGGCTTCCACGTCCCCAAGGGCTACATCTACACCGCCATGGGCTTCTCCCTGTTCGTCGAGGTCCTCAACCTGCTCCGGCGCCGCAGCAAGAAGTCCCCGCCGGTCCAGCTCAGCAGCCGCTACTCCGACCGCGCCGAAGGGACGGAGGACTCCGGGGCCGCCGCCTCCTGACCACGGGCGTCGCCGATCACGTCCGCCCCCTCGCCCGGCTCCGACGGCCCGGCGTGGGGGCCTTCGGCCGGAGAGGCCGCCTCCGCCCGCTCGTGGCTCGCCGTCGGTGTCGGCTGGTGTCACCCGGGGCGGCGCGGACTTCTATGCTGGGACCGCGGAGTCGGAAGGGGCTGGCATGACGGACCGAGACGAGCACGACCACGCGCCCGGCGCCGGCGGTGACCTCCCGGCCCCCGGTGCCGATCCCGACGGCTACGAACGCCTGTGGACCCCGCACCGCATGGCCTACATCAAAGGCGAGAACAAGCCCGCGGGGGCCGGCCCCGGCGACGGCTGCCCCTTCTGCCGCGCGCCCCGGCTCGACGACGCCGACGGCCTGGTCGTGGCACGCGGAAAAGCCGCCTTCGCGGTCCTCAACCTCTACCCCTACAACAGCGGCCACCTGCTCGTGTGCCCCTACCGGCACGTCGCCGACTACACCGAGCTCGACGACGCCGAGACCGCCGAGGTGGCCGCGCTCACCCAGGCCGGGATCACCGCGCTGCGCCGTGCGTCGGCACCCCAGGGGTTCAACGTCGGCATGAACCTGGGCGCGCCCGCGGGCGCCGGGATCGCCGCCCACCTGCACCAGCACATCGTGCCCCGCTGGGGCGGCGATACCAACTTCATGCCCGTCATCGGACGGACCAAGGTCCTTCCCGAACTGCTCCGCCAGACCCGTGAGGCGCTCGCCGCGTCCTGGCCGGAACCCTGAGCCGGCCCGACGGATGCGAACGGAGAACGCATGACCACCACCGAGGGCCGCGGCCCCGTCCTCGTCTTCGACGGCGACTGCGCCTTCTGCAGCAGCAGCGTGGAGTTCCTGCAACGGCACGTCGCACCCGGGATCGCCACGGTGCCCTGGCAGTTCAGCGACCTCGCCCCGGCCGAGCGCGACCGCGCCCAGCGCGAGGTGCTCCTGCTGCACCCCGATGGCCGCCGCGTCTGGGGCGGCGTCGACGCGATCGCCGTGCTGCTCCTGGAGAGCCCCGCGTGGGCGCCCGCGGGCTGGGCGCTGCGCCGCGCCCCCGGCCGCGCCGTGGGCGCCGCCGTCTACCGGTGGGTGGCGCGCCACCGGCACCGCATGCCGGGCGGGACCCCCGCCTGCCGGGTCGGTGGACCCACGTGAAATCCTCCTCCGCCGCTCCCGCGGCGGAGTGCCGCACCGCCTCCGCGCGCCGCCCGCCCTACCATCTGAAGAAATCATGCTGAGTAACCTTCGCCCCCTGATCTCCCGGGTGACGCTGCCCATCGGCCGACTGCTCGCCCGCGCCGGCATCACCCCCACCATGGTCACGCTCACCGGCACCCTCGGCGTGGTCGTCAGCGCGCTGTACTTCTACCCGCGGGGTGACCTCTACGTCGGCTCCGCCATCATCACCTTCTTCGTCCTGTTCGACATGCTCGACGGCGCCGTTGCCCGGGCCTCGGACTCCGCCAGCGACTGGGGGGCGTTCCTGGACTCCACCCTGGACCGGCTCTCCGACGCGGCCGTCTTCAGCGGCCTGCTGCTGTGGTTCGTCACCGGCGGAGACGACCCGATCCTGGCCGGAGTCGTCCTGTTCTGCCTCGTCGGCGGGTTCGGGGTCTCCTACATCAAGGCCCGTGCCGAAGGACTGGGCGTCAACTGCGACGTCGGGATCGCCGAGCGCTCCGAGCGGCTGCTGATCACCCTGGTCTCGGTCGGCCTGGGCGGGCTGGACGTGCCCTACGTCCTCACGGGCGGGCTGTGGATCCTCGCCCTGCTGTGTGCGCTGACCATCGCCCAGCGGCTCGTGGAGACGCGGGCGCGGCTGACCGATCCGAGCAGCCGCGTCGGCGGTCCGGAGGAGCAGTGAGCGCACGCGGGGCGGACGGCGCGGGCACCGACATCGGAGTGGGCGGACGATCAGCGGACGCGCTCTACGCGCTGGCCTGGCGGGTCCTCGGCACGGTCCCCGAACGCGCCGGGCGGCGCGCCTTCGACCGCATCGCCGACCGCGCCTGGCGCTCGCGCACCGACGGGCTCCGGCAACTGGAGGCCAACCTGCGCCGCGTCGCGGGGCCCGGCGCGACCCAGGCGCAGCTGCGCGCGCTCTCCCGCGCCGGGATGCGCTCCTACCTCCGCTACTTCCACGAGATGTTCCGCCTGGCCCACACCCCGCGCGAGACCGTCCTCGGCCGCACCGACGCGACGGGCATCGACGTGCTCGAAGGCCACATCCGCGCCGGCCGCGGGGTCGTCGCCGCGCTGCCGCACATGGGCAATTGGGACCACGCCGGCGCCTGGATCGCGCTGCGCGGCACCCCGCTGACCACCGTCGCCGAGCGCCTCCGCCCCGAGAGCGTCTACACCCGCTTCACCGCCTTCCGCGAAGGACTGGGCATGGAGGTGCTGCCGCTGACCGGCGACGGCGCCGGGACCGCCGGGCGGCTGGCCCGGCGGCTGCGCGAGGGGCGGCTCGTGTGCCTGCTCGCCGACCGCGACCTCACCGACCACGGGGTGGAGGTCGACTTCTTCGGGGAGCCCGCGCGGCTCCCGGCCGGCCCCGCGGCGCTCGCGCTGGGCACCGGCGCCGCCCTGATGCCGGTGTCGCTGTGGTACGAGGGCGACCGCTGGTGCATCCGGGTGCACGAGGAGATCCCGCCGCCGGCCGCGGGGGACCGCGCCGCGCGGGTACGGGAGATGACCCAGGAGCTGGCGGCGGTGTTCGAGGGAGCCATCGCCGAGCACCCCGAGGACTGGCACATGCTCCAGCGCGTGTTCACCGCCGACCTCGACCCGCGCGCCGCCCCCGCCCCCGGACCCTCGCCGGCGCCCGCTCCGGTGCCGGACGCCCGGCGCAGCCGGTGACGATGCGCATCGGCCTGGTCTGCCCCTACACCTGGGATGTCCCCGGCGGCGTGCAGCAGCACGTCGGCGACCTCGCCGAGGCCCTGCTGGACCTCGGCCACGAGGTGTCGGTGCTGACCCCCTGCGACACCGAGACCGAGCTGCCGGCGCACATCGTCCCCGCGGGGCGCGCGGTACCCGTGCCCTACAACGGGTCGGTGGCCCGGCTGGCGTTCGGCTTCCGGGCCGCCGCGCGCGTGCGCCGCTGGATCCGCGAGGGCGGCTTCGACCTGCTGCACGTCCACGAGCCGGCCGCGCCCAGCCTGTCGCTGCTCGCCTGCTGGGTGGCCGAGGGGCCCATCGTCGCCACCTTCCACACCGCCAACCCCCGCTCGCGCGCGATGGCGGTCTCGGCCGCCGCCCTGCGCACCGCCCTGGAGAGGATCAACGGGCGCATCGCCGTCTCCGAGGCCGCCCGCACCACCCTGGTCGAACACCTGGGCGGCGACGCCGTCCTCATCCCCAACGGGGTCGCGGTCCAGCGCTTCACCCGCGGCGCACCGCTGCCCGGGTGGCCGGGCGACGGCGGCGCCATCGGCTTCCTGGGCCGGCTGGACGAACCCCGCAAGGGCCTGCCCGTGCTGCTGGAGGGGTTCACCCGGCTCGCCGCCGAACGCCCCGGCCTGCGGCTGCTCATCGCCGGCCCAGGGGAGACCGGCGACCTGCGCGACCGGATGCCCGCTGGGATCCGCGAGCGGGTCGTGGCACTGGGCCGGGTCGACGACGCCGACAAGGTGCGCGCCTACCACTCGGTGGACGTCTTCTGCGCGCCCAATCTGGGCGGGGAGAGCTTCGGCATCGTCCTGGCCGAGGCGATGTCGGCCGGCGCGGCGATCCTGGCCAGCGACATCCCCGCCTTCCGCCGGGTGCTCGACAACGGTGCCGCCGGGGAGCTGTTCGCCTGCGGTGACCCCGCCGGCCTCGCGCGCGGCGCCGCCCGGCTGCTGGACGACCCCGACCGCCGCCGGAGGCTCTCGCAGGCGGCGCGCGCGGCCGTGCGCGCCTACGACTGGCCCACCGTCGCGGCCGACGTGGTGCGCGTCTACGAGACCGTCCTGCCCGCCGGCCCCGCTGCCGCCCCCGTCGCCGGCCGCCGTGAATCGTGGCCGCCGCTGTGACGCCGTGGGCAGGGGCCGGATGGGCGTGGATCGCGGCCGCCGCCGTCGTCCTGATCGTGCTGGTCAGCGGCTACATTCAGTGGCGGGCCTCCCGCCTGGACCGGCTGCACGTGCGGGTGGAGACCGCGACCGCCGCGCTCGACGCCGCTCTGGCCCGGCGCGCCGCGGCGGTCCTGGAGCTGGCCGCCGCACCGGGGCTGGAGCCCGCCTCGGCGGTGCTGCTCGCCGATGCCGCGGTCCGCCTGAGGCGGGCCCGGGACGCCGGCGAACGCGAGCTGGCCGAGAGCACGGTCTCGCGGGCCCTGCGCGCCGTCATGGAGCAGCCCGGGTTCGGCGCCGGACTGGCGGCCGCGGGCGGCGACTGCGACGGCGAGCTGCCTGCTGAGGCGGAGGCCGCGGCCAAGCGCGTCTACCTGGCCCGGCGCTTCTACAACGACGCCGTGGCCGCCACGCGCGCCGCGCGCGCCGACCGCCTGGTGCGCGCCCTGCGCCTGGCCGGCCGCGCGCCCCTGCCGGAGTTCTTCGAGATGGACGACGAGCCGCCGCGGCCGAGTGATTGAGATACGGGCCGCCCTCGGTGCCGCGGCGCCGGAAGAATCGGCACCCGCGCGGCGTTGTCCGAAGTGGCAGCGGCCGTGGGCCTCCCGCTCGGGTGCGTCCGCGGGCCGCGACACAGTGTAAGGATGAGTCACCAGCATACGCCGATATGTCCTGAAAAGGGCGCGAGGGCGTGTTCTACCATTGGTGCGCAGAGGCGACCGGCGCCCGCGCGCCGCAGCCCCGCCCCCGACGAACGTCCTCCGCGCATCGAGGTGCTCCCTCATGTCCGCTCAGAACTAGGAGTCCGCCACCGTGACCAACACCGCTGACACCCCGACCGCGAGCACGGTCGGCACCACCCGCGTCAAGCGAGGCATGGCAGAACAGCTCAAGAACGGCGTGATCATGGACGTGGTCACCCCCGAGCAGGCCAAGATCGCCGAGGACGCCGGAGCCGTCGCGGTCATGGCGCTGGAGCGGGTGCCCGCCGACATCCGCAAGGACGGCGGCGTGGCGCGCATGTCCGACCCCGACATGATCGACGGCATCGTCGAGGCCGTCTCCATCCCGGTCATGGCCAAGGTGCGCATCGGGCACTTCGTCGAGGCGCAGGTCCTGGAGTCCCTCGGCGTCGACTTCATCGACGAGTCCGAGGTCCTCACCCCCGCCGACGAGGCGTACCACATCGACAAGTGGGCCTTCACCGTCCCGTTCGTGTGCGGCGCCACCAACATCGGCGAGGCGCTGCGCCGCATCGGCGAGGGCGCGGCCATGATCCGCTCCAAGGGCGAGGCCGGCACCGGCAACGTCGTCGAGGCCACCCGGCACATGCGGTCCATCCGCTCCGAGATCAAGCGCCTGGGCACCCTGGACGAGGCCGAGCTGTTCGGCGCCGCCAAGGAGTTCCGCGCCCCCTACGAGGTTGTCAAGGAGGTCGCGCGCCTGGGCAAGCTGCCCGTGCCGCTGTTCTCCGCCGGCGGCGTCGCCACGCCCGCCGACGCCGCGCTGATGCGACAGCTGGGCGCCGAGAGCGTCTTCGTCGGCTCGGGCATCTTCAAGTCCGGCGACCCCGCCAAGCGCGCCGACGCCATCGTCCAGGCGACCCTGCACTACAACGACCCCGAGGTCATCGCCAAGGTGTCCCGCGGGCTCGGCGAGGCCATGGTCGGGATCAACCTCGACGACCTCTCCGACTCCCAGCGCTACGCCGGCCGCGGCTGGTAACCGCCCGCCCGGCGCCGCGCCGGGCACGGCCGGCGGCCGGGGACGGCGCGCCGTGCGGGCCGCACAGCGGCCCGCACCACCGGTGCGCCCGTCCGCCCCCGCGCCCGTCCGCTCCCACGATCCCGGATCGAGGTTCGCTTCGTTGACCGCCACACCCACCATCGGGGTGCTCGCCCTCCAGGGCGACACCGCGGAGCACCTGCGCGTCCTCGACGGGCTCGGTGTCACGGCCGTGCCCGTCCTCCGGGCCGCCGAACTCGACGGGGTCGACGGCCTCGTCATCCCGGGCGGCGAGTCGACCACCATGTCCAAGCTCGCGGCCCGCTACGAGCTGATGGAGCCCCTGCGCAAGCACATCCGCGAGGGCATGCCCGCCTACGGCACCTGCGCGGGCATGATCCTGCTGGCCGACCGCATCATCGACGGCACCGCCGACCAGCAGACCATCGGCGGGATCGACATGACCGTGCGCCGCAACGCGTTCGGCCGCCAGACCGAGTCCTTCGAGGGCCGGGTCGCCATCGACGGGGTGGACGGCCCCGATGTCGACGCCGTCTTCATCCGCGCCCCCTGGGTCGAGGACGTCGGCCCCGGCGTGCACGTCCTCGGACAACTCACCGACGGGGACCGGGCCGATAGGATCGTCGCGGTACGACAGGGGGGGCTGCTGGCCACCTCATTCCATCCCGAACTCACCGGGGACGCGCGTATCCACCGACTCTTCGTGGACATGGTGAAAGGAAAGGTATGAGCGGCCACTCCAAGTGGGCCACCACCAAGCACAAGAAAGCGGTCATCGACGCCAAGCGCGGCAAGCTCTTCGCCAAGCTGATCAAGAACGTCGAGGTCGCGGCGCGTACGGGTGGTGGTGACCCTGACGGCAATCCCACCCTGTACGACGCCATCCAGAAGGCCCGCAAGAACTCCGTGCCGCTGGACAACATCGAGCGCGCGCGCAAGCGCGGGTCCGGGGAAGAGGCCGGCGGGGCCGACTGGCAGACCATCATGTACGAGGGCTACGCCCCCGGCGGGGTGGCGCTGCTGGTCGAGTGCCTGACCGACAACCGCAACCGCGCCGCCTCCGAGGTGCGCGTGGCCGTCACCCGCAACGGCGGGTCCATGGCCGACGCCGGATCGGTGTCCTACCTCTTCAACCGCAAGGGCGTCGTGATCGTGCCCAAGGAGGGCACCAACGAGGACGACGTCACCCTGGCGGTCCTCGACGCCGGCGCCGAGGACGTCAACGACCTGGGCGAGGCGTTCGAGGTGGTGTGCGAGGCCACCGACCTCGTCGCCGTCCGCTCCGCGCTCCAGGAGTCCGGCATCGACTACGAGTCCGCCGAGAGCTCCTTCCTGCCGAGCATGGAGGTGCCGGTGGGCGAGGACGACGCCAAGAAGGTCCTGCGCGTCGTCGACGCGCTGGAGGACTCCGACGACGTCCAGAACGTCTTCACCAACGCCGACATCCCCGAGGACGTCCTCCAGAAGATCGGCTGACCGGCCGCCCGCCGCGGCCACGCACGTTCGCCTCGGGCCCCGCTCTTCCAGCGGGGCCCGAGGCGTTTCCCCAAGGCGGGGCCGCACGCGGGCTCGATAGGGTGGCCTCGGCCGCCTCCGCGGCCCCGGCCCCGCCGCCCGGACCACATCCGGGCCGGACGACCGGCGCCGCCCGGATGATCGCCGGGCCGGACGACCGACGTCCGCGGCCCTGGGCCGGGCACCCCGCCCTTCAGTCCCCCTTGGAGCAGCCCGCTATGACCACCCCCGGCGACAACCCCTACGAGCAGTACGGCCAGCAGCCCGGGCACCCGCAGGACTGGCCCCAGCAGTCCCAGCAGCCCTACCAGCCCGGCGCCCCCTACCCCGGCGTCCCGCAGGGCGCGGGCCCCGCGACCCCGCCGCCCCCGCAGCCGCAGGGGGAAGGCTTCTTCGGCGTGCTGTTCGACCTGAACTTCACCCGGTTCGTCACCCCGCGCTTCGCCAAGACCCTGTACCTGCTGTGGCTGGTCCTCGTCGGCGTCGTCACCTTCACCGGCGTGGTGAACGCCTTCTCGTCGATCACGGTCGCCCCCGTGTCCGCGCTGCTGGGCCTGCTCGGCGCGCTGGCGGGCGGCGGTATCTCGCTGCTGCTGGGCCGCGTCGGCCTGGAGCTGGCCATCGCGCTGGTCCGCACCTCCGACGACATCGCCGCGATGCGCCGCAACAGCGGCGCCTGACAGCAGGGCGCGACGCGGCGCCGGCGCGCATGTCGCCCGCCCCGCCGTCCCCGCGCACCGGTAGGCTCGGGGACTGCGAACGGGCGTTCGAGGCCCGGCGCGACCCGGTGCGACGGAGGAGACGCGTGCGAGTTCTGGGGATCGACCCCGGCCTGACCCGCTGCGGAGTCGGGGTGGTCGACGGCGCGATCGGGCGGCCGCTGGCGTTCGTCGCCGCCGGCGTCGTCCGCACCCCGTCCGACGGCGACCTCGCCGCGCGCCTCCTGGGCATCGAACGCGGGATCGAGGGGTGGCTCGACAGCCACGCCCCCGAAGCCGTCGCGGTCGAACGCGTCTTCGCCCAGCACAACGTCAGCACCGTCATGGGCACCGCGCAGGCCAGCGCCATCGCCATCACCTGCGCGGCGCGGCGCGGGCTGCCCGTGGCCCTGCACACCCCCAGCGAGGTCAAGGCGGCCGTCACCGGCAGCGGCCGGGCCGAGAAGGCGCAGGTGCAGACCATGGTCGCCCGGCTGCTGCACCTGGACGCCGCCCCCAAGCCGGCCGACGCCGCCGACGCCGTCGCACTGGCCATCTGCCACATCTGGCGCGGCGGGGCGCAGGCGCGCGTGGCGGCGGCGCAGCAGGAGTTCGCCCGCAAGGTCGAACTCGCCCGGCGGGCCCGCGCCACCGCCACCACCGACCCCAGGAAGAGGTGACCGAGGCGTGATCGCGTTCCTCAGCGGCCGGGTGGCCGCCCGAGGCGGCGGCACCGCCGTGATCGAGGTGGGCGGCGTCGGCATGACCGTCCAGTGCACCCCCGCGACCCTGGCCGGTCTGCGCGTCGGCGACACCGCCACGGTCGCCACCTCGCTGGTCGTCCGGGAGGAGTCGCTGACCCTGTTCGGCTTCGCCGACGACGACGAGCGCGACGTCTTCGAGCGCCTCCAGACCGCCGGCGGGGTCGGCCCGCGCCTGGCACTGGCGATGCTCGCCGTGCACACCCCCGACGCACTGCGCGCCGCGGTCGCCGGCGAGGACACCGCCGCGCTCACCCGGGTGCCCGGCATCGGCCCCAAGGGCGCCCAGCGCATCGTGCTGGAGCTGCGGGACAAGCTCGGCCGGCCGCACGGGGGCGGCCCCGAGGTCGCCGACGCCGCTCCCGCCGCGGGATCGGCCCCCTGGCGGCCGCAGGTGGTCTCCGGCCTGGTCAACCTGGGCTGGTCGGTCAAGGACGCCGAATCCGCCGCCGACGCCGTGGCCCCCGAGGCGGCCGAAGCCGGAACGCGGCCCGACGTCGCCACACTGCTCCGCAGCGCCCTGCGCAAGCTGAGCCGCGCCTGAGAGGAGCCGGACCCCCGCCATGGCCGAACACGAACGCGATGTGGTCTCACCAGACGCCGACCTCGACGAACGCGCTCTGGAGGGCGCCCTGCGCCCCAAGCGGCTGGAGGACTTCGTCGGCCAGGAGCGCGTCCGCGAACAGCTCTCACTCGTGCTGCGCGGCGCCCAGCGGCGCGGCCGCGCCCCCGACCACGTGCTGATGTCGGGCGGACCGGGCCTGGGCAAGACCACCCTCGCCATGATCATCGCCGCCGAGCTCGGCGCCCCCCTGCGCATCACCTCCGGCCCCGCGATCGAGCGCTCCGGCGACCTCGCCGCCGTCCTGTCCACCCTCCAGGAGGGCGAGGTCCTCTTCCTCGACGAGATCCACCGCATGGCGCGGCCCGCCGAGGAGATGCTCTACGTCGCCATGGAGGACTTCCGGGTGGACGTCGTGGTGGGCAAGGGGCCGGGGGCCACCGCGATCCCCCTCGACATCGCCCCCTTCACCCTGGTCGGCGCCACCACCCGCGCCGGCCTGCTGCCCGCCCCGCTGCGCGACCGGTTCGGCTTCACCGCGCACATGGACTTCTACCGCGCCGACGAGCTGGAACTCATCCTGCGCCGGTCCGCCGGCCTGCTCGGCGCCCACCTCGACGACGACGCCGCCGTGGAGATCGCGGGGCGGTCGCGCGGCACGCCGCGCATCGCCAACCGGCTGCTGCGCCGCGTCCGCGACTACGCCGAGGTCCGGGGCGACGGTCGGCTGACCCTGGACATCGCGCACGCCGCCCTCAGCCTCTACGAGGTCGACGCCCAGGGGCTCGACCGGCTCGACCGCGCCGTCCTCGACGCCCTGCTGCGGCGCTTCCGCGGCGGCCCGGTCGGGCTGTCCACGCTGGCGGTGTCGGTGGGGGAGGAGCCCGAGACCGTCGAGGTGGTGGCGGAGCCCTTCCTGGTGCGGTCCGGCTTCATCGCCCGCACGCCGCGCGGCAGGGTCGCCACGCCGGAGGCGTGGAGCCACATGGGCCTCGCGGCGCCGCCCGACGCCGCGTTCGGCGCCGGGGTGCCCGCCGACGGCACGGCCACCGCCCCCGCCGGGCCGTGATGCCGGCGTGACCGACACCGCGGTCCGTGGCGCGTAAGGTGGGGGCGGAGGTCGTTGCCGCCATATCCGGGCCGGTAGGGAACTCGCGGACCGGTCCCGCTCGTTGAACCGGAAAGCGTCGGCATCGAGGGCCGCGCAGGAGTGGCAGCGGCCACGAGACGAACGTCAGGAAGGAACAGCCCCGTGCAGGGCCAATACATACTCGCAGGGGCCGCCGAGCAGACCGGCGGCGCATCCCTCGTCCAGCCGGTCATGATGATCCTGCTGATCGGCGTGGTCTTCTGGCTGCTGATCCTGCGTCCGCAGAAGAAGATGCGCGAGCGCGAGTCCGAGATCCAGCAGCGGCTCCAGCCCGGGGTCGAGGTGCTCACCAAGGCCGGGTTCTACGGCACGGTGGTCGACGTCCGCGACAACGACGTCGAACTGGAGATCTCGCCCGGCACGCGGATCCGGATGCTGAAGGCCGGCGTCGGCGAGGTCATCACCCCGGTCGACCCGATCGACGACACCCCCGTCGAGGACCGGCCCGACTTCGGCAACGACAACAAGGACGACGGCCCCAAGTAGGGCCGAGCCAGACCCGATACGGTACCGGTCCCGCCCGGCGGGGCCGGTACCGTCGTGTCCGCCCCTTGTCCCCCGCCCCTCCCGGCCCGCAACGCCGCCGCAACCGTGAAGGTGAGCCCCCGTGCCCCAGGACCTTGACCGGCTGATCGCCAAGAGCGTCCGCGATGTCCCCGACTTCCCCGAGCCCGGCGTGGTGTTCAAGGACATCACCCCGCTGCTGGCCGATTCCGAGGTGTTCGGCGCCGTGGTCGCGGCCGTGGCCGACCACCACAGGGGGGCGACCGTCGACCATGTCGTGGGCCTGGAGGCCCGCGGTTTCATCTTCGCGGCCCCCATCGCGCTGGCGCTGGGCGCCGCATTCGTCCCGGTGCGCAAATCGGGGAAACTGCCCTCGGATACACTGAGCGCGACCTATGATCTGGAATACGGCACGGCGACGGTGGAGATGCACACCGACGCCATCGCCCCGGGTGGCCGCGTCCTCATCGTCGACGACGTCCTGGCCACCGGCGGCACCGGACGGGCCGCGGTGGATCTGGTCCGCAGAGCGGGTGGTACCGTCGTGGGATTCTCGGTCCTCATGGAACTCGCGTTCCTCCAGGGCCGCGAGAAGCTGGCCGACGTGGAGTTGCACGCCCTCTCCGTGGTCTGAGTCCGCTCCGGCGCCGCGTGGCCGGGCCGACCAGCCATACGCTCTGACGTGCGGTGATGTCCTCAAGAGATGCGACTTGCGGGCATACCCGAACCCGATGGCGCGTTGGTACAGGTGAGCCGATCGTACGCGACGGATGCGACCAGGCGGGCGTCGCCGGGGCGACCCCCGGCGCACCGCCGGGTGAACCGCGGGAGGGATGTCCATGGCAGGCGAAGCGGTTTCCACCGAGGCGGTCTCAGCGCTGCGCGACCATCCGGCACGCGCCGGGACCAACGGTGAGTGTCGAACGGGCGCCGCGGATTCCGCGGCGCCCGTCGTCCCATCAGGTGCCCCTGCGCCGCCGCCCTCCGCCGACCAGGGCACAGACGCGCCCGCAGCACCCCCAGGTGATGATTCCCATGACCGGCCCGCCTCCGCCGTTCCCCCCGGCCCGTCCTCTACCGTGCGAGTACGCCGCAGACTCGCCCGCCTCGGCGCCCAGCGGGGGGTGACCATGAACCCTGTCCTCGAGCCACTGATCAAGACCGTCCGCGCGACCCATCCCAAGGTCGACGTGCGGCTGATCGAGCGCGCCTATGACGTCGCGGCCCACCACCACCGCCACCAGAAGCGCAAGAGCGGCGACCCCTACATCACCCACCCGCTCGCGGTCGCCACCATCCTCGCCGAGCTGGGCATGCAGGAGCCGACTCTGGCCGCCGCGCTGCTCCACGACACCGTCGAGGACACCAGCTACACCCTGGACCAGCTGCGCGCCGACTTCGGCGACGAGATCGCCGAGCTGGTCGACGGCGTCACAAAGCTCGACAAGGTCAAATACGGCGAGGCCACCCAGGCCGAGACCGTCCGCAAGATGGTCGTGGCGATGTCGCGCGACATCAAGGTCCTGGTCATCAAGTTGTGCGACCGGCTGCACAACATGCGCACCCTGCGCTACCTGCCCCAGGCCAAGCGCGAGAAGAAGGCCCGCGAGACCCTGGAGATCTTCGCGCCCCTCGCCCACCGCCTGGGCATGAACACCATCAAGTGGGAGCTGGAGGACCTCGCGTTCGCCACGCTCTACCCCAAGCGCTTCGACGAGATCGCGCGGCTGGTCTCCGAGCGCGCGCCGCGCCGCGACGTCTACCTCCAGGACGTGATCGAGGCGGTCTCCGCCGACCTGCGCGACGCCAAGATCAAGGCCACGGTGCGCGGCCGGCCCAAGCACTACTACTCGATCTACCAGAAGATGATCGCGCGCAACTGCGGCTTCGACGAGATCTACGACCTCGTCGCCGTGCGGGTGCTCGTCGACAGCGTCCGCGACTGCTACGCGGCACTGGGGACCATCCACGCGCGGTGGAACCCGGTGCCGGGGCGGTTCAAGGACTACATCGCCATGCCGAAGTTCAACATGTACCAGTCGCTGCACACGACCGTCATCGGTCCCGCCGGCAACCCGGTCGAGCTGCAGATCCGCACCCGCGCCATGCACCGCCGCGCCGAGTACGGCATCGCCGCGCACTGGAAGTACAAGGAGGACCGGGCGAGCGGCAAGGAGAACCGCGCCGACACCCGGTCCAAGGGCGCCGGCGACATGGCCTGGCTGCGCCAGCTCATCGACTGGCAGCAGGAGACAAAGGACCCCGGCGAGTTCCTGGAGTCCCTCCGCTTCGACCTGTCGGTCCAGGAGGTGTTCGTCTTCACGCCGCAGGGCGACGTCATCTCGCTGCCGCAGGGGGCCACCCCGGTCGACTTCGGCTACGCCGTGCACACCGAGGTCGGGCACCGCACCGTGGGCGCCCGGGTCAACGGCCGGCTGGTGTCGCTGGAGAGCGAGCTGCACAACGGCGAGACCGTGGAGATCCTCACCTCCAAGGCGCCCGACGCCGGCCCCAGCCGCGACTGGCTGAACTTCGTCAAGAGCGCCCGCGCCCGCAACAAGATCCGCCAGTGGTTCACCAAGGAGCGCCGCGACGCGGCGATCGAGCAGGGCAAGGACGCGATCGCCCGCGTCATGCGCAAGCAGGAGCTGCCCATCAAGCGGCTCTTCAGCGGCGAGGCGCTGGTGGCGCTCGCCCGCGACCTGCGCTACGGCGACGTCGACTCGCTCTACGCCGCGGTCGGCGAGGGGCACATGGGCCCCCAGAACGTCGTGCAGAAGCTCGTCGACTCCCTGGGCGGGATCGAGAGCGCCGAAGAGGACATCGCCGAATCCGCCCTGCCCACCCGGGCCCGGCCCCGGCCGGCGGGCAACCCCGGCGTCGTCGTCGAGGGCGACCCCGACGTGTGGGTCCGGCTGTCGAAGTGCTGCACCCCGGTCCCCGGCGACCCCATCGTCGGGTTCGTCACCCGCGGCAACGGCGTCTCCGTGCACCGGGGCGACTGCGTCAACACCACCGTCCTCGACCCCGACCGCATGGTCGACGTCGAATGGCAGCCCACCGAGGACTCGATGTTCCTGGTGGCGCTCCAGGTCGAGGCGCTGGACCGGTCCCGGCTGCTGTCCGACATCACCCGGGTGCTCTCCGACCAGCACGTCAACATCCTGTCGGCCACCGTGCAGACCAGCCGCGACCGCGTGGCGCTGAGCCGGTTCACCTTCGAGATGGCCGACCCCACCCACCTGGGCCACGTGCTCAAGGCGGTCCGCGGCGTCGACGGCGTCTACGACGTCTACCGCATGAAGAACTGACCCGGCGGCGGCGTTGCGGCCCGCCGCTCCCGCCGCCGCCCCGCGACACTGCGGGTATGAACAAGTTCTCCTTGGACGCGCTGGTGCGGCGGCACCTGGAGGCGGCGGCGACGGCGTCCTCCGGGCGCAGCGCCGAGACCTTCCACGGCGGGCACGAGCACGTCCTGCGCCAGACGCTGATCGCGCTCAGCAGCGGCAACGAGCTGTCGGAGCACCCCAGCCCCGGTGAGTCCACCCTGCTGGTGCTGCACGGGCGCGTCCGGCTCTCCTCCGGCGGCGACCACTGGGACGGCCGCGTCCACGACGTCATCATCGTGCCCCGGGAACCGCACACCGTGACCGCGCTGGAGGACGCCGCGATGGTCCTGACCGTGGCCATGGGTTAGGCAGCAGGAGCGCACGCGACGGCGGACCCGCTGTGTGTGCTCCGCGCGGGTCCGCCGAGCGTCCGATCCCGGGCCTGGGGTCAGCTCATCTCGCCGAGGGCCTTGGCCGCCTCGTCCAGCCAGGAGCGCCGGGCGGTGAGGGCGTCCTCGGCGTCGCGGACCTTGCGGTCGTCGCCGCGCGAGCGCGCCTTCTCCAGGTCGCCTTCGAGCTGGGCGATGGAGTCGCGCAGCCGGGCGATGGTGGCCTCGGCGCGGGCGCGCGCCTCGGGGTTGGTGCGCTGCCACTCCTGGTCCTCGGCCTTGCGCACGCCCTCTTCGACCTTGCGGAACGCGCTTTCGAGGCGTTCCCGGGAGTCGCGGGGCAGCGCCCCGGCGTCCTCCCACGCCTCCTGGTAGTCGCGCAGCCGGGAGCGGGCCTCGCGCGGGTCCTTGATGCCCGGCAGTTCGCGCCGCGCGTCCTCGAGGATCCGCTCCTTGGCGTCGGCGTTGACCCGCAGCTCGGCGTCGCGTTCGGCGAACACGGCGTTGCGGGCCTGGAAGAAGCGGTCCTGGGCGCCCTTGAAACGGGCCCACAGCCGGTCCTCGCTGGCGCGGTCCGCCCGCCCGCTGGCCTTCCACTGCTGCATGAGGTCGCGGTAGCGGCCCGCGGTGGGCCCCCAGTCGGTGGAGTCGGCCAGCTCCTCGGCCTCGGCGACGATCCGCTCCTTGTCGTCGCGGACATGCTCACGCTGCTGGTCCAGCCCGGCGAAGTAGGACTTGCGCCGTTTGGAGAAGGCGTTGCGCGCCGCCGACATCCGCTTCCACAGCGCCTGCTCGGTGGGGCGGTCGGCGCGCGGGGCGGCCTTCCACTCCTCGATCAGCTGGCGCATCCGCTCGCCGCCGGACTTCCAGTGCGTGGTCTCCTCGGCGACGCGCTCGGCCTCGGCGACGATCCGCTCCTTGACGTCACGCGCCTCGTGCCGGGCCTGCTCTTGGGCGTGCTTCTGCTCGACCTTGCGCTCCTCGGCACGCGCGGTGAGCGTGTCCAGCCGGCCCGCGAGGCCGTCGAGGTCGCCCACGGCGTTCGCCTCGCGCACGGCGGTGCGCAGCTTGTCGATGCTGGAGAGCGCCTGCGCCGCGGACAGGTCGGTCGTGGCCAGCCGCTTCTCCAGCAGCTCCACCTCGGTCACCAGGGAGTCGTACTTGCGGCGGAAGAACGCGAGGGCCTCCTCGGGCGCGCCGGCCTGCCACGATCCGACGACCCGTTCGCCCTCGCTCGTGCGCACGTAGACCGTGCCGTCGTCGTCTACGCGGCCCCAGGGGTCCGTGGTCACCGTGTCCTCCAGAGGTAATGAGCCCGGCGCATGTGGCCGGGTCCGGTGGTCCAGACAGTCTTTCCCGGGCACGGTGTGTGTGGGAACTGCCGTGACTTGCACGATATCCGCAGATCCGGCGGATATCGCCGTGTACTTTCTACTGTTACCGCATCTCAGAGCGCATGGCCGCGGGAGCCGGCCGGAGACCGGGGCCCCGTGCGACGTGGACCAATATGGCACTGTCGGGCCGATTGGCAAAGAGCCGTCCGCTCCGCGGTGATCGAATGGTGATGAAGAGGCGAATCCCCGCCGGCGACGGGTCGCCCGCGGCCCCGCTCAACCCGTTCGCCCCGCCGCGCCGGCCTCGGTAGGCTCGGATGGACAGCGGGACAGGGCAGGACCGCACCCGTCCGCGCCGCCCCGAATCACGAACCGAGGTCGACTCCCACGTGCTCATCGCCGCCTTCGCCGCCGGGCCGCTCGCCGCGAACTGCTATGTCGTCGCGCCGGTCCCCGGCGCGGAGTGCGTCGTCGTCGACCCGGGCCAGGACGCCGGCCCCGGCCTGGCCGGGGTGCTCGCCGAACACGGCCTCACCCCCGCCGCGGTGCTGCTCACCCACGGCCACTTCGACCACGTGTGGTCGGCCGCCGAGGTCTGCGCCGAACACGACATCCCCGCCCACATCCACCCCGCCGACCGCGCCCTGCTCACCGACCCCGCCAAGGGGGTCGACCCCGGCCTGGCCGCGCAGCTCGCCGGGATCATCGGCGACGCCCCGCCCGCCGAACCCGGCCGCGTGGCCGAGGTCGGCGACGGCACCGTGCTCCGCCACGCCGGGCTGGAGCTGACCGTCGCGCACGCGCCCGGCCACACCCCCGGATCGGTCGTCTACTCCCTGGCGGCGGGGGAGGACCACCCCGAGGTGCTGTTCACCGGCGACCTGCTGTTCGCCGGGTCGATCGGGCGCACCGACTTCCCCGGCGGCGACCACGCCCGGATCCTGCTCAGCCTCGACCGCGTCTGCCTGAGCCGCTCCGACGACGCCGCGGTGCTGCCCGGCCACGGGCCCGCCAGCACCATCGGCCGCGAGCGCGCGGGCAACCCCTTCCTGCGCGATATCGGCGGCCGGTAGCCCGCGCCGCGCCCCGCGGCGCCGGGACCGGCCGCTGCGACGACGGCCGCACGGTCCCCCGCGCCCGGCGCGGCGGGCCGCCGCCCACAAGCCGGGAGACCTGGAAGCCGGTAACCACTGATGGACACCATGACCGCCCGACGGGACGCGCCCTCCTTCGCGCGCCGAGATAGCGGCACCGGCCCCGGTAGCGGGGTCCGGACCTCCGCGCACGTCAGGCAAGATGAGTAGCTACAGAAACGTTGAAGGAGAACCCCGTTGATCCGCACGCATGACGCCGGCGCGCTCCGCGCCGAGCATGCCGACGAGACCGTTGTCCTCGCAGGGTGGGTCGGCCGCCGCCGCGACCACGGCGGCGTCGTCTTCCTCGACCTGCGCGAAGCCTCCGGTGTGGTCCAGGTCGTCGTCCGCGAGGACGAGCTCGCCCACGACCTGCGTGCCGAGTACTGCATCAAGGTCACCGGCACGGTCCGCATCCGCCCCGAGGGCAACGCCAACCCGGAGATCCCCACCGGCGACATCGAGGTCGTCGCGGACCACATCGAGGTCCTGAGCGAGTCCGCGCCGCTGCCGTTCCCGCTCGACGGCTCACAGGACGTCTCCGAGGAGGCACGCCTCCGCTACCGCTACCTCGACATCCGCCGGCCCGAGCGCGCCACCGCGCTGCGCGCGCGCTCGACCGCCAGCTACATCGTGCACGACGTCATGCGCCGCCATGACTTCGTCAACGTCGAGACCCCCTACCTCACCCGCTCCACGCCCGAGGGCGCCCGCGACTTCCTGGTGCCGGTCCGCCTCCAGCCCGGCCACTGGTACGCGCTGCCCCAGTCGCCGCAGCTGTTCAAGCAGCTGCTCATGGTCGGCGGCATGGAGCGCTATTACCAGATCGCCCGCTGCTTCCGCGACGAGGACTCCCGCGCGGACCGGCAGCCGGAGTTCACCCAGATCGACATCGAGATGAGCTTCGTCGACCAGGAGGACGTCATCCGGGTCGGCGAGGAGCTGGTCGCGCGGCTGTGGAGCGAGATCCTCGGCCACGAGGTCCCGCTGCCGCTGCCGCGGATGCCGTTCCTGGAGGCCATGGACCGCTTCGGCTCGGACAAGCCCGACCTCCGGTTCGGCTTGGAGCTGCGGGAACTGACCGACTACTTCTCGGCGACCCCGTTCCGGGTCTTCCAGGCGCCCTACGTGGGCGCGGTGGTCATGCCCGGCGGCGCGGCGCAGACCCGCAAGGAGCTCGACGGCTGGCAGGACTGGGCCAAGGCGCGCGGCGCCAAGGGCCTGGCCTACGTGCTCGTGCAGCAGGACGGCACGCTGGGCGGGCCCGTCGCCAAGAACCTGTCGGAGCAGGAGCGGGCCGGCCTCGTCGAGGCCGTCGGCGCCGCGCCCGGCGACGCCGTGTTCTTCGCGGCCGGCGCCCGCCGCGCGTCCCAGGAGCTGCTGGGGGCCGCCCGGCTGGAGATCGGCAACCGCCAGGGCCTCATCGACACGTCGCAGTGGTCGTTCCTGTGGGTCGTGGACGCCCCCATGTTCGAGGAGGACGGCGAGGGCGGCTGGACCCCGGTGCACCACCCCTTCACCGGGCCCAAGCCCGAATGGGCGGACTCCTTCGACAAGGACCCCGCCAACGCCCTGGCCTACGCCTACGACATGGTGTGCAACGGGATGGAGATCGGCGGCGGCTCGATCCGTATCCACCGGGTCGACGTCCAGGAGCGGGTCTTCGAGACCCTCGGCATCAAAAAGGCAGAGGCCGAGTCGAAGTTCGGGTTCCTGCTGGAGGCGTTCAAGTTCGGCCCGCCGCCGCACGGCGGGATCGCGTTCGGCTGGGACCGGATCATCGCGCTGCTCACCGGCGGCGACTCCATCCGGGACGTCATCGCCTTCCCCAAGACCGCCTCGGGCGGCGACCCCCTGACCGGGGCGCCCAGCCCGATCACCGTGTCCCAGCGCCGCGAGGCGGGTGTGGACGCCGACCCCGAGGCGGGCAAGGGCTCCTGACGGCCCGCCTCACCCGGCCGGTGTGAGGGGCGCCGCCCCTCACACCGGTACCGGTGCCACGGGTGCGCGCCCCGGCGGCCCGCAGCCGCCCGGCCGGCGTGGCCCGTCCGCGGGTCGCCGCTCGCGCGGCCGCGCCGCGGAACCGCGCACCGTCCGCCCCGCCCCTCAGCCCCCGCGACACCCGCCGACCTGGCCGAGGGCGGTCACCGCCCATTCGGCGCGTCGCGCCGCATCGGGGCCGCAGAGGGAAATATCGTTCCTCCGACGCGTTTCGCGCGGACGGCCGTTGCCGTGGGTTACTTTTTCACGGCACCGCACCGCTGGCAGCAGATGGTCTCGTTATCGGGATTGCTGTGGCTACAGAGTCGGCAGGTCCAGTTGCGGTCGATGTGCCGCCCCCCGAACCGGCGGACGGCTCGGGCCATTGATTCTCTCATGCACGAATTTTAGGGCGCGCTTTCCGGCGCGGCCATGACACGGGAAGGGCCTCGGGGCGTATGCGACGTGAGTGAACGGCGGGGGCGGTGTGGCATAGGCTAAGGGGTTGCTTCCGCCCGGACGTGACGGAATGACGTCATACCGGGCGGCGTTCTCTTCAGCGGGTCGGCGAAGCACGGCATGACGTGTGGTTTCCTGCTGCATGACCGTTTGCTGCATTGCACGCGCGAAATGTCCGTTGAGAACGGGGGGAGGAAAGGCGCGGGCGCGTTGTGAACAAGCCCTCCTTCACCAGCCCGAACAAGTAATCCTGTCGCTAAACTAAGCCGAACCGGATGTTCCAGGGGAGAAGCGCGTGAGCGCGAGCGGACATCCGGGACGACACAGGGATGATCTATTACGTGAACGGCTCAACCGGCTCAACCGATGGCATCGCCGGTTCTTCGGCGGTGCCCGACGGTCGCCTCGGCGACCCCATCGACATGGCGTTCCGCCATGCGCCCTCCGCCATGATCGTCACCGATCGCGCGGGCGCCATCACGCTGGCCAACCACGCGTTCTCCGAATTCACGGGGCACGCCCCCGACTCCGCCGCCGGCCGTCCCTGGCCCGAGCTGCTGTCGCACGGCGACCCCGCACGGGCGTGGGCCCTCCACCGCTCCGCACTGGACGGCGGGCCCCGCGCGCAGAGCGGACTCACCGTGACCGGAGCCGACGGCGGCCCCCGCAGGGTCTCCGTGGAATCCCGTGCGCTGCCCGCCGACATCGACGGCGACCCCGCCGGCGTGGTCGTGGTGCTCCGCGAGCCGATGCGCGACGAAGCCACCCTGCGCGTCCTCACCGAGCTGCGCACCGAGAACTCCGACACCGTCCTGTGGACCCTCGACCTCCGCACCGGCCGCCTGGACGAGCTGTTCGGCCCCTCACCGCTGGGGCGGCTGCTCGCCGGCGACGCCCGCGACCTCGAAGAGTGCCTGGCGCGCGTGCACCGCGACGACATCGCCCGGGTCCGCGACGCCATGGAGGCGTCCCACCAGGGCCGCGACTACGAACAGCGCTTCCGGATGTTCGACCGGAACGGCGACGAGCGCTCCCTGCACGCCCGCGCCCGCTTCATCGACGGCGACCGCCCCCGCCTCATCGGGATCATCGACGACGTCACCGAGCACGTCCAGCTCATCCGCCGGCTGGCCGACCGCCGCCGCATCGAGGCGGCCCAGGGCCGCCAGGTCACCGACCTCGCCGCCAAGCTGGTCTCCGCCACCACCGTCGACGAGGTCACCGGCCTGCTCACCGAGGAGTTCGTGCCCATCTTCGGAGGCACCACCGCCGGCGTCATGCTCGTCGAGGACGGCAAGCTGCGCAGCTCGCCCGCCACGGCCGAGGCGTCGGACACGGTCCCGATGATCGACGGCCGCGACGCCTCCGACACCACCTACCCCATGGGCGCCGTCGTCCAGGACCGGCAGCCGCGGTTCTTCGAGAACCGCGCCGAGATCCTGGAGCGCTTCCCAGCCGTGGTCGGCATCCTGCCCTACACCAGCGCTCAGGCGTGGGCCACGGTCCCGGTGTTCGGCGACCGCCGCGTGGCACTGGGGGTGTGGCAGGTCGCCTGGGACCAGCCCCACCACGCCACCCCCGACGAACGCGCCCTCATGCTCACCCTCGCCGGCCTGGCCGGGCAGGCCCTGCAACGGGTCCACCGGCAGAACGCGGAGCTCGAACTCGCCGACGCCATGCAGAAGCGCATGCTGCCGCCGAAGCTCCCCGACTTCGCCGAGCTCGACATCTCCGTGCGCTACCTGCCCGCGCGGGCCGGCTGGCGGGTCTGCGGCGACTTCTACGACGTCATCCGGCTGCCCGACCGCCGCGTCGGACTGGTGGTCGGCGACGTCCAAGGCCACGGCGTCGAGGCCGCGGCGGCCATGGGGCAGATCCGCATCGCCTTCCGCGCCTACGCCACCAACCAGGGCGACCCCGGAGTGGTGCTCGCCGAGACCAACCGGCTGCTCACCGAGACCGGCGAGATCGTCTTCGCCACCTGCGGCTACCTCGTGCTCGACCTCGATACCGGCGAGATGCAGGCGGCGTGGGCCGGCCAGCCGCCCGCGATCATCGCCACCCCGGACGGCTTCGACGTCTGGGAACCCGAGACCGGCCCGCCCGTCGGGGTCGACGCCGACAGCAAGTACCCGGTGACCACCCGGAGCCTGCGGCCCGGCGACACCCTGCTCATGTGCTCCGACGGCCTGGTCGAGAGCTCCGACGTCGCGATGGACGACGGCCTGGACACCGTCGGCGCGTCCCTTCAGCAGCGGAGCACCGACGTCGAGGGCGCCGCCACCGCCCTGGCCGCCCTCGCCCCGGCCGGCCGCAGCGACGACATCGCGATCCTGATCGCCCACCTCAACTGACCCGCACCGCCGCCCGGTGCCCCGCGTGAACCGGCGGTGCGCCGGGCGTGCCCGGCGCACCGCGCCGCCCGGCGTTTCGCAGGCAGCGCGGGAGACACCCGGACATCCCGAGGGGCACCGGGAGAGCGGGGCGGGCCGCCGGCGCACCCGGCGCACTGGACGTGAGCGTCTAGGCTGGATGTGTGTCCGAAACACTGTTCGATGACGCGGGAGCCGAAGCCCAGCGGGCCCATGAGCCGCTGGCCGTGCGGATGCGCCCCCGCACACTCGACGAGGTCGCCGGCCAGCGCCACCTCCTCGGCGACGGCAGCCCGCTGCGCCGCCTCGTCGAGGACGACGCCCCCATGTCGCTGTTCCTGTGGGGGCCGCCCGGGACCGGCAAGACCACGCTGGCGACCGTGGTCAGCCGGGCCACCCACCGCCGGTTCGTGGAGCTGTCCGCGGTCAACGCCGGCGTCAAGGACGTCCGCGCGGTCATCGACGACGCCCGCCGCCAGATGGGCATGCGCGGAACCCGGACACTGCTGTTCGTCGACGAGGTGCACCGCTTCAACAAGACCCAGCAGGACGCCCTGCTGCCCGCCGTGGAGAACCGGTGGGTCAGCTTCATCGGGGCCACCACCGAGAACCCCTTCTTCTCCGTGGTGTCGCCGCTGCTGTCGCGGTCCCTCCTGCTCACCTTGGAATCGCTCTCGGACGACGACGTCCGCGCCCTGCTCGACCGGGCGCTCACCGACGAGCGCGGCCTCGGCGACCGCCACACCCTCGCCGCCGACGCCGCCGAGCACCTGGTGCGCCTGGCGGGCGGAGACGCCCGCCGGTCGCTGACCTACCTCGAAGCCGGCGCCCTGGTCGCGGGCGGGCGCCGGGAGATCACCGTCGACGACGTCGAGCGCGCCGTCGACCGCCACGCCGTGCGCTACGACCGCTCCGGCGACCAGCACTACGACGTCATCAGCGCGTTCATCAAGTCCATGCGCGGCAGCGACCCGGACGCCGCGCTCCACTACCTGGCGCGGATGATCGAGGCCGGCGAGGACCCGAGGTTCATCGCGCGCCGGATCGTCGTGCACGCCAGCGAGGACGTCGGCATGGCCGATCCCACGGCACTCCAGGTGGCGGTCGCCGCGGCCCAGGCGGTCGAGCTGATCGGCCTGCCCGAGGCCCGCATCAACCTCGCGCAGGCGGTGATCCACATCGCCCTGGCGCCCAAGTCCAACGCCGTCATCACGGCGATCGACACCGCGATGTCCGACGTCCGCGCCGGCCGCGGCGGGCCGGTGCCCCCGCACCTGCGCGACGCCCACTACAAGGGCGCCAAGGAGCTCGGCCACGGCCAGGGCTACGCCTACGCCCACGACCACCCCGGCGGCGTCGCGGCGCAGCAGTACGCGCCCGACTCCCTCGACGGCCGCGAGTACTACACCCCCACCACCCACGGGGCCGAGCGCCGCTTCGGCGAGGTCCTGGCGCGGATCCGCGGCGTCCTGCGCGACCGCTGAACGGCGAGCCGACGAGCGTGCGGAGGCGGCGCCGCCGTTGGCCGGAGGCCCGTTGGTGGGGCCGGTGGAGCGGAGTGAGGAGGCGAGCGTGACCGGGGGCATGTGAACGGCGAGCCGACGAGCGTGCGGAGGCGGCGCCGCTGTTGGCCGGAGGCCCGTTGGTGGGGCCGGTGGAGCGGAGTGAGGAGGCGAGCGCGGCCAGGGACACCCGACGGGCGGGCACGGCCCCGGCGCACCCGCGCCGCCGCGGCTTACTGCCGGGGCGCGGGGAACAGCTCGGTGACCCCGACGATCTCCCGCGGGCCGGCGCCCGCACCGTCGGCGAACTCCACCTCGGCGATCACGACCTGGCCCCAGCTCAGGTAGTCGATGAAGTCCTGGCCGCGCACCGGGTAGGTGCCGCGGCCCTCCTCGATGTGGCCCGGTCCGGGAACGCAGAACTGGGCGCACAGCACCTCGGCGTCGGGCGCGATCACCGCCTGCTGCGGCTCGCCCGCGTCGCTCCACCGGGCGCTCCAGGAATCGGGGGTGGCGGGGCCGCCGGCGCCGCCCGCCTCCGCGCTCCCGGCCTGCTCGACCGGCGTGAACTCCCACGGCCCGTCCACCGGGTTCTGCTGCTCCACGGGGACGAACCGGACCACCGCCGTGGAGTCGTCGACCGGGGCGGGGGAAGGCGACGGCGACGCCGCCGCCCCGCCGCCGTCGGAGCCGCCGTCCAGCGTCGCCACCACGCCCCACGCGGCGCCGCCCACGAGGGCCAGGGCGAGCACCCCGCCGGCGCCGACCAGCAGCAGCCGCGGACGTCCCGGCCCGCCGGCCCCGGCACGCGACCGCGACCCGTCGTGGAGCCGGATGACCTTGGGCAGCCGGGCCTGCTCGCTCACGCCCTTCCACTCACGCGACAGCACCCGGGTCACCGCGGTCCCCTTGACCGCCTCCGCCGAGGAGCTGGTGGTGGCCTCCCACGCGGCGATCGCCGACCCCAGCAGCTCGCGGACCGACGGCCGGTCCCCGGGGTCCTTCGCCAGCGCCCGGCGGATCAGCGGCAGCAACTCCTCGGGGGCTCCGACGAGGTCGGGGTCGGCCTGGGCGACCCGCCGCGCGAGCACGTGCGGCTCGCCCATGCCGAACGGGAGCCTGCCGGTCGAGGCGAAGGCCATGACCGCGCCCCATGCGAAGACGTCGGCGGCCGGCGTGGGCGGGTCCCCGGCGTGGCGCTCGGGGCTCAGCCAGGCCGCCGCGGAGCGCCGGAGGTGTTCGTCGTCACCGGGCAGGGCGCAGTCGAGGATGCGCGGACCGGACCCGCCCAGCAGCACATTGGCGGGCTTGAGGTCGCCGTGGGCGACGCTCTTGACGTGCAGCGCGGACAGGCCCTCGGCGAGCCCCGCCGCCAGCGCGATCAGCCGGCCCGCCCCCAGCGCCCCGTGCCGGCGCGCGAACTGGGCCAGCGGCACCCCCGAGACATAGTCCATGACCAGCCACGGCGGCGCCGACGCGGTGTCGAAGGCCACCGGCGGCACGTAGATGCGGCCGTCGACCGCCGCCAGGGCCGAAAGCCGCTGGTGCAGCATCGCGCGGGCGGCCGGGTCCGCCAGCAGCGGCGAGTCCAGCACCTTGACCGCCACCAGCGGGTCACCCTGCGTGGTCGGGTTGACCGCGGCATAGGCGGTGCCGGTGCCGCCGGAGCCGATCCTGCCGATCACCTGGTACGGGCCCACGTGACGGGGATCGTCCGAGGTGAGCGGGATCAGGTTCGGCGGAACCAGAACGGAGATCTCGCGCTGGGGGCGTCGGCTCATGGGGGTCCTGTTCGCTGGTCGTGCCGGGGCGGCGCCTACGCCGCGCAATCGTAGCCAAGAGCGACGCCCATGTCCGATTCTCTGTCATCTGTCCTGGTTCGTCGATCGCCCGTCCCACCCGTGGACCGGGGCCCGGGACGCGCGGGCGGGCGCAGCGGGTCAGCGCACTGGCGGACGCGATAGGGTCGCCTCTGTTCGGTATTCGGTTCTTTTCTCATTCCGCAGGGCCCGGTCGCAACCGGGGAGGGCCATCGTCGGCCCCGCCGCGGAACGACGCCCCTGGGCGGCCCCGACGCCCATGCCCCCGACATCGAACGACCCCAACAGCCGACCGCCAACGGAGCCCGAATGCTGACCGGAGGAGAGGTGGCCGCCCTCATCGCAGCGGTGGTCTGGACGGTGCTGGTCGCGTTTCTCTGCGTGGCCCTCGTCAAGCTCACCCGACTGCTCTCCGAGACCACCAAGGTGGTCGCGGAGCTGGGCGAGCGAACGCGCCCGATGCTCGACGACATGGCGGCCACGGTGGAGCGCACCGGCGCCTCGCTCGACCGGGTCGAGGAGATCACCGCCAACCTGGCGACCACGACCGAGGACGTGTCCACCATGACCGCGCTGACCCGTTCGGTCGTGACCGGGCCGCTGGTCAAGGCCGCGTCGTTCTCCTACGGGGTGCGCCGCGTCATGGGCCAGCGCCGGGCGCTGGCACTGATGCGCGGACGCCGCCGCAAGGAGCGCCGATGATGGGTCGCGTCATCTATCTAGTCGCAGGTGCGGCGCTCGGCGGGTATGTTGTCCACAGGCTCAACCGCACCACTCGTGCGTGGAGTCCGGCAGGAATCGCCGGCCGCGTCGAGGACCACGTCGCCGGCTACCGCGACGCCCTCCGCGAGTTCAACGACGACGTCCACGACGCCATGGACCGGCGGGAAGCCGAACTCCTCCGCCGCTATGGCGGTGAGCCGCGCAGCCCCGGCGGTCACGCGCTGCCCGCCGGCCCGGCAACCGAACCCCTTGGCGCCCACGGCGCCCACGACGTGAAGGACGGCCGCTGATGGAGACGGCAGAGATCGCCCGCCGGTTCCTGACATTCTTCGAGCAGAACGACCACACGGTGGTGCCATCGGCAAGCCTCGTCGCCGACGACCCCACCCTGCTGTTCGTGCCCGCCGGGATGGTGCCGTTCAAGCCGTATTTCCTGGGCCAGCAGACCCCGCCCTTCGACCGCGCCACCAGCGTGCAGAAGTGCATCCGCACCATCGACATCGAGGAGGTCGGCAAGACCTCCCGGCACGCCACCTTCTTCCAGATGCTCGGGAACTTCTCCTTCGGCGACTACTTCAAGGACAAGGCCATCCCGCTGGCCTGGGACCTGCTGACCACCCCCGTGGCCGGGGGCGGGTTCGGGATCGACCCCGAGAAGCTGTGGGTCACCGTCTACCTCGACGACGACGAGGCCGCCGATATCTGGCGCGACGTCGTGGGCGTGCCCCCCGAGCGCATCCAGCGCCGGGGAGTCGAGGACAACTACTGGTCCATGGGCGTGCCCGGCCCCTGCGGCCCCTGCTCGGAGATCTTCTACGACCGCGGCCCCGAGCACGGCGTCGAGGGCGGCCCCGTCGCCGACGAGGACCGCTACGTCGAGGTGTGGAACCTCGTCTTCATGCAGTACGAGCGGGGCGAGGGCGGCGCGAAGAAGGACTACCCGATCCTCGGCGACCTGCCCAAGCAGAACATCGACACCGGCCTCGGCCTGGAGCGCCTCGCCTCGCTCCTCCAGGGCGTCGACAACATCTACGAGACCGACACCCTCGGCCGCATCCTCCAGGACGCCGCGCAGCGCACCGGCACCCGGTACGGCGCCGCGGAGCGCTCCGACGTCATGCTGCGGGTCGTCGCCGACCACGTGCGCAGCGCGGTCATGCTCGTCTCCGACGGCGTCCGCCCCGGCAATGAAAAGGGCGGCTACGTCCTGCGCCGCATCCTGCGGCGCTCCATCCGCAACCTGCGGCTGCTCTCGGGGGGCGACACCGCGCACCTGCACGGCCTCACCGAGACCGCCATCGGCGCGATGGAGGGCATCTACCCCGAGCTGCGCGCCGGTGCCGAGCGCATCCACGAGGTCATCGACACCGAGGAGAAGAACTTCTCCGACACCCTGCGCTCGGGCACCGCCCTGTTCAACCGCGCGGCCGAGCGCACCAAGGGCAGCGGGGCCACCCGCATCTCCGGCGCCGACGCCTTCCAGCTCCACGACACCTACGGCTTCCCCATCGACCTCACCCTGGAGATGGCGGGGGAGCAGGGGCTCGACGTCGACGAGACCGAGTTCCGCGCGCTCATGCAGAGCCAGCGCGACACCGCCAAGGCCGACGCCAAGGCCAAGAAGCTCGGCAACGCCGACATCAGCGTCTACGCCCGGCTGCTCGAAGGCTCCGGCGCCACCGAGTTCCTCGGCTACACCGACCACGAGGGCGAGGCCCGGGTCCTCGGCATCGTCGCCGCAGGGGCCCCGGCCGCCGCCGCGCGTGAGGGCGAGACCGTCGAGGTGGTCCTCGACCGCACCCCGTTCTACGGCGAGAGCGGCGGCCAGCTCGCCGACAAGGGCGTCCTCACCGTCGAGGGCCGCGGCGCGGTCCGCATCGACGACGTGCAGAAGCCCCTGCCCGGCCTGTTCGTGCACCGCGGCACCGTCACCTCCGGCGAGATCGTCGTCGACGACACCGTCCACGCCGCCATCGACGACGGCCGCCGCGCCGCCGTCTCCCGTGCCCACTCGGCCACCCACCTCATCCACTCGGCGCTGCGCAACGCCCTCGGGCCCTCCACCGGCCAGGCCGGATCGGAGAACGGGCCCGGGCGGCTGCGGTTCGACTTCACCGCCTCCACCGCTCTGACCCCCGCCGAACTCGCGGAGGTCGAGGAGGAGGTCAACACCGTCCTCGCCGGCGACATCGAGGTGCGCGACTTCCAGACCTCGCTCGACGAGGCCCTGGCCATGGGCGCGCTCGCGATGTTCGGTGAGAAGTACGGCGACCGGGTGCGCGTCGTGGAGATGAGCGACTACTCCCGCGAGCTGTGCGGCGGCACGCACGTCGCGGCAACGGGCCAGCTGGGCATCGTCAAGCTGCTCGGGGAGTCCTCGGTGGGCGCCGGCGTGCGTCGGGTCGAGGCCGCCGTCGGCATCGACGCCTTCCGCCGCCTGTCGAAGGAGTCGCTGCTGGTCGGCCGGCTCTCGGAGCAGCTCAAGACGCCCCGTGAAGAACTGCCCCAGCGCATCGACTCCATGGTCTCCCGCCTGCGGGCCGCTGAGAAGGAGATCGAGAAGCTGCGCGCCGCCCAGGTGCTCCAGGCGGCGGCCGGCCTCGCCAAGGACGCCGCCGAGATCGGCGGCGCGCTCGTGGTGTCCCACCGCGCTCCGGACGGCACCGCCGGCGACGACCTCCGCCGGCTCGCCCTCGACGTGCGCGGCCGCCTCGGTGAGGACCGTCCGGCCGTCGTCGCGGTCGCCGGGGTGCCCAAGGACCGCCCGGTCGTGGTGATCGCGGTCAACAAGGCGGGGCAGGGCAAGGGGCTCAAGGCCGGTGAACTCGTCGGCATCGCCGCTCGTGCACTGGGTGGGGGCGGCGGTGGCAAGCCCGACGTGGCGCAGGGCGGCGGCACCGACGCCACCGCCGTCGACACGGCTCTGCGCGCGGTGGAGCAGCGTGTCGCGGCCACGCCGTGACCGTGCGACCGGAGAGAAAGGACCCCTCCACGTGACCCCACTCCTCTCCCATCCCGTGCCTCCGGTGGGGGAGTGCCGCCGTTGAGGCACGGAGTACGACTCGCGGTCGACCCCGGCGACGCCCGGATCGGGGTCGCCGCGAGTGATCCCAGTGGAATCCTGGCCACCCCGGTGGAGACGGTGCGGCGCGGGGCGGGCGACCTTGACCGGATCGCGCACCTGGTGCTGGAGCACGAGGCGCGCGAGGTCATCGTCGGCTACCCCGCTTCCCTGTCCGGCGAGGAGGGACCCGCCGCCCGCGGGGCCCGTGCCTTCGCCACCGCCCTGGCCCGAGCCCTCGCCCCCATCCCCGTCCGGCTGGTCGACGAGCGGCTGACCACCGTCACCGCACACGGCCAGCTCCGGTCCGGCGCCGCCTTCGGCAAGCGCGGAGCACGCGGCGGAAGGGCGCGCCGGTCGGTCATCGACCAGGCCGCCGCGACCGTCCTGTTGCAGAACGCGCTCGACACCGAACGGCGGACCGGCCGTCCACCGGGGGAAGCCGTCGGAGAGAACCCCTCATGAGCGACAACGATCCCTATGATGATCGGCGCGGCCGCAGGCGCCGGGAGCGCGAACGCGACCCCGACCCCCTGAGCGATCCGTGGCCGCGCGCGTCCGGCACCGAGCCTTCCGCCACCGATCCCTGGACCTCCCCGGGCGGGCCCTCCGCCACACCCGACCCCGCTCCCGTCACCGGCGGGTGGGAACAACAGGCCCGCCCCCGGGCCGAGGACGTCTGGCGGGCCGAACGCGCCCGGGCGGGGGCCGTCCGCAGCGACGCGCCTCCCGCCCGGCGACCCGCACCCCACCCCCTCGACCCCGACCCCGAGCGCCCTCGGGGGCGCCGCCACCGCGCGGACGACCCCGCAGGTCCCGGCCGCGGATCCGCTACCGTTACCGGAACCGATCCCTTCGCCGCCGCGGGCACCCCCGATCCCGGCCGGGGACGCCACGGCACCGGGCCGATCGAAACCGGGCCCGACGACCTCGACGAACGGCCCCACGAGCCGGGGCGGCGCCGCCGTGCCGCCGAACCCGGCACCGGACCGACCCCGCCCGCCGATTCCGCCCCGCGCGGGCGCCGCCACCGCCGCGCCGGGCACGACGCCGAGGAATCCGCCCCCTGGGCCGAGCGCGACGACGAGCCCGAACCGGACTTCGCGCCCGTGCAGCCCCGGGTGCTCGACTTCGACTCCGTTCCCGTGCGCCGCAAGCGCCCCCGGGAGCGCGACGACGAGCCCGCCCCGCGCCGCCGGCGCCGGCGCGACCCCGTTGAGGAGCCCGACGCCCTCGCGGGGGGAGAAGAAGACGCCCCGGAGCCGGGCGACGTACCGCCGCCGCGCAGGCGCCGCGGCGCCGCCCTCGCCGATCCCCCCGCGACCGACACAGCGGAGGACCCCGCCGACGACCACCGGCGCGGCCGACGCCGCCGCTCCGCCGCCGACGGCGCGGACGACCCGGATACCGCCCCCCGCCGGTCCCGCCGCGGCGCGGCCGTCGCGGCGGAGTCCGAGGCCGACGGATGGCACGACGACGAGTACGACTCGGAGGCGGAGCCCGCACGCGGCCGCCGCCGGGGCGGGCGCGCCGCGCGTCCGGAGGACGAGCGCGGGTCCCGTGCCGAGGCCGGCCGCCGGCCGCGCCGGGGCGCGGTGCCGGCGGATGTCGAGGACGAGTTCGCGGACGAGGAGGCAGCGGAGCCGGAGTCCGATCCCGGAGCGGGCGCGGAGGCCGGCCGTGGCCGCCGCGCACGCGGCCGCGGGGCACGTACGGACGACGGGCGCGCACCGCGTGCCGAGGGCGGGCGCCGGTCGCGCCGCGCCGCCCCGGAGCCGGAGGACGACGAGGACGCCTACGACGACGCGGAGTCCGAGTCCGCGGCGGAGGCCCCCCGCCCCCGTGGCAGGGGCAAGCGCGGACGCGGGGCGCGCGGGGCGGAGCCCGCCTCCCGGCGCCGGGGCCGCACCGCCGAACGCGGGAAGAAGGGCGTCGCCATCGTGGTGGCGGTCGCTGTCGTGGCCGTCGCCGGCGGGGGCTACGCCGGGAGCCGGTACCTGTTCCCGCCCGACTTCGACGGTGAGGGCTCCGGCGAGGTCGAGGTGACCGTGGAGGACGGCGCGTCCGGGGCCGCGGTCGCGGCGTCCATGGAGGAACAGGGCGTCGTGGCGAGTTCGCGCGCCTTCCTCAACGCGCTCGACGGCCAGGGCGCCGGCGTGACGCCGGGCACCTACCGCCTCCGCGAGGGGATGAGCGGCGCCGCGGCCGTGGCGCTGCTGCTCGACCCCGCGTCGCGGGTCGGCGTGCAGGTCACCATCCAGGAAGGGCTGCGCTCGACGAAGATCCTGGAGAAGTTCGCGGAGGAAGCCGGTCTGCCGATCGAGGACCTGGAGGCGGCCTACGCCGACACCGAGGCGCTGGGACTGCCCGAGTACGCCGATGAGGGCCCTGAGGGCTACCTCTTCCCCGACACCTACGCCGTGTCCCCGGGCGACGACGCGGCCGAGGTCCTCCAGCGGATGGTGGCCAGGTTCGACCAGGCGGCCCAGTCCACGAACCTGGAGGCGGCGGCGGGCGAACGCGACCTGACCCCCAACGAGATCATGTCGATCGCGGCGATCATCCAGGCGGAATCGGGTACGCCCGAGGACATGCCCAAGATCTCCAGGGTCGTCTACAACAGGATCGACCAGGGCATGGAGCTGGGGATGGACAGCACGTGCTTCTATGTGATCGAGGAGTACGGGATCGCCCTGACCAACGACCAGCTCGACGCCTGCAAGGCGGCCGACAGCGGCTACGCCACCTACGGGCGCACGGGGCTGCCCGTCGGGCCGATCGTCAGTCCCGGGGAGGACGCCATCGAGGCCGCCCTCGCCCCGGCCGACGGCGGATGGCTGTACTTCGTGGCCACGGACCCGGAGAACGGGGTCACCGAGTTCGCCGAGACCTATGAGGAGTTCGAGGTGCTCAAGGCGGAGTTCGAGGCGAATCAGCAGGCCGCCTCGTGAAGCGCGCCGCGGTCCTGGGCTCGCCGATCGCCCACTCCCTGTCGCCCGTCCTGCACCAAGCGGCCTACGCCGCGTTGGGGCTCGCCGGTGAGTGGACCTATGAGCGGATCGAATGCGACGAGGCCGGCCTGGCCGGGTTCCTCAAGAGCCGCGACGACTCCTGGGCGGGCCTGTCGCTGACCATGCCGCTCAAACGCGCGGTCATGGACCTCGCCGACGACGCCGACACCACCTCGCGCGAGGTGGGGGTCGCCAACACCCTGCTGTTCGGTTCGGGGCGGCTGCTGGTCCGCAACACCGACGTCGCCGGGGTCGTCGGCGCCCTGCGCGACGCGGGCATCACCCGCGTGCGCACGGCGGCGGTCCTCGGCGGCGGGGCCACCGCCGCGTCCGCGGTGGCGGCCCTCGGCCGCCTGGGCGCGGTGGAGCCCGGGGCGATCACCGTGCTCGCGCGGGATCCGGCGCGGGCCGAGGGGGTGGTCCGGGCGGCCGAGCGCATGGCGCTGAGGATCGCCACGGCCCCGCTGCCGGAGACCGCCGACCGGGTCGATGTCGACCTGGTGGTGTCCACGCTCCCCGCCGGCGCCGCCGATCCTTTCGCGGAGGCGGTGGCCGCGGGGCCGGCCGCGTTGTTCGACGTCGTCTACAGCCCGTGGCCCACGGCTCTGGCGGCGGCCGTGGCCGCCGCCGGGCGGACGGTCGTCGGCGGGTTCCCGATGCTGCTGCACCAGGCCGCGCTCCAGGTGGAGCTGATGACCGGTGCCGAGCAGGCGCCGATCGAGGCGATGCGCCGAGCGGGCGAGTCCGAACTGCTGCGGCGCGCCGCGGCCGGAGGAGCCGGGGAATAGCGCCGGCCGCCGCGGATGTTGTGGTATTTCGGGGTGACCCATTAGGCCGTGTGGGAAACACGGAGCGTGCCTGCCGGTGGCGGCCGGACTGAGGAGTGGTGTGCGACCGGGGAACGAGGGAGCGCGCCGCGACGAGGACGGTCCCCCCGGACTGGCTCCGCCTTGAGGACGCCCCGCGGGCTGAGCGGGAGACACCGTACGGATGGCGGTGGCCGATTTCCTGATAGAGTGGATTCCTGACCTGATCCGGCGCACTCGTGTGCCGGACACGTAAGCGGAGGCGGATCCTCCCACCTGCCGGGCCTCGACCCGTGTAGGTCCCGGTCGACGACGCGCGGCGTCGTCGTCGCCCCTTGCGGGCGGCGCAGGACGTTGGCGAAGGGTGACCTTCGCCGCCGTCGGCGTATTCCGGTGGATCACCCCGCTTGCACTCAGCTGGCGGGGTTTTTCGCGTTCGGGCCCACGGGACCGGGTGACCCCCCACGAACGGTAATTCCGACAAAGCTAGGGAGGGGTCCCATCAGCGCAGAGCCCCGCATCAATGACCGCATCAGGGTTTCCGAGGTCCGTCTCGTCGGACCCAACGGTGAGCAGGTCGGCATCGTGCCCGTGCAGGACGCGCTGCGTCTCGCACAGGAGTCCGACCTCGACCTCGTCGAGGTCGCACCGACCGCCCGTCCGCCGGTCGCCAAGCTGATGGACTACGGCAAGTACAAGTACGAGTCCGCGGTCAAGGCGCGCGAATCGCGCAAGAACCAGTCGAACACGATCATCAAGGAGATCAAGCTCCGCCCGAAGATCGACCCGCACGACTACGAGACCAAGAAGGGTCACGTGGTGCGGTTCCTGAAGGGCGGGGACAAGGTCAAGGTGACGATCATGTTCCGCGGCCGTGAGCAGTCGCGCCCGGAGCTGGGGCGCCGCCTGCTGGCCCGGCTGGCCGAGGACGTCCAGGAGCTCGGCGCGGTGGAGTCCGCTCCGAAGCAGGACGGCCGCAACATGGTCATGGTGATCGGCCCGCACAAGCGCCGTTCCGAGCACAAGGCCGAGGCCCGTGCCGCCGCCGGGAACGTCAAGCCCCGCCGTGAGGCGCGCGAGCAGGAGCAGGCCGGCCAGGGGAGCTGATCCCCGGACCGGCGGCCCCTCGGACAGGGTCCCACCCGGCAGTGCCGGGGATTCGTACCGCGCTGCCGCGGGTCCGCGCAAGCACCCGCGGCAGCGTGAGCCGTGCGCCGGCCCCTGTGCCACCGCAGAGCAGATTCGCACGCCGCCGATGCCCCGGCGGCGTGCCCGAGTGAAGTAGGAGACGACGGCGACATGCCGAAGAACAAATCCCACAGTGGGGCCAGCAAGCGTTTCCGCGTGACCGGCTCCGGCAAGATCATGCGCCGCCGTGCCAACAAGAACCACCTGCTGGAGCACAAGCCGACCAAGCGCACCCGCCGCCTCACCGGTGACGTCGAGCTGGCCCCGGCCGACACCAAGAAGATCAAGAAGCTGCTCGGCTGACGCCGTTCCCCAGCCAACGTCCCAACCGGCCCGCGTCGCGGTGCGCACCGCCCGCGATCGGCTCCACCCGGTCGGACGTCCACGTTCCGTACGGCCCGCCGGCCTCGCCGGATAGGCCGACCGGTCGCGCGGTGATCGCGCGCCGGCAACCCACAAGGGAGTTCCAGTGGCACGCGTGAAGCGGGCTCTCAACGCCAAGAAGAAGCGCCGGGTCGTCCTCGAACGGGCCAGCGGGTACCGCGGCCAGCGGTCGCGCCTGTACCGCAAGGCCAAGGAGCAGATGCTCCACTCGATGACCTACGCCTACCGGGACCGCAAGGACCGGAAGGGCCAGTTCCGTCGGCTGTGGATCCAGCGCATCAACGCCGGGGCCCGCGCCAACGGCCTGACCTACAACCGGTTCATGCAGGGCCTGAAGCTCTCCGGCATCGAGGTCGACCGCCGCATGCTCGCGGAGCTGGCCGTCAACGACGAAGCCGCGTTCGCCACGCTCGTGGAGACCGCGAAGCAGGCGCTGCCCGCGCCTTCGCAGGCCGCGGCCTAAGGCCACGGACGAACCGCGATGGCGAGCCACGAGTTCACGAGTATCCGGTCGCCCCGAATCAAGGGGGCTCGTCGGCTCGCCAAACGCGCATTCCGGCGGCGCGAGAAGCGCTTCCTCGCCGAGGGGCCGCAGGCCGTACGCGAGGCGCTGGCGGCCCCGCGGCAGGGCGTGCACGAGCTGTACGCCACCTCCGAGGCGGTCCAGCGCCACGCCGACCTCATCGACGCCGCCTACGCGCGCGACATCCCGGTGCACCGGGTCAGCCTGGAGGTCATGGCGGAGCTGGCGCAGACCGTCACCCCCCAGGGGGTCCTCGCCGTCTGCGACTTCGTCGACGTCCCCATCTCCGACGTCGGGGAGATCCGCTTGGCGGCCGTGCTCTCCCACGTCCGCGATCCCGGCAACGCCGGAACGGTACTGCGCACCGCCGACGCCGCGGGCGCCGATGTCGTGATCTTCACCGACGCCTCCGTCGACCCCTACAACGGCAAGTGCGTCCGGGCCTCCGCCGGAAGCCTGTTCCACCTCCCGGTCGTCGTGGGGCTGCCCATCGCCGAGGCGGTGGACCACCTGCGCGGCCAGGGCGCCAGTGTCTTCGCCGCCGATGGCGGCGGTGACCGCGACCTGCACGCCGCGGCCGATTCCGGCTCGCTCGACGGCAGGGTCGGCTGGGTCTTCGGCAACGAGGCGTGGGGCCTGCCCGAGGAGACCGTCGCCCTGACGGACGGCGCGGTCAGCGTCCCGATCTACGGCGGCGCCGAAAGCCTCAACCTCGCCACCGCCGCCGCGGTGTGCCTCTACACCACAGCCCGCCAGCAGCGGGCCTGACACCCGGTCGCGCCCGCCGCGCGGGCGGCGCGCCGCCGGTGCCATGCGTCAGAGGGGTAGGGCCCCGGGGGCGGCACCCCTCTCGGACACCGCCGGTCCCGGCGGCGCGGCGCGCGCCGCGGCCGCTTTCCGCGTTCGCCGCCCGCAACGGGTCACTCGGCCCGGCCGGCGCCGCACCCCGTCGCTCGGGTCTTTTGTGTCCTTTGTCGGGACTTCCGCGGGTTGCCCGACCACCCTCTGTTGCCGATACGCTCGACCTCTCATCACCAGGCCGACGTGCGGACCATGCCGATCGCGCATTCCGCTGCCCCCGGCCGGTGTTCCGGAGCGTAGCGGGCGAGTTGGGCGGGTAATGAAGTCCCGGGTGACACGGGCGATCGATCACGGCGTCGCGACGCCGCGGCCGATTCCACGCGTGCGCGAGCGGCGCGGGCGGTCACATGAGGGTGTGGGGAGGCGGTCGTGGGCGGCGACCATGCGGGGGATCGGGACGGCACCGGGCCGGGGGGCGCGAACGGCCCACTGCTGTCGGCCGAGGACCTGCCCGACGGCGTGATCATCGCCGACGCCGACGGCCGCGTGGTGGTGTTCAACCGCATGGCGGCGCGCCTGGCGCGCGTCACCGCCGAGCACGCGGTCGGCCGGGACTTCCGCGACGTCCTCCCCCTGCACGACTCCGACGGACGCGACTGGTGGAAGTCCAGCGACCCCTATGGCGGGCTGCGCATCCGCACCCGCCAGCCCGAGCGATCGCTGTTCCTCGCCGACGGCCGCGAGATCCTCATGGCGGCGCGTTACCTGCGCGACCAGCCCCTGGGGGAGCTGTCCCGGCTCGTGGTCACGCTGCGCGACGCCTCGCACCGCGCGCGCGGCGAACGCAGCCGCGCCGACCTCGTCTCCACGGTCGCCCATGAGCTGAGGTCGCCCCTGACCAGTGTCAAGGGCTTCACCGCGACCCTGCTCGCCAAGTGGGGGCGGCTCACCGACAAGCAGAAGATCTTCATGCTGGAGACCGTCAACTCCGATGCCGACCGGGTCACGCGCCTCATCACCGAGCTGCTCAGCGTCTCGCGCATCGAGTCGGGCCGCCTGGAGGTCCGCCGCCAACTCGTCGACCTGCCCGACCTCGCCCGCCGCCTGGTCGCCGGGCGCGTCGCGGCGGGGGAGTCCCAGGAGCGCTACCGCCTGGAGGTCCACGGTCCGCTGCCCGAGATGTGGCTCGATGCCGACAAGGTCGAGCAGATCATGGCGAACCTGGTCGAAAACGCCGTGCGGCACGGCGCTGGTACTGTCACCATTGTGATCGAGCCGAACGAGGGGGGAACGGCCGTGTCGGTGCGCGACGAGGGCAAGGGCATCGCGCCCGAAGCCGTTCCGCGCGTCTTCCGCCGGTTCTGGCGCACCAAGCGGCGCGGCGGGACCGGCCTCGGGCTGTTCATCGTCAAGGGGCTGGTCGAGGCCCACGGCGGCGCGATCACGGTCGGCCGCGCACCCAGTGGCGGTGCGGAGTTCCGATTTACCGTGCCCGCCGGCACCCCCGAGTTCGCCTGAGCGGACCGGATCGGGCCACGGCGGGCGGACCTCCGGCTTCCCTATCGGATTGAGCCCGCTGATCCCGCGGGCCGGAACCACCGTCCTGCCCGCCCAGGGCCGGGCGGCGAGGCAATCAACCATGTCTGCACCCAACAGTTCATACGACCCGGTCGAAGTGACCCCGCTGCATCCCGAGGAGGTCGCCCGGATGCGCGAGGAGGCGCTCGCCGCCATCGCCGGGGCCGCCTCCCTGGAGGGGCTGAAGGAGGTCCGGATCGCGCACGCCGGCGACCGGTCGCCGCTGGCACTGGCCAACCGCGAGATCGGCGCGCTGCCCCCGGCGGCCAAGGCCGAGGCCGGCAAGCGCGTCGGCGGCGCCCGCCGCGATGTCGCCGAGGCCGTCAAGGCCCGCCAGGCCGTGCTGGAGGAGGAGCGCGACTCCCGCGTCCTCGTCGAGGAGGCCGTCGACGTCACCCTGCCCTGGGACCGGGCCCCGCGCGGCGCGCGGCACCCGCTGACCACCATCGCCGAGCGCATGGCCGACATCTTCGTGGGCATGGGCTTCGAGGTCGCCGAAGGCCCCGAGGTCGAAGCCGAGTGGTTCAACTTCGACGCGCTCAACTTCCTGCCCGACCACCCCGCGCGCAGCATGCAGGACACGTTCTTCGTCGAGTCGCCCGCGGGCGGCGAATCCGGGCTGGTCATGCGCACGCACACCTCGCCCGTGCAGATCCGCGCCCTGCTGGACCGCGAGCCGCCGGTCTACGTGGTCGCGCCGGGCGCCACCTACCGCACCGACGAGCTCGACGCCACCCACAGCCCCGTGTTCCACCAGCTGGAGGGCCTGGTCGTCGACGAGGGCATCACCCTCGCACACCTGCGCGGCGCGATCGACGCCTTCGTCGAGGGCATGTTCGGCAGCGGCCTGCGGACCCGGTTCCGGCCGTCCTACTTCCCCTTCACCGAGCCGTCGGCCGAGGTCGACATGGAGTGCTTCGTCTGCCGCGGCGCGTCGGTGGGCGACCCCGATGCGCCCTGCCGCACCTGCGGCTCCGAGGGCTGGATCGAGATCGGCGGCTGCGGCGTGGTCAACCCGCGCGTTCTCACCGCCGCCGGCGTCGAGACCTCGCGCTACAGCGGGTGGGCGTTCGGCCTGGGCGTGGAGCGGACGCTGATGTTCGCCCGCGGGGTGAAGGACATGCACGACATGGTCGAGGGCGATGTGCGCTTCACCTCGGCGTTCGGGATGGAGATCTGATGCGCGTCCCCGTTTCCTGGCTCCGCGAGTACGTCGACCTGCCCGGCGGTGTCTCGGCGCGCGACCTCGCCGCCGCGCTGATCGGCGCCGGCCTGGAGGTCGAGACCGTCGACGAGGTCGGCGCCGGCCTCTCCGGCCCGATCGTCGTCGGGCGCGTCCTCGGCATCGAGGAGCTGACCGGTTTCAAGAAGCCCATCCGGCACTGCTCGGTGGACGTCGGCGCGGCCAACGGCACCGGCGAGCCGCAGAGCATCGTCTGCGGCGCCCGCAACTTCGCCGAAGGCGACCTTGTCGTGGTCTCGCTGCCCGGCGCGGTGCTGCCGGGCGGGTTCGAGATCAGCGCGCGCACGACCTACGGGCGGCTCTCCGAGGGCATGATCTGCTCGGCCTCCGAGCTGGAGCTGTGGGAGGACCACGAGGGCATCGTGGTGCTGCCCGAGGGCTTCGCCGAGCCGGGCGCCGACGCCTTCGCCCTGCTGGGGCTGCGCGACGACGTGCTCGACATCGCCGTCACCCCCGACCGCGGCTACGCGCTGTCCATGCGCGGGGTGGCGCGCGAGGCGGCCGCCCTGTACGGCACCGCCTTCCGCGACCCCGCCGACATCGACGCCGACGGCGCCCCGGGCGAGGGCCACGCGGTCGAGGTCCAGGGCCCCGAGGTCTGCTCGCGCTACGTGCTGCGCGCGGTCTCGGGGTTCGACCCCGCCGCGCCCACCCCGCCGTGGATGAAGCGCCGCCTGGCGCTGACCGGCGTGCGCTCCATCGCGCTGGCGGTCGACGTCACCAACTACGTGATGATGGAGACCGGCCAGCCGCTGCACGCCTGGGATCACGCGAAGATCCGGGGCCCGATCGGGGTGCGCCTGGCCCGCACGGGCGAGCGGCTGGAGACGCTCGACCACGTCAAGCGGACGCTCGACCCCGACGACATCGTGATCACCGACGACTCCGGGCCCATCAACATCGCCGGCGTCATGGGCGGGCTCGCCACCGAGATCGACACCGATGCCGGCCCCGAGGCCGAGCGCGGCTCCGCCCAGGTGCTCATCGAGGCCGCGCACTTCGCCGAGACCCACATCGCGCGCACCTCGCGCCGCCACGGGCTGTCCTCGGAGTCCTCGCGGCGCTTCGAGCGCGGGGTCGACTCCGCCGTGCAGGTGGCCGCGGCCACCCGCGCGGTGCGGCTGCTCGCCGAGCTGGCGGGAGCCGTGGTCGAGCCCGGGTACACGCACGTGGCCTTCGACGGCGCCGCGCCCGCGCCGATCGTGATCGGCGCCGGCCACGCCGGTGCCGTCGCCGGGGTGCCGTACTCGCGCGATACCACCGTGGCGCGGCTGCGGCAGGTGGGCTGCACGGTCGAGGAGGAGGGCGACCTGCTGCGGGTCACCCCGCCCACCTGGCGGCCCGACCTCACCGACCCCAACGACCTCGCCGAGGAGGTCATCCGCTACGAGGGCTACGAGAACATCCCGGCCATCCCCCCGCGCGCCCCGGCCGGCCGCGGGCTCACCCCCGGCCAGCGGCTGCGCCGCTCCGTCGGCCGCTCGCTGGCGGGGGCCGGGTTCACCGAGGTCCTCAGCTACCCGTTCAGCGGGCAGCGCGACCTCGATGGCCTCCAGCTCGCCGAGGACGACGACCGCCGTGCCTCGCTGCGCCTGGCCAACCCGCTCAACGACGACGAACCGCTGCTGCGCACCACGCTGCTGCCCGGGCTGTTCAAGGCCCTCGCCCGCAACGTCGGCCGGGGGTTCCCCGACGTCGCGCTGTACGAGGTCGGCCAGGTCTACCTGCCGCGGGCCGGGGCCGCCGGCACCGCGCCGATGCCGCCCGTGGACCGCGGCCCCACCCCCGAGGAACTCGCGGCGCTGGAGGCGGCGCTTCCCGAGCAGCCGCGCCGGGTCGCCGCCGTGCTGGCCGGCGCGTGGGAGCATTCGGGCTGGTGGGGCGAGGGCCGCGCGGCGATCTGGGCCGACGCCATCGAGGCGGCCCGGATCGTAGGCCGCGCGGCAGGCGTCGAACTGCGGGTGGCGGCGGCGCAGCGCGCGCCGTGGCACCCGGGCCGGTGCGCCGTGCTGTCGGTCGCCGACGGCGATGCGGAGCGGCCGGTGGGCTACGCCGGCGAACTGCACCCGCGTGTCGTGCAGGCGTTCGGCCTGCCGGCCCGTACGGTCGCCATGGAGATCGGGCTCGACCTGATCGAGGCGGTGCGGACGGCGCCGTCGGCTCCGGAGATCTCGACGTACCCCGTCGCGGTGCAGGACGTCGCGTTGGCGGTCGATTCCGGCGTGCCCGCCGGCGACGTCGAGGAGGCGCTGCGCGCCGGGGCCGGCGAACTGCTGGAGAGCGTACGGCTGTTCGACGTGTACACCGGAGAGCAGATCGGCGAGGGGCGCACGTCGCTCGCTTTCAGCCTGCGATTCCGGGCCGCCGACCGCACGCTCAAGGCCGAGGAGATCACGGCGGCGCGCGACGCCGCGGTGGCCGTCGCGGCGGAGCGAACGGGCGCGGTTCTGCGCGGCTGAGCGATCCGGCGCCACGGCCCCCGCGGCCCCGCCGCCTCCCGCCCCTTGAGGGCCGGAAGCGGCGGGGCCGCGGCCGTTGCGCAGAAGTTTTTTTCGGCATGTCCTCGCAGGTCGGATGGGGTTTGGGCGAGGAGGTCGGGGGGTAGTCGGAATGATGTTTGTAAATCCGGGGATTACTCCTTGTTTCGTCCCTTGCACCCGGGCCTCTTCACAATCTAATCTGCAGGCACCTGCCGCGATCCGGGCACGCCGGGCACTCGCGGAACAGCTGTTTCATTCGGCGTTTTCTTGGTGCGTTCTCACGCACGACTCGGCTCGGAGGTCGCTTTATGACCGAAACAGTGGTTTCGTATGCGCGCAAAACGAGGGAGCAGCCGGAGCCCGGCCGTCTCTGGCATACCTTCTGCAACATGAACACCGTCTCCAAGGGACCGGAATTCGTGGTGTCCCGCGCGGAGGGGGCCTGGCTCTGGGACGAGAACGGTGACCGCTACCTCGACGGCACCGCGAGCCTGTGGTACTGCAACGTGGGTCACGGACGAGCCGAGATCGCCGATGCCGTACACAAGCAGATCACCACGCTCGACGCCTACACCGTCTACGGTGACTTCGCCAACGGCCCGGCGCTCGAACTCAGCGCGCGGCTGGCGTCCCACGCGCCGGTGGCCGATCCCCGGGTCATCCTGACCTGCGGCGGCGGCGAATCCATCGAGACCGCCAGCAAGCTGGCCCGGCGCTACTGGGCGGCGCTCGGCAGCCCGGCCAAGACGCACCTGATCAGCCGCACCGGGGGCTACCACGGGCTCCACGGTTTCGGCACGAGCATGGGCATGGACCGCTTCCGGGCCGGTTTCGGACCGCTCATCGAGCAGACGTCGGTGGTGCCGCACGACTCCGTCGAGGCCCTGGAGCAGGAGATCCAGCGGGTGGGGCCCGAGAACGTCGCGGCGTTCTTCGCCGAGCCCGTGATCGGGGCCGGCGGGGTGTACGCGCCCGAGCCCGACTACTTCGCGCGGGTCGCGGAACTGTGCCGCGGTTACGGCGTGCTGTTCATCGTCGACAGCGTCATCTGCGCGTTCGGCCGCATGGGCGACTGGTTCGGTGTCGAGCGCTTCGGCGTGTCGCCCGACATGATCGTCTTCGCCAAGGGGGTGACCAGCGGTTACCTGCCCCTTGGCGGTGTCATCACCAGCGGGGAGATCGCCGACCCGTTCTGGAACCACCCGGGCAACCCGTTCATCCACGGCACCACCTACGCCGGCCACCCCACGTGCTGCGCCGCCGCGCTGGCCAACCTCGACATCCTGGAGCGCGAGGACCTGTTCACCGCGTCCCTGGAGGTCGAGGCGCACCTCGACGTGTCCCTGCGCACCCTGAGCGACCATCCGCTCGTGCGCGAGGTCCGCTCCGGTGTTGGCGTGATGGCGGCGGTGGAGCTGACCGAGAAGGCCCTCATGGAGCACGGGATCACCACCGACGAAGTGTTCCAGGAGGCCAGAGCGCGCGGTGTGGTGCTGCGCGCGATTCCGACGTCGCTGCTGATGTCGCCGCCGCTGATCGTGTCCTGGCAGCAGATCGACCACATGACGTCAACGCTGCGCTCGGCGCTCGACGCGGTCGCCGCGCGCCACCTCTGACCGCACGCCGCCGGCCGGCGCGGCGTCCCCGACGGGACACGGCGCCGGCCCTCGCCGTCACTCCGCCATGGAGGGGCGAAGGATACGGGGATGTCCGCGAACATGCCCGTCATATGTCCGCAACATCACATGGCACACCCCTCAATCCTTTCGCCAGGAAGATATTTCTCGAATATGATCGGGATGATTCGAGGCATCGGGGGCGAGGGGCAATGCGCGAGGGTGCGGAAGCGGCACCGGCGGGCGGGCTGGACGACGACGAACTGATCACCGCGTGGGGGCTGCTCCACGAGGCCATGACCGCCACCGAACCGCTGCTGCTGCGCGGCATCGACCCCGGCGGCGGCGACATGGCCGGCCCGTGGTTCGAGGTGCTCATCCGCCTCCAGCGCTCACCCGGCCACCGCCTGCCCATGAGCAGGCTCGCCCGCGAGGTGAGCCTGAGCAGCGGCGGGTTCACCAAGCTCGCCGACCGGTTGGAGCGCAAGGGCCTCCTCGTGCGCCAGTCGTGCCCCTCCGACCGCCGGGTCGTCTACGCGGTGCTCTCCCCTGAGGGCCTGGAGCTCGCCGGGCAGGCGCGTGAGCGGCACGTCGCGCTGCTCCGCGAACACGTCCAGGCGCCGCTGGGCCCCGACGGCCTGCGCCGCTTCGCCGAACTCGCCCGCACGCTGCGCGACAGCGCCGCGGAGGCGGCCGACACGCCGCCGCGTCCGGCCGTTTCCGGCCGCGCATGACCGGAACCCCGTGCGGGGGCGCCCGTTGACGTGGCCGACCGCGTCCGGCTGCGCGCAGTAATCCGGCAACTCATGTGAAATCGTGCGAAACACCCAGATAATCTGGCGGCGATCCAACGCAGTCGCCACCCAGATGACCAGGGGGAGCAGCCCGATGAAACTCTTCGCCAGCGCGGCCGAAATGCGTGCCGTTCCCCGGTCGGCGGAGTTCCGCAACGGTGCCGTCTCCTTCTGGTTCCGCCAGACGGGCCTGCCGGAGCGGCGCGCCGCACTCCCCGGGGCCGCCGACTACGACGTGTGCGTCGTCGGCGGGGGCTACACCGGGTTGTGGACCGCCTACTACCTGAAGAAGGCCCAGCCCGACCTGCGCATCGCGATCCTGGAGCGGGAGTTCGCGGGGTTCGGCGCCTCCGGGCGCAACGGCGGCTGGCTCTCGGCGGAGTTCGCCGGCTCCCGCGAGCGCTACGCGTCCTCGCACGGCAAGGGCGCGGTGATCGCCCTGCAACGCGCCATGATGCGGTCGGTCGACGAGGTCATCACCACCGCCGAGGCCGAGGGCATCGACGCCGACATCGTCAAGGGCGGAATGCGGCTGGTCGCCACCAACCCCGCCCAGCAGGCCCGCCTGCTGGAGGAGGTCCGCTACCTCCAGGAGTGGGGGTTCTGGCCTGAGGACCTCTACCTGCTCGACCCGGTGACCGGCGGCGGTCCGCGCCTCCAGGTGGACGGCGCCGTGGCGGCGGCGCACAGCCCCCACGCCGCCCGCATCCAGCCCGCGAAACTGGCGATCGGGCTCGCGCGGGTCGTCGAGTCCCTGGGCGTGGACATCTTCGAGGACACCGCGGTGACCGAGATCCGCCCGGCCAAGGACGGCGCGCGCGCCGCGGCGGTGACCCCCCACGGCGAGGTCGGCGCCGAGCACGTCATCCGCGCGACCGAGGGCTTCACGGCGTCCCTCCAGGGCCGCCGCCGCGATTGGCTGCCGATGAGCAGCTCGATGATCGCCACCGAGCCGCTGGGCGCCGAGATGTGGGAGCACATCGGCTGGGAGGGCCGCGAGGTCCTCGGCGACACCGCGCACGCCTACATCTACGCCCAGCGCACGTCCGACGACCGCATCGCCATCGGCGGGCGGGGCGCTCCCTACCGGTTCGGCTCCGGGCACGACGACAACGGCGCCACCCCGCCGCAGGCGATCGCCGAGCTGTGGCGGGTGCTGGCCCGGCTCTTCCCGGTGGCCGCCTCCGTGCCGGTCGCGCACGCCTGGTCGGGCGTCCTCGGCGTCCCGCGCGACTGGTGCCCCACCGTGCACCTGGACCGCGAAACCGGGCTGGGCTGGGCCGGCGGGTACGTCGGCAGCGGGGTCACCACCAGCAACCTCGCGGGACGCACGCTGTGCGACCTGGTCCTGGGCCGCGAGACCGACCTCACCCGGCTGCCCTGGGTCGGCCGGCGCGTCCGCGGCTGGGAGCCCGAGCCGCTGCGCTGGGTGGGCAGCCAGGTCGTCCACGGCCTCTACCGCGGCGCCGACCGCCGCGAGTCCGACCGCGTCTCCCACACCTCCCGCCTGGCCGACATCGCCGGCCGCATCGCGGGCCGCTGACCCCGCGGCGGCCGGGCGGGTCGCCGGACCGGCGCACGAGCGGCGTGCGGGCGGGCCGGGCCTACGGGACGGAGACGCTGAGGGCGAACTCCCCGGCGACGCCCGCGCCGGGGCCGACCTCCCGGACCCGGTCCCCCAGGCAGCCGGGGCCGGAGTGGACGACGGCGGTGCGGTCGGTGCGGTTCTCGACCGTCATCGGCCAGGCCCGGGCGTCGTAGCAGCCGCTGGGGTTCTCGACGGGGTGCCCGTTGACGATCAGCGTTCCGGTGGCCGCCTGGGCGGCGGTGGGGCCGGCGACGGCGATCGCCGTGGTCAGGAGCAGGGACCCGAGGATCGAAGCAGCGCGTCTCATGCGATTTCCCTCCGTAGTCGACATGCTTCGCATTGTAGTCGCCCTGTGGTCGGTTCTCCCTGTTCTCGCAGGTGAAATCGAGTTTCCGGTCCGGCGGTACCGGTGGCGGGCGCTGAATCATCGAGGGAGGGTTGCATAAAATTACATAGACATGCATGATGGTTCATGCAGCATTCGGTGCGGGGGGAGTTCGGCGGATGGGATACACAGCGGCGGTCGCCGGTGCCAGCGGGTACGCGGGCGGCGAGCTCCTGCGCCTGTTGCTCGGCCACCCGGCGATCGACATCGGCGAGGTCACCGCCGGAGGCAGCGCGGGCAGCCGGCTGGGCGACCACCAGCCCCACCTGCTCCCGCTGGCCGACCGAGTCCTCTCCACCACCGGCGCCGACACCCTCGCCGGGCACGACATCGTCTTCCTCGCCCTCCCGCACGGCCAGTCCGCAGCCATCGCCGAGCAGCTCGGCGACGGCGTGCTCGTCGTCGACTGCGGCGCCGACTTCCGGCTGCGCGACGCCGCGGCCTGGGAGCGGTTCTACGGCTCGCCGCACGCCGGCACCTGGCCCTACGGCCTGCCCGAACTCCCGGGCGCCCGCGCGGCCCTGGCCGGCGCCACCCGCATCGCGGTCCCCGGCTGCCACGTCACCACCGCCACCCTGGCCCTGTTCCCCGGGCTCGCCGACGACCTGGTCGAGCCCGACCTCACCGTCGTCGCCGTCACCGGCACCTCGGGTGCGGGCAAGGCACCCAAGCCCAACCTCGTCGGCAGCGAGGTCATGGGTTCGGTCGCGCCTTACGGGGTGGGCGGCGCCCACCGGCACAACCCCGAGATCGTGCAGAACCTGTCGGGCATCACCGGAGGGCCCGTCAAGCTCTCCTTCACCCCCGTCCTCGCCCCCATGCCGCGCGGCATCCTCGCCACCTGCACCGCCCCGCTCAAGCCCGGCACCACCGCCGCCGCGGTACGCGACACCTACCGCCGCCACTTCGCCGACGAGCCCTTCGTGCACCTGCTGCCCGAGGGCACCTGGCCCACCACGGCCATGACGCTCGGCGCCAACACCGCGCTGGTCCAGGTCACCGTCGACGAAGCCGCCGGGCGCATGGTCGCCATCGCCGCCCTCGACAACCTGACCAAGGGCACCGCGGGGGGTGCCCTCCAGAGCGCCAACATCGCCCTCGGCCTGGCCGAGACCGACGGCCTGCCCGTGGCCGGCCTCGCCCCCTAGAGCGAGCCCCGCCGCACCGCCCGGCCCCGCGGCCGGCACGGCGCGGCGGGTACGACCGAGGCCGACCCCCACCGTGAAAGGTTCCACCGTGAGCGTCACCGCTGCCCCCGGTTTCCGGGCCGCCGGAGTGACCGCCGGCATCAAACCCAGCGGCAACCGCGACGTCGCCGTCGTCATCAACGACGGGCCCTCGCGCGCCGCCGCCGCCGTCTTCACCCGCAACCGGGTCAAGGCGGCCCCGGTCCTGTGGTCGCAGCAGGTCGTCGCCGGCGGCCGGGTCCGCGCGGTCGTCCTCAACGCCGGCAACGCCAACGCCTGCACCGGGGCCCCCGGCTTCCAGGACACCCACGCCACGGCCGAGCGCGCCGCCGCCGCGCTCGACGACTCCGCCGGCGAGATCGTCGTCTGCTCCACCGGCCTGATCGGCGAGCGGCTGCCCATGCCGGCCCTGCTCGGCGGCGTCGACGCCGCCATCTCCGAAGCCGCCCGCGACGGCGGCCTCGCCGCCGCCGACGCCATCCGCACCACCGACAGCGTCGCCAAGATCGCGTTCCGGCGCGGCGACGGCTACACCATCGGCGGGATGGCCAAGGGCGCCGGCATGCTCGCCCCCTCCCTGGCCACCATGCTGTCGGTCATCACCACCGACGCCGACCTCACCTCCGACCAGTGCGACCGGCTGCTGCGCGCCGCCGCCGCCCGCACCTTCGAGCGCGTCGACTCCGACGGCTGCCTGTCCACCAACGACACCGTGGTGCTCATGGCCGGCGGCGCGTCCGGGACCACGCCCGACGAAGCCGAGTTCGGGGCGCTGCTCACCGAGGTCTGCGCCGACCTCGCCCGGCAGCTCGTCGCCGACGCCGAAGGCGCCTCGAAGGCCATCGCCATCGAGGTCGTCGGCGCGGCCGACGAGGACGACGCGGTCGAGGTCGCCCGCGCCGTCGCCCGCAACAGCCTGTTCAAATGCGCCATGTACGGGCAGGACCCGAACTGGGGCCGGGTCCTGGCCGCGGTGGGCACCACGTCCGCCGCGTTCGAACCCGACGACCTCAACGTCGCCATCAACGGTGTCTGGATCTGCCGCCGCGGCGCCGTCGGGGACGACCGCTCCAAGGTCGACCTCGCCCCGCGCGAGGTCACCGTCACCGTCGACCTGTCCGCCGGAAGCGCCGCCGCCACCGTCTGGACCACCGATCTGACCGTCGAATACGTTCACGAGAACTCGGCCTACAGCACATGAACTCCCGTAAACAGGCACTGGACAAAGCCCACACGCTCATCGAGGCGCTGCCCTGGCTGAGCCGATTCCACGGCAAGACCGTCGTCGTCAAGTACGGCGGCAACGCCATGACCGACCCCGCCCTCCAGGAGCGGTTCGCCGAGAACATCGTGTTCCTGCGCTACGCGGGCCTGCGCCCCGTCGTGGTCCACGGCGGCGGCCCCCAGATCAGCGCCCACCTCGACCGCCTGGGCGTCGAGAGCAGCTTCACGGCGGGGCTGCGCGTGACCACCCCCGAGACCATGGACATCGTCCGCATGGTCCTCGTCGGCCAGGTCAACCGCGAGATCGTGGGCCTGATCAACGCCCACGGCCCCTTCGCCGTCGGGATGTCGGGGGAGGACGCCCACCTGATGACCGCCGAGCGCAAGCCGGCGCTCGTCGACGGCGTCCCCGTCGACATCGGCCACGTCGGCGAGGTCGTCGACGTCCAGCCGGGCGTGGTGCGCACCCTGCTCGACGACGGCCGCATCCCCGTGATCTCCAGCGTCGCCCGCTCCAGCGACGGCATCTACAACGTCAACGCCGACACCGCCGCCGCCGCGCTGGCGGTCGGCCTCGGCGCCGCCAAGCTGATGGTGCTCACCGACGTGGAGGGCCTCTACGCCGACTACCCCGCCTGCGAAGAGGTGATCAACCGCCTCACCGCCGGGGAGCTGGAGGAGCTGCTGCCCACCCTGTCCGCGGGAATGGTCCCGAAGATGGAGGCGTGCCTGCGCGCGGTCCGCGGCGGCGTTCCCCAGGCGCACGTGATCGACGGCCGGACCCCCGACTCCATGCTGCTGGAGGTCTTCACCAACGACGGGATCGGCACCATGGTCGTCGGCGAGGTCCAGGCGCCCACCGAGCCCGTCGGCCTGCTGGAGGGGGAGGACGCGTGACCGCCTCCGCCACCTCCTCCTCGGCCGCGCTCGCCGCGCGCTTCGACGCCCGCCTGATGCCCAACTACGGCACCCCGCCCATCGCGCTGGTCCGCGGCGAGGGGCGCCATGTCTGGGACGCCGACGGCACCCGCTACCTCGACCTCGTCGCCGGGATCGCGGTCTCCTCCCTCGGCCACGCCCACCCGGCGCTGGTCAAGGCGGTCTCGGACCAGGTGGCGACCCTCGCCCACACCAGCAACCTCTACGTGCACGAGCGCGAGGTCGAACTCGCCGAGCGGCTGACCGCGCTCATCGGCCCGGGCGGCGACACCGCCCGCGTGTTCTTCGCCAACTCCGGCACCGAGGCCAACGAGGCCGCGCTCAAGCTCGTCCGCCGCGCCGCCGGCACCGGGCGCCACCGCATCGTCTCCACCGTCAACGGCTTCCACGGCCGCACCTCCGGCGCGCTCGCCCTCACCGGCAAGCCCGCCATCCGCGACCCGTTCGGCCCCTTCGGCCTCGACGTCGCCTTCGTGCCCTACGGCGACACCGAAGCGCTGCGCGACGCCGTCGACGACACCTGCGCGGCGGTCTTCGTGGAACCCACCCAGGGCGAGGCCGGGATCGTCGAGGCACCCGAGGGCTACCTCGGCGCCGTCCGCTCCATCTGCGACGCCACCGGCGCCGCCTTCGTCCTCGACGAGATCCAGAGCGGCATCGGGCGCACCGGCCGGTGGTTCGCCCACCAGCAGGCCGGCGTCCTGCCCGACGTCCTCACCCTCGCCAAGGGCCTCGGCGGCGGGCTGCCCATCGGCGCCTGCGTCGGCATCGGCCGCTTCGCCACGGCCTTCGCCAAGGGCGACCACGGATCCACCTTCGGCGGCAACCCCGTGGCCTGCGCCGCGGCGCTCGCCGTCCTCGACACCATCGAGGCCGAAGGGCTCCTCGACGCCGTGACCGCCAACGGCGGCCTGCTCGCCCGCGGAGTCACCGCGATCGGGCACCCGCTCATCGCCGGGGTCCGCGGCGCGGGCCTGTGGCGCGGCATCGCGCTGACCTCGCCCGAGGCGGCCGGCGTCCAGAGCGCCGCGGCCGCGCACGGCTTCCTGGTCAACGCCGTCGCCCCCGACGTCGTCCGCGTCGCGCCCCCGCTCACCATCACCGCCGGCGAGATCGGCGAGTTCACCGCCGCGCTGCCCGCGATCCTCCGTGCCGCGTCCGACCAGGAGACGACATGAGTTCCGCGCCCCGAGCCGCCGTCCGCCACTTCCTCCGCGACGACGACCTCACCCCCGCCGAGCAGGCCGAGATCCTCGACCTCGCCGACACCATGAAGAAGGACCGCTTCGGCGAGCGCCCGCTCGACGGCCCGCGAACCGTCGCCCTGCTGTTCGACAAGCCCTCCACCCGCACCCGCGTCTCGTTCGCCGTCGGGGTCGCCGACCTGGGCGGACAGCCCCTCGTCATCGACTCCCAGACCAGCCAGATGGGCCGCGGCGAGCCGATCGAGGACACCGCGCGCGTGCTGGAGCGCCACGTCGCCGCCATCGTGTGGCGGACCTTCTCCCAGGACCGCCTGGAGGCCATGGCGCACGCCGGCGGGGTCCCCGTCGTCAACGCGCTCACCGACAGCTTCCACCCCTGCCAGATCCTCGCCGACCTGCAGACCGTCCGCGAGCACAAGGGGCGGCTCGCCGGGCTGACCCTCGCCTACTTCGGCGACGGCGCCAACAACATGGCGCACTCCTACCTGCTCGGCGGCGCCCTCGCCGGCATGCACGTCCGCATCGCCGCCCCGCAGGGCTACCTGCCCGAGGCCGGTGTGCGGGCCCGAGCCGAGCAGATCGCGGCCGAGACCGGCGGATCCGTCACGGTCACCGGCGACCCCGACGCCGCCGCGGCGGGCGCCGACGTGCTCGCCACCGACACCTGGACCTCGATGGGCCAGGAGGCCGAGGCCGCCGACCGCATGGCGCCCTTCCGCCCCTACACCGTCGACGACGCCAGACTCGCCGCCGCCGCACCCGACGCCATCGTCCTGCACTGCCTGCCCGCGCACCGCGGCGAGGAGATCACCGCCTCGGTGATCGACGGCCCGCGCAGCGTCGTCTGGGACGAGGCCGAGAACCGCCGCCACGTGCAGAAGGCCGTGCTGGCCTTCCTGCTCCGCACGTCCCCCGGTGACCAGGGGGCACCGGGGGACCGCAGAGAAGGGCGACGATGACGGCCGACGGCGGCACCCCGTCGGCCCCCATGACCAAGGCCGCCCGCCACGCCCGCATCACCGAGTCCCTGACCAGGAACGACGTCCGTTCCCAAGGGGAGCTCGCGCGACTGCTGGCCGACAGCGGGGTCCAGGTCACCCAGGCGACGCTCTCGCGCGACCTGGACGAAATGGGGGCCGTCAAGCTCCGCACCGCCGACGGCAGCCTCGTCTACGTCCTGCCGGGTGAAGGCGGCGAACGCCTCCAGCGCGCCCGCCCCGACACCCTGGACCTGGAGCACGTATCCAACGCGCGCCTCACCCGGCTCGCGGAGGACCTCCTGGTCTCGGCCGAGGCATCGGCCAACATGGTCATCGTCCGGACACCTCCGGGGGCGGCCCAGTTCCTGGCCTCGGCGATCGACCACACCGACTTCCACGCCATCCTGGGGACCATCGCCGGAGACGACACCATCCTGGTGATCTCCCGCGACCCCCAGGGCGGGGAGGAGCTCGCTTCAGCGCTGCTGCGGCTGGCCGACCGGCGCCCCTGACGCGCCGCACGGCCGGGGGCGATCCGCCGCCGCGGCACCGAACACACCTGTACGAACAAGGAGAACCGACATGACCGAGCGGGTCGTACTCGCCTACTCCGGGGGACTGGACACCTCCGTCGCCATCGGCTGGATCGCCGAGGAGACCGGCGCCGAGGTCGTCGCCGTCGCCATCGACTGCGGCCAGGGCGGCGAGGACCTCGACGTCGTCCGCCAGCGGGCGCTGGACTGCGGCGCCGTCGAGGCGGTCGTCGCCGACGCCAAGGACGAGTTCGCGAGCGAATACTGCATCCCGGCCCTCCAGGCCAACGCCCTCTACATGGACCGCTACCCGCTGGTGTCGGCCCTGTCGCGCCCGCTGATCGTCAAGCACCTGGCCGACGCCGCCCGCTACCACGGGGCGACCATGGTCTCCCACGGCTGCACCGGCAAGGGCAACGACCAGGTCCGCTTCGAGGCCGGCCTCGCCGCCCTCTTCCCCGAGCTGAAGGTCCTCGCCCCGGTCCGCGACTCCGGCATGACCCGCGACAAGGCCATCGCCTTCGCGGAGGAGAAGGGCCTGCCGATCGACGTCTCCAAGAAGTCCCCCTACTCCATCGACCAGAACCTGTTCGGCCGCGCCGTCGAGACCGGGTTCCTGGAGGACATCTGGAACGGCCCGATCGAGGACGTCTACTCCTACACCGACGACCCCTCCGCGCCGCGCGCGGCCGACGAGCTGGTCATCGGCTTCACCAACGGCGTCCCCACCTCCATCGACGGCAAGGAGCTCTCCCCGCTCCAGATCATCGAGGAGATGAACCGCCGCGCCGGAGCCCAGGGCGTCGGCCGCATCGACATGGTCGAGGACCGGCTCGTCGGCATCAAGAGCCGCGAGGTCTACGAGGCACCGGGCGCCATCGCGCTCATCGCCGCCCATCAGGAGCTGGAGAACGTCACCGTCGAGCGCGAGCTCGCCCGCTTCAAGCGCGGCGTCGACCAGCGATGGGGCGAGCTGGTCTACGACGGCCTGTGGTTCTCGCCGCTCAAGAAGGCCCTCGACGGCTTCATCGCCGAGGCCAACCGGCACGTCACCGGTGAGATCCGCATGGTGCTGCACGGCGGTCGCGCGGTCGTCACCGGGCGGCGCAGCGAGGCGTCGCTCTACGACTACGAGCTGGCCACCTACGACACCGGCGACACCTACGACCAGAGCCTGGCCCGCGGCTTCATCGACATCTGGAGCATGCCGGCCAAGATCGCCAGCCTGCGCGACCAGAAGCTCTCCTGATCCCGGCGGGCCCCTGCCACGGCCCGGTCCCTGCTCCCCGGCGGAGCCGGGGCCGGGCCGTGTGCCGCGCCCGCACCCGACCGACTCCACAGCACAGACGACGCAAAGGACCCCGACCGTGGCTGACGAAGGCGACACCCAGGTCACCCGGCTTTGGGGCGGCCGCTTCGCCGGCGGCCCCTCCGAAGCACTCGCCCGGCTCTCGCTGAGCACCCACTTCGACTGGCGGCTGGCCCACCACGACATCGCCGGCTCGCGCGCGCACGCGCGCGTCCTGCACGCCGCGGGGCTGCTCACCGGCGACGAGCTCGACGCCATGCTCGCCGGGCTGGACCGGCTGGCCGCCGACGTCGCCTCGGGGGCGTTCACCCCGGTCCTGGCCGACGAGGACGTGCACACCGCGCTGGAGCGCGGCTTCATCGAACGTGTCGGCGCCGACCTCGGCGGGCGGCTGCGCGCCGGCCGGTCGCGCAACGACCAGATCGCCACCCTGGTCCGCATGTACCTGCGCGAGCAGGCCCGGGGCATCGCCGCGGCGCTGCTCGACCTCGCGGCGGTCCTCGCCGACCAGGCCGAGGCCAACATCGGCGTCGCCATGCCCGGGCGCACCCACCTCCAGCACGCCCAGCCGGTCCTGCTCGCCCACCACCTGCTCGCGCACGCCTGGCCGCTCATCCGCGACGTGGAACGGCTGCGCGACTGGGACGCGCGCGCCGCGGTGTCGCCCTACGGCTCCGGTGCGCTCGCCGGGTCCTCCCTGGGCCTGGACCCCGAGGCGGTCGCCGCCGAACTGGGCTTCCCGGCCGCGGCCGAGAACTCCATCGACGGCACGGCCGCCCGCGACGTCGTCGCGGAATTCGCGTTCGTCGCCGCCATGATCGGGGTCGACCTGTCGCGGCCCGCCGAGGAGATCATCCTCTGGGCGACCAAGGAGTTCTCCTTCGTCACCCTCGACGACGCGTTCTCCACCGGTTCCTCGATCATGCCGCAGAAGAAGAACCCCGATATCGCCGAACTGGCGCGCGGCAAGTCGGGCCGGCTCATCGGCGACCTCGCCGGCCTGCTCACCACGCTCAAGGGGCTCCCGCTGGCCTACAACCGCGACCTCCAAGAGGACAAGGAGCCGGTGTTCGACGCCGTCGACACGCTGGACCTGCTCCTGCCCGCCTTCACCGGCATGGTCGCCACTCTCACCTTCAACGGCGAGCGCATGGCCGAACTGGCGCCGCAGGGGTTCTCGCTCGCCACCGACATCGCCGAATGGCTGGTCCGCGACCGGGTGCCGTTCCGCGAGGCGCACGAGATCGCCGGAGCCTGCGTGCGCGTGTGCGAGGAGCGCGGGACCGACCTGCCCGACCTCACCGACGCCGACTTCGCCGCGATCTCCCCCCACCTGGGGCCCGGGGTCCGCGAGGTGCTCACCGTCGCCGGGTCGCTGGACTCGCGCTCCGCCAAGGGCGGGACCGCCCCCGCGCGCGTGACGGAGCAGCTGGGCCGGCTGCGCGCGGCCATCGACGGCCACCGCGCGTTCGCGGGGATCGCGAACCCCTCCGGCACCACGGGCGGCGGCCGCATCACGTGAGCCGCGCCTGACCATAACCCCACATCAGCGGTGGCCCGACCCGGCCACCGATGCCGCCGGCCCGCCCCCCGACCACGACCGATGGGGGCGGGCCAGCGGTGTTGCCCGGATACCGGCGGTCGCCGGGCGCCCATAATCTCCGGCGCGGCCGAGGAGTTCGGTGAAATGCGCTTCCCGCCCTGCGGCGATGCGGTAGCGTCCTGGATCTGTGGGCACCAAGGGTGGCCTTCCCTGCGCAGAGTGTGAGGGGGGCGGCCCGGGACACCGGGCGACGTCGACATCTCGCGCCCGGCGCCTCACGGCGGACCGAACCGCCGCGGCGACCTTCCCCCAGCGCGGCCGAGGCGGTCGCGACCACCGGCACGGTGCCCCTCCGACTTTTCCGATTCCGTGTCCGTGGGAGGAGCTCGATGGGTAGGGCGGGCGGCGCCGACCGCGGCATCAGAGCACAGCTGAACCGGATCGTCCTGATCCCCAGCATCACCTTCCTCGTGCTCTTCGGAGCGCTGAGCGCCGGTACGCTGATGCAGGCGGCCTCCCTGCATACCGCGACCGACGACGGCCGCAGCGGCGTCCACCTCTACCACTCCATCGTGGAGCTGCAGGAGGAGCGGCGGCTCGCGGTCGCCTTCGTCAACGCCCCCTCCGAGGAGGCCATGCGGGCGCTGCGCGACCAGGTGACCGCCACCGACGAAGCCGTCCGCGAGGTCGACTCCCGCAGCGAGGGCCTGCGCGGGCGCGGCGACCCCGCGGTCGCCGAGATCGCCGCCGCCTACTTCACCGGGGTCGGCCGACGCGGCGAGGTCCGCGTCCAGGTCATGGCCGAGGAGGCCACCACCGACGAGGTCATGCGCTCCTACACCGCGATCACCGAACAGGCCGTCCAGCTCTACGACGCCACCGCCCGCCGCCTCGACGACGGCCCCTCCACCGCGGCGGGCTCCGACGTCGTCAACCTCATGCGCGCCCAAGACCTCTTCTCCCAGGCCGACGCCGTGCTCAGCGGCGCCGCCGCCGCCGACGCCCTCACCCCCGCCGACCGCCGCGGCTTCGCCTCCCTCATCAGCGCCGCGCGCGAGCGCCTGCGCACGGTCGGACCCGAACTCCGCGGGGAGCCCGCCGACGTCCACGCCGCCCTCGTCGGCGGCGCCGAGTGGCGCAGGGCCAACGAGGCTGCCGACATCGTCTCCGGCCTGCCGGAGATCACCACCGACCCGGTCACCGGGGCCGGAGCGCCCTCCGAAGAGCTCCCCGACGTGCTCGGCGACTGGCGCGAGGACGCCGACGCCGTCAACCGCGACCTCGTCGTGCTGACCGACGCCCAGGCCAACTCCGTCATCGCCGCCACCGACCGCGCCGGCGGCGCGATGTTCGGCGTGGCCTTCGGCGGCGGCGTCCTGGCGGTGCTGGCCGGCACCTTCGCCTACGGGGCCGCGTCCCGGTCGGCCTCGCGGCTGACCGCCCGGCTGGCCCGGCTGCGCGCCGACGCCCTGGGCCTGGCCCGCGAGGAGCTGCCCCGCATCGTCCGCCGCCTGGCCGACGGCGACCCGGTCGACCTCGACACCGAACTGCGCCAGCTCGACCACGGCGGCGACGAGGTCGGCCAGGTCGCCGACGCCTTCAACACCGCCCAGCGGACCGCGGTCAGCGCGGCGGTCAAACAGGCCGACATGCGCGCCGGCGTCAACCGGGTCTTCCTGGCCATCGCCCACCGCAACCAATCGCTGGTGCAGCGCCAGCTCCAACTGCTGGACCGCATCGAACGCGAGGAGGAGGACCCCGATCTGCTGGAGGACCTGTTCCACCTGGACCACCTGGCCACCCGGGGCCGCCGCAACGCGGAGAACCTCATCATCCTCGGCGGCGCGCAGCCCGGACGCCGGTGGCGGCACCCGATCCCCCTCGTGGACATCCTGCGCGGGGCGATCTCCGAGACCGAGGAGTACGCGCGGGTGAAGCTGCGCATGGTCCCCGACCTGTCGCTGTCGGGCGCGGTCGTCGCCGACGTCATCCACCTCGTCGCCGAGCTGGTGGAGAACGCCACCTCGTTCTCCCCGCCGCACACCCTCGTGCACATCCACAGCGAGGTCGTGCCCAAGGGGGTGGTCGTCGAGATCGAGGACCGCGGCCTGGGCATGAGCGAGGACCGGCTGGCCGCCGCGAACGCCACGCTCGGCAAGGCGCCGGAGTTCGACGTGATGGCGCTGAACCAGGACTCCCGGCTGGGCCACTTCGTGGTCGCGCGGCTGGCCGAGAAGCACGACATCAGCGTCGAGCTGTGCCCCTCTCCCTATGGCGGCACCCGTGCCGTCGTCCTGATCCCCAGTGCCCTCATCTCCAGCGCGTCCGCCGAGGAGCCCGTCAACCGGACCCCGGCCGAGGTCGTCTCGGGGCCGGGGGCGCGGCGCCGCGGCGGGGGCGACCTGCTCGCCACGCCGAAACGGCCCGTTCCGCGGCGGCGCATCGGGGCCGAGCTCCCCGAACGCCCCGCTACGGGCGCCCTTCCGGTGCGGGGCCGCGCCGCGACGCCTCCGCCCCCGGCCGATCCCGAGCCGCCCGTGCCGCCGCCGCTTCCCGAGGCACCGCGATCCCGGCCCGACGATCCCGAGCCCCCGGGCGGCGACCGGCCGGCGCTGCCCCGCAGGCGGCGGCAGGCCAGCCTGGCACCGCAGCTCCGGACCGACTCCACGGCGGGCGGCTCCGATACCGAACCCGTCACGCTCCGTTCCCCCGAGCAGGCCCGGCAGATGATGAGCGCCTTCCAGATGGGGACCCGTCGCGGACGCGAAGACGACCACCTCCCCGGCGAAGGGCAACCCCCGAACGGGGCACCGTCGGGCCAGGCAGCAGGGACACGCGAGACGCCCGCCGCGCACCCGGCCGGCGGGCCCACGGGAGAGAGCGAGTAAATGGTGCAGAAGAGCAATGCCGCAGGCGACCTCAACTGGCTTCTCGACGACCTGGTCGATCGCGTCGTCGGGGCGCGGCACGCCATCGTGCTGTCCGCCGACGGCCTGCTCATCGGCCGGTCACGCGACCTGTCCATTGAGGACGCCGAGCACCTGTCCGCGGTGGCCTCCGCCTTCCAGAGCCTGGCCCGGGGCACCGGCCGCCAGTTCGACGGGGGAGCGGTACGCCAGACCGTCGTGGAGATGGAGCACGCCTACCTGTTCGTGACCGCCGCGGGCGAGGGCGCCTGCCTGGCGGTCCTCGCCACGGAGAGCGCCGATGTCGGACTGGTCGCCTATGAGATGAACATGCGCATCAAGCGGGTCGGGCAGTTCCTCACCGCCGCCCCGCGCTTTCCCGAGTCCGCCGTCGCCGGGAGCAGCGGATCATGAGGCCACCCGGAGATCATCGCAACGGAGCCGCCGCACGCGGCGGCCAGGCCCGCGGCCAGGTCCGCCCGCGCGATCCCGGGGCCGCGGCGGCCCCGTGGTACCGCAGGCGCGGCCAGGCGGCCCCCGACGCGCGTCCCGGGACCCTCTCCCACCTGGACGCCGCGGCGGGCTCCCTCGTGCGCCCCTACGCCATGACCGGCGGCCGCACCCGCCCGGCCGGGAGCGGGCTGGACATGATCAGCATCGTCGTGGCCACGCGCGAGCGCTTCGACTGGCACTTACTGGAACCCGAGCACGCCGCGATCCTGCGGCTGTGCCACCGTCCGGTCTCGGTCGCGGAGCTGTCGGCGCAGATGGACATCCCCATGACCGTGGTCAAAGTGCTCCTCGGTGACCTCATCGCCCAGGGCGACGTGCTCGCCCGGGCCCCACTGCCCCCTGCCGACCTACCCGAAATGAACATACTTCAGGCGGTACTCGATGGCATCCGCAGACTCTGACACCGACCCCGGCGCGAACATCCCCCTGGCGGTGAAGATCCTCATCGCCGGGGGCTTCGGGGCGGGCAAGACGACCATGGTGGGCTCGGTCAGTGAGATCACCCCTCTCAGCACCGAGGAGGTCATGACCGAGGTCAGCATGGGCGTCGACGACCTCGACGGGGTCGAGGACAAGACGACCACGACCGTGGCCCTGGACTTCGGCCGGATCACGGTCGACGACCAGGTGGTGCTCTACCTGTTCGGCACGCCCGGGCAGGGCCGGTTCTGGTTCATGTGGGACGAGCTGGCGTCCGGCGCGCTGGGGGCCGTGGTCCTCGCCGACACCCGGCGGCTCGACAGCTGCTTCCCCGCCGTGGACTTCTTCGAGCACCGGCGCATCCCCTTCGTCGTGGCCGTCAACCGGTTCGACGAGACCGACACCTACACGCCCCAGGAGGTCCGCGACGCCGTCGACCTGGGCAACGACGTCCCCATCCTGATGACCGACGCGCGAGAACGGGAATCGGGCAAGCGCGTGCTGCTCGCCCTCGTCGAGCACGTCATGCGACGCCGGAGCCCGGCGTTGTCCAGCTGACCGATACGATGGCCCGACAAGCCCAAATGACCCTGATCGCACCCGAGGCCGACGCCGTCATCAGCTGTTTCACGATCGGAATCGAGCCGAGGGCAAGATCATCGCCCACGAGTCGTTAGCATCGATCGCGTGAACCCTGACAGCATGCAGAATCCGGACAGACTACCCCCCCGCGATCTGCCGCGACGCCGATCCGGCCGGCACCGGAACCCGCTCTCGTTCGACAGCTACGTGGGCACCCCCGCACTGGTGCTCGCGGTGCCGGGCGCCTGCGCGAACGCGTCGTCGGACGAGCCCGAAGGGGGGATCGGCCGCCAGATGGCCGACCTCATCCGGTCCTACCGGCCCGAGGTCACCATCCGGTTCGGCTACACCGGGGGCGACCGCTACCCCCTGGCCGACGCGCTCGCCGACCTCCAGCCCCTTGAGGGCCACCCCCTGCGCGGCGTCGTGGTCCCCCTGCTCACCGCGCCGCACGCGGGTGCCGGGTCCGCCATCCGCGCCGCGGTCGAGGCGACCGGCGCCGACGTCCGCGTCACCGAGGCGCTGGGCCCCCACCCCATGCTCGCCGAGGTGCTGCACCTGCGGCTCGCCGAGGCCGGCTTCGTCCGCGCCGACCGCATGCGGCTCATCAGCGTGGTGGCGCCCAGCACCAGCATGACCGACGGCGTCATCGTGGGCGCGGTGGGCGGCCCCGACGCCGTGAGCGCCGCCGGGGTGACCGCCGTGCTGCTCGCGGCGCGACTGGGCATCACCGTGCTGCCGGCCGACCTCGACGACGACGCGTCGGTGGGCGAGATCGTCGGCCAGCTCCGCGACGCCGGGTGCGTGCGCCCGGTCATCGCGCCCAGCGTGGTGGGCCCGGAGTTCTCCCCCGGGCGGCTGCAGGAGTTGGCGCAGCGCCACGGCGCGCGCCCGAGCGCGGCCCTGGGAGCGGGGAGCACGATCGCCAAGATCGCGGCCCTGCGTTACGCGGAGATCCTCAACACCCTGGGCGTCGAGACCCCGCCGCCCACCGTGGATGAACTCCCGGCGCCGGTCGGATCCCGGCACCGCCCCGGCAGCTAGAGCGGTATCGCGGCAGCCGGTCCCCACCGGCCCGGGGCACCGCCCCGGCCTCCCGCGGTACCGGCTCCGGCCCTTCTCCACGCGGATCGAGTGCGTGCTTCCCGCTCAGCCTGCGGGGGCGCTCGAAGGCGGCGCCGGTCCAGCGGAACCGCCTCGTCGCGGCGCGCTTCCTCGTTCCTCGGTCGGCCTGCGGGCGTCTTCGCATCGGCGTCGATCCGAGGTACGGTCCCCGCCACGGCGTACCCCTCGTTCCCCGGCTGCCGACCACCCCTCGGTCCGGCCGCCGCCGGCGCCCGTGGGCACACCAGGTCCTCCCGCTCGGTCCGCGGGCGGCGCGTGTTGCCCAAGGCATACGTGGAACTGGGGAGATAGCTCGTAGTAACTCTTTCGGTACACAGGGCAACGGTTTTTCGGTAGGGTCGGCCCCTGGGCGCCGCGGTACGAGTGCACGCGCCGTCTCCGGCGCGGCCACCGTGTGCACCCTGCGGAGCCGGGGGGATGACCGAAGACCATGATCAGAGCGCCCAGACCGACCATACGCCGCCAGATGACCCGCATCGTGCTGATCCCCAGCATCAGCTTCCTGGTGCTGTGGACCCTGATGACCGCGGCCGGGATGTGGCGGGCCGGGGGAGCGGTGTTCGCCATCGCCGACGCCGACGACGGTATCGGCGTCGCCGACTCCGTCGGCGCCGAACTCCGCCAAGAGCGCCGGCTCAGCCAGCTGCACCTGGGCGATCCGGATGACACCGGGGCCCGGACCGACCTGGAGGCCCAGCGCCTGCGCACCGACGCCGCTCAGCGACGCGCCTCCGCGACAGCCCCGGAACTGCGGGAGGACGCCGCCGAAGACGTCCGCCGCAGCGCCGATGCCCTGCTGACGGGCGACGACCGCCTCGCGCGGCTGCGCGCCGACATCGACGCCGGCGCGGCCGGGCGCGACGACGCGCTCATCCGCTACAGCTCACTGATCGAGGACACCGACCTGCTCGCCGCGTCGCTCCTGGGCGGTGTCCACCGCGCCGACGCGGGCTCCGACGCCGTCACGGCCGCCGGGCTCCGATCCGCCCGCGAGGAGTTCTCCCGCGCCGACGCGCTGCTCACCGGCGCGATCGCGGCCGGCGCCATGGAGTACGAGGAGACCGCCCAGTTCACCTACCTCACCGCCTCCTACCGCCAGACCCTGGACGAGACCGAGACGGCGCTGCGCGGCGACGTCCTGGCGCTCTTCCACGCGACCACCGGGTCAGGGGTGTGGACCGGCACCGAGAAGCTCACCCGGTCCGTCGTGACACGGCCCCCCATCGCCGACGACGACGGGCCGGGGCGGGGTGCCGGGTGGAACTCCGAGGTCGGGGTCGACGGCGCGCAGTGGGCGGAGGCGGCCCAAGGCGCGGGGGCGGAGCTGGACACCATCGTCACCGCCCAGCAGCAGGCGACGCTGAGAACGGCGCACGTCTCGGCGCTGCACATCATCGCGCTGGGCGTGACCGGGTGCGTGCTCACCCTCGCCGCCGGCATCGCCGCCATCGTCGTCGCCACGCGCTCCTCACGCCGGCTCACCGGGCGCCTGCTGCGGCTGCGCAGCGACACCCTGGCCCTGGCCGACACCCGGCTGCCGGCCATCGTCGCGCGGACGCAGAGCGGGCAGCGGGTGAACCTCGCCGACGAGCTGCCCCAACTGTCCTTCGGCGAGGACGAGATCGGCCAGGTGGCGGCGGCCTTCAACGCCGCTCAGCGCACCGCCGTGGGGGCGGCGGTCAAGCAGGCCGAGCTCCGCCAAGGCGCCAACCGGGTGTTCCTGGGCATCGCCTACCGCAACCAGACCCTGGTGCAGCGGCAGCTCCACGTCCTCGACGAGATCGAGCACGATGAGGACGACCCCGTCGCCCTCCGCAAGCTCTTCCGCCTGGACCACCTGGCCACGCGAGCCCGCCGCTACGCCGACAACCTGCTCATCCTCAGCGGCGCGCACTCCGCCCGCCGCTGGCGCGAGGCACTGCCGCTGATCGACGTGGTCCGCGCGGCGATCACCGAGACCGAGGACTACGAGCGGGTCCGGCTCACCTCCGCGCCGCGCGTGCGGGTCCGGGGGACCGCCGTGGCCGACATCGTGCACCTGCTGGCCGAACTGGTCGAGAACGCGACCCAGTTCTCCCCGGCGGACACCACGGTGGACGTCCATTGCGGCCCCGTCGCCGGCGGCGTCGCCGTCGACGTGGAGGACCGTGGGCTCGGCATGACCGAGGAGGGCTACGCCGCGGCCGCCCGCATCCTCGCGGGCACGCCGGAGTTCGACGTCATGGCGCTCCAGGAGGAGCCCCGCCTGGGCCTGTTCGTGGTGGCCCGGCTGGCCGCCCGGCACGGGGTCGCCGTGCGGCTGTGCCCCTCGCCCTATGGCGGGACCCGCGCGATCGCGGTCATTCCCGATGCGATGCTCGACAGCGGTGAACAGGCGGCCATAGGGGCGCTGCGGCGGCGGACCGGATCCGCGCGGCTCCAGCGGTCCGGCGCCCGGACCGAGGGGACGGGCCGATGAGCGCCGGCACGGGCGCCGGCACCGATGCCGGGCGCCTGCTGCGGCCGTTCGCGGTGCACACGGGTGAGGCGGTGCCCGCGATCGGCCTCGATCTGCTCACGCGGGTGATCGCGACCCGTCCCCCGGAACGTGCCGAAGCCCTCCAGCCCGAGCGCGCGGACGCGCTGCGCCTGGCACGCCGCCCCAAGACGGTCGCCGAACTGGCCGCCCGCCTGGAACTGCCGCTGGGCGTGGTCAAGCCGCTCCTCGCCGGCCTGATTCACGCCGGGGCGCTGCGCCTGTGCCCCGCCGAGCCCTCCCCGGCGCCCCGCGACCGCATCCTGCATCTGGTCCTGGAGGGCCTGCGGGCCCTGTGACCCCGCCGCGCCTTGCGACGCGGCCGGTCGCGTCGCCGCCGTAAGCGGACGGGGCCATGGCCGGATCCGGCACGGTGCGGGGCCCGCGATCAGTGGAGTTGATCTACCCGAAACCTTATGCTCAGGGCAATTGAGGAGGTGTGCGGCGCTTTCTCGATAAATGCGGATGTGCGCCGCTCGTGGTCATATGGTGAGCGGAGACAAAGGCGATCCGGACAGCCCTGGGCAGCCCTCGGCGGATGACGGCGACCACACCGCCCCGGACCCGGGGGGCGACCGCTCCTCTGTGGCAGGAATCGTTCGCGCCGCCATTAGCGCGCTCGACGGTCTCAGCGCCCGAGCCGCCAATGTGCAAGGGGCCATCGGCCTTTTCGCCGCCGGCGGTGTGGGCGTGGCATCGGTGGCCGGCCTCATGGGCACCCCCTCCTTCTACGCCCAGGTCCTGGAATGGCACGATCGCATCTTTCAACTGTTGTCGATCTTGGGGCTGGCATACATCGGCGGCTGTGCCGTCATCATCGCCCGGCTCGTCATGACCAGGTGGTTGCTGGTCCTCACGGCAGTCGTCGGACTCATCGCGGCGTCCCTGACGGCGATCCTCGTGATCGTCCGGCTCAACCCGCTCGACGACGCCTGCGCGCCGCCCGACGAACTGGTCGTCGCCACCACCCCCGACAGCGCGGACATCGTCTCCGCGGTCGCCGAGAGGTTCGCGGACGGCCGCGCCGCAGGGGTCGAATGCCGGCCGGTCAACGTCACCGTGTACGCGATCGACCGCTCCGAGGACATCCGGCTCGGCCTGGCCGACGGCTGGGACCAGACCCTCGGCCCGCTCCCGCACGTGTGGCTGCCCGACTCCTCCGTCGATGCCGATTGGGTCCGCGAGCGCCTCGCGGCCCAGGCGACCCCCGAGGTCGACGTGAGCGTGCCCGATGAGCCCACGCGCTTCACCCCGCTCATCGCCGCGGTACCCCGGGGCCTGGCCGAGACGATCATGGGGGACACCGGCATCGGCCAGGGGACCGTACCCGACGTCCACGACGCCATCGGGGAAGCGGCGGGGCCGGGCTCCCCGCTCGTCGAGCGGGGCGACCCGGCCGGATCCGCCACCGCGCTGCTGCACACCGCCGCCCTGTTCGATGCGGGCGGCGCCATCGACGTCGACGGACAGTTCACCGACACCGCCGCGGCCGCCGCGATCGAAGCCGAAGTCCGGCCGGGGATCGCCACCGACAGCGACCTCGGCCACCTCTGCCGCGCCGCGGCCACCGACGGGGACGGCCCGCCCCCGCCCGTTCTCACCACCGAAGCCGCGCTGTACCGGCTCCGCGCCGGTGGCGGATGCCCCGGTCGGCTCTCCGAGGGGGAGCGGACCGCCCTCGTCCCGCTGTACTCCGAGAGCCTCCCGTTCCTGGACCACCCCTTCGTGCGGGTGCGGCCCACCGGGGCCGATGACGGCGCCGACGAGATCGCGGAGGACTTCGGCGACCACCTGGCGGAGCTGTCCCAGGACCCCGCGTCCTTCGCCGCGACCATCGGCCCCGGAAACGGTGGCGCCGCAGCGGACGGACAGGGCGTGTACCTCGGATATCGAGGGCCCACCGGTGCGGGCGATCCCGCCATGGAGGGCCTCTTCGCCCCGTCGGACCTGCCGATCTGGAATGAGACACCCGACCTCTGGACGGACCGGGCCGGCGCCGTTCTGGACCGTCCCCCCGGCATCCACCCGACGGCCGCGATCCTCATCGCCGTCGACACGTCCTCCTCCATGAGGGACCCCACCGCCCTCTTCACGACCGCCCGCGCCGAGGCCGCGGCCATCGCCGGCCTCTCGGGCGGCGGGGACGCCATCGGCCTGTGGAGCTTCCCCCGGGGAGACGCCGCCGACGCCACCGACCACGAGATCCTCGCCCCCATGGACGACGCCGAGGACCAGGGCCGCCGCATCACCGACGAGCTCGACCGCCTCGACCCGGACCGCGCGTCCACCCCGTTGGCCGACGTGATCGGCGACGGCGTCGAAGCCCTGTCGGAGGAATGGGCCGACCGGTCCCCGCGGCCCGTGCTCGTGGTCATCACCGACGGCGTCGCGATCCCCGGCGCACCCGGCATCGGCGTCGCGGAACTGGAGGAGCGCATCGCCGACGCACCTGTCGGCGTCCGCATCCTCGCGGTCGGCGAGGACAGGGACCCGTGCGACACCGGCGCACTCCCGGACCTCGACGCGCTCTCCGGAGTCTCCTGCGTCGCCGTCCCCGCCGACCCCGAGCAGGCCGGCCTGGCCGGCCGCGACGCACTGATCAGCGCCCGCCAGGGCGACTGACCCACCCCAGGCGGACACACGAGGAAGGGATCCCATGGCCGAGGACGGCGTGCGTGAGCGGCGCAGCGGACGGATGGGACGGATCGGACGCCGAGAGGCCATCGCCGTCGCCGCGCTCCTCGCCGTCCTCGCGGTGGCGGTCGCCACCGCGTTCGTCATCCTGCGGACTCCGGGCCCGCGAGGTGAGTTCACCGTCGTCACCGGCCGCGACGCCTCGCGAACAGGGATCTACGCGGCGCTGATCGACGAGTGGAACGCCTGCCACGCCGGCGACGGACCTCAGGCGCGCCTCATCGAGCTGTCCGGGATCACCGACCTCCAGCGCGCCGACATGCTGCGCCAACTCCAGTCCGACGGACCCGGATACGACGTCCTCAACCTCGACACCCAGTGGATCGCCGAGTTCGCCCGCGCCGGACACATCGCCGCACTCGGCGACGACGTCGACACCAGCGGCCTGCTGCGCAACATCCTCGACGCCACGAGCTACGAGGGCGACACCTGGGCGGTCCCGTTCATCGCCGACGCCGGGCTGCTCTTCTTCCGCTCCGACCTGGTCGATCGGGAGGACCTGGAGGCAGAGGGACAGGACTGGGGCGACACCCTCGCGGTGCTGCGCGACGCCGCCGAGGAGACGGGGCGCAACGACGACCACGGCTACGCCGGCCAGCTGTCCGCCTACGAGGGGCTGACGGTCAACGCCTTGGAGGTCGCCAACGTGGAAGGCCACGGCCTGGTCGACGACCAGGGGTCCCTGCGCGCCGACCTCACCGGCACCTCGCAGCGCGCCGCCCTCCGGCTCATCGCGGACCGGCTGGCGACCGGTGCCATCCACCCGGAGTCGCTCGACGACACCGAGATCGACAGCGCGGACCGCTTCACCGCCGGAGAGGTCATCGCCATGCGCAACTGGCCCGTCTGGTACGACGACCTCGCCGAACGGCCCGGCGTCCGGCCGGTCGACGAACTCGCCGGCCGGGAGGACCGCGGCGAGGATCCCGACGGCGGCGAGATCGAATTCGGCGTGCTCCCGCTCCCCGACTCCAGTGCCGTGCTGGGCGGGCAGAGCCTCGCCGTGGCCGACGCGTCGCCCCACCGCGATGCCGCGATCGACCTCATCGAGTTCCTCACCGCGCCCGAACAGCAGCGCCGCCTCTTCCACACCGCCGGCTACGCCCCGGTGCGCGAAGACGCCTACCACGGAGAGGTCGCCGAGGGCGTCCGATCGGACTGCGACCCCGACGGCGGCCCCACGGCCGGCGTGGAGGAGCGCCGCGGCGCCTACGCCGACCTGCTGCTCGACTCCGTCCGCGGGGCCAGGGCCCGCCCGCCGACCCCCTATTACCAGCGGTTCTCGCAGACCTTCTACACCGGTCTGCACCCGCTCCTCAAGGCGTCCGCGAGAGGGGAGAACCTGCACTTGGGGGAGCTCGCCGACCTCGAAGGCCGGCTCCAGAACACGCTGAGCGGCCACTGACCGCCAGGGGCGCCACCACCGCCGGGAGCCCCGTCGCGCCTTGCTAGCGTGTCCCGGATGAGCACGGAACGGATCGGCATCATCGGCGCCGGCATCGTCGGCCTCGCACTGGCCAGATGGGTCACGCTGAACCGGCCCGGGACGCGGGTCACGGTCCTGGAGAAAGAGGACCGCGTGGCCGCCCATCAGACGGGCCACAACAGCGGCGTCGTCCACGCGGGCATCTACTACCGCCCGGGCTCCCTCAAGGCCACGCTGTGCCGCCGGGGTGTCGCCCTGCTCTCCGAGTACTGCGCCGAACGCGGACTGCCCTACGAGCAGGCCGGCAAGGTCCTCGTCGCGGCCGACGCCGACGACACCGCGCGGCTGGACGACGTCGAACGCACCGCGCGCCGCAACGGAGTCCCCGGCATCCGGCGGCTCGGCCCCGAAGGGCTGCGCGAGATCGAGCCGCACGTCGCGGGCGTCGCCGGCCTGCACTCGCCCACGACCGCCATCACCGACTTCATCGCCGTCGCCGAATCCCTCGCCGACGACGTACGCCGCGCGGGCGGGCGGGTACGCCTGGGCGCCCCCGTGATCGCGCTGCGCCAGGACGCGGACGGCGCGGAGGTCCTGACGGGCGACCCGCGCGGAGAACGCGTCAAGCGGCGCTTCGACACCGTTGTCATCTGCGGCGGCCTGCACGGCGACCGGCTGGCCCGCATGGCCGGGGCCGGCGCCGACCCCCGCGTCGTCCCCTTCCGCGGCCAGTACCACGAGCTGGCTCCGGACCGCCGCCACCTGGTGCGCGGCCTGGTCTACCCGGTGCCCGACCCGCGCTACCCGTTCCTGGGCGTGCACCTCACCCGGCATGTGCACGGCGAGGTCATGGCCGGCCCCAACGCGATCCTCGCCGGAGCACGCGAGGGCTACGGGCCGCGCGACGTCCTGCCCGGCGACCTGCGCGAGACCCTGGCCTGGCCGGGGTTCTGGCGGCTGGCCCGCCGCCATTGGAAGGCGGGCGCCAGGGAGATGGCCGTATCGGCCTCACGGGCGGCCTTCGCACGGCAGGCGCGCCGCCTCGTCCCCGAGATCACCGCCGCCGACCTGCTCCCCGCGCCCGCGGGCGTGCGCGCGCAGGCCCTCACCCGCGGCGGCGACCTGCTCGACGACTTCGCCGTGGACACCCACGGCCGGTTCCTGTGCGTGCGCAACGCGCCCTCGCCGGCGGCGACCTCCTCGCTCGCCATCGCCGAACACCTCGGCGAGCGGCTGTTCACGGCCCGCTGATACGCGAACGGCGGCGCGCGGATGGCTCCGCGCGCCGCCGCTGCCGTGTCGGTCCTCCTAGCAGGCGCTGTCGAGGAGGTCCTCCAGCGCCGCCTGCTCGGCGGAGTCGACGCTCAGCTCCCACACGTACTTCACGTTGATCCAGCTCTTGGCGTAGTCGCAGTGGATCGAGGTGCGGGTCGGCAGCCACTCGGCCGGGTCGCGGTCGCCCTTCGAGCTGTTGCTCGACCCGGTGACGGCCCACAGCTGCGGCGAGTCCAGGTCGTTGGCGAACTGCTCACGCCGGCTCGTGGACCAGGAGTTCGCCCCCGAGCGCCACGCCTCGGCGAGCGGGACGAAGTGGTCGATGCTGATCTCGGAGGGAACGCTGGTGGTCACGCCGTCGTAGACGCTGTACCAGGAACCGGAGGTCGGGTAGCAGTCGCTGCCGACCTGGACGTTGTCGCCGTCGCGGCGCAGCACCCACTCGCGGGTGTTGCAGCTGCCCTCGACGGTGCTCCAATGCGGGAACAGGTCGCGGTCGTAGCCCGAGCCGGACTCGGACTCGACGGTCAGAGAGCCGAGCTGGGAGCGGGCCTCGCTCAGGGACGGGGGCGGGGGAGGGGCGGCCTGGGCGGGGGCGGCGAAGGCCGGGAGCAAGGCCAGGGAGGTGACCGCTGCGGCGAGTAGGCCGGTGATCCGGCGGACGGCCGTCGGCATGAAGGTCTCCAAAGTAGAGCGGGGGACTTCGGACCCCATGAGGTTCACCCACAACGGGGATAGCGGGGAAGATGCGGCGCGTGAACAATCGGTTACCCGGCCTGACCGGATCCGGACAACTGAAGTCGGTTTACCTTCGGGCCCCGTTCTCGACCTGCGGGCCCGGTCCGACGCAGGGCGCACCCGGCGGCGGGCCGAAATCGGCCCGCTCGGCAACCGCCAGGACGGCCCAGCGGGCCACCCGCCCGTCCACCCGGACGTCCAGGACGGGAACAGGACGGGAAGCGGAGTACGCCGGCACGGTGCCGGCCACCCGCCGGCGGCGGGGCCGCGATCGGCGCGGAGCACGGCGGGAAAAGGGGGGCGGCACCCGCGCCGGTCAGCGGATACCGTGGAAGGCGTACGGCAGGCGGCCACGGCGGTCCGACACCCCTGGCGCCTCCGGCGTGCGAATCCGCATCGACCCACGGAAAGACCACAGTGACCGACATCATCGACGAACTCGAATGGCGCGGCCTCCTCGCGCAGACCACCGACCTTGACGAGCTTCGCAAGGCCCTCGCCGATGGCCCGGTCACCCTCTATTGCGGTTTCGACCCCACCGCGGGCAGCCTGCACGTCGGCCACCTGACCCAGATCCTCACCCTGGCGCGGTTCCAGCAGGCGGGCCACCGCCCCATCGCCCTCGTCGGCGGCGGGACCGGCCTGATCGGCGACCCCAAGCCCACCGCCGAGCGGTCGCTGAACTCCGTCGAGACCGTGAAGGGCTGGGTGGGCGTCCTGGCGGGGCAGCTCTCGGCCTTCCTCCGGTTCACGCCCGAAGGCGAGACGCCCCGGCCCACCGACGCGGTTCTGGTCGACAACGGCGAGTGGCTGTCGGCCATGAGCGCGATCGAGATGCTGCGCGACGTCGGCAAGCACTTCAGCGTCAACCAGATGCTCGCCCGCGAGACCGTCAAGAGCCGCCTCGACGGCGAGGGCATGAGCTACACGGAGTTCAGCTACGTGCTCCTCCAGTCCTACGACTACGTCCAGCTCTACCGCAGGCACGGCTGCACGCTCCAGATCGGCGGCAGCGACCAGTGGGGCAACATCACCGCCGGCCTCGACCTGATCCGCCGCATGGACGGAAACGCCCCTCACGGCGGTGCACACGCGCTGACCACCAACCTGCTCACCAAGAGCGACGGCACCAAGTTCGGCAAGACCGAGTCCGGCACCGTCTGGCTCGATCCCGAGCTGACCAGCCCGTACGCCTTCTACCAGTTCTGGTTCAACGCCGACGACCGTGACGTGATGCGCTACCTCAAGGTGTTCGGCTTCCGGTCGCGCGCGGAGATCGAGGAGCTGGAAGCCCAGACCGCCGAGCGCCCCGCCGCCCGCGCGGCCCAGCGGGCCCTGGCCGAGGAGCTGACGACGCTGGTCCACGGCGAGGACGAGTGCCGCAACGTGATCGAGGCCAGCCGCGCCCTCTTCGGGCAGGCCGACCTCGCCGGCCTCGACGCCGCCACCCTCGGCGCCGCGCTCCGCGAGGTGTCCGGAGCCGAGGTCGCCGGCCCCGTCGGGGAGCTGCCGCCGCTCGTCGACCTCCTGGTCGAATCCGGCCTGGTCGCGAGCAAATCGGCGGCCCGACGCGCGATCCAGGAGGGCGGCGCCTACCTCAACAACACCAAGGTGACCGAGGTCGACGCCCGCGTCGCGGAAGACGACCTGCTGCACGGGCGCTACCTCGTGCTGCGCAGGGGCAAGCGCAACGTCGGAGGGATCGTCGTCGGCGTTTGAGCCGGACGGCACCGGATCGGCGGGTGGACACTCCGGGGTGGTGCGGCGACCCGGTCGCCGCACCACCCCGGCCCCGTCTCCGCCACCCGCAGGCGGCAGGGGACGGGGGAGGAGGGCCGCGCGATCCCTGACGGATGTTTTGCCGAGACGGGCGTTTAGACGGTGCGGGGCTCGGGCAAATTGATCCGTACAAGGCAGAGAAGCTTGACCCACCACGCGGGACCGAACCATCGGCAGATGGTTCCACGGACCGCGTGAGCCCGGAAGACGTCGGCCTGCTCCAAGGTCGTCGACCCCCGCTACCAGGGCTCCACCCCGAGCCCCCAGGGTCGGTTTGACGTTTGCGGGTGCGGACCCTATCGTTGCATGGTCGTCGTGGAACGGCGGGCGAGGATTCGTTCGACCGGCCACACGATGGAGCCGAGTGAGACCGTAGGGATCGAGTACACACCCGATCCTGATAATCTCGTTCGGGAAGCACATCGAACATTCGAAATGGCTTCGATCGTTGTTGGATTTACCGGATGCCCATTGCCGCAAACGCCGATTTGGCGGGCGAGCGAAAGGCTGGTAAATTCAACAGCACAGCAAGACGGAAGCTCCGCCTCTGCGGAAGAGCCTTGGGAATTCGCTCCTTGTGGGTGGTTCGGGCTTGTACGGGATGAGCGGTTGTTTTTTGAGAACTCAACAGCGCGTGTTTGTTTTTCTTTAAGCCAAAGTTTGTTTTGGCCCCGTGGACACTCTTTCGG
>NZ_JBHSFQ010000010.1:0-170605 GCF_042653925.1 Nocardiopsis mangrovi
GGCGCGCACGGCGCGGCGGCCGCGGCGGCCGCCGCCCGCGGAGGCGGTGCCGGGGGCCGCGCGCCCCGCGGCGGCGGGCGCCTGGGCGGCGCCGCTCCGGGAGTTAATCACGGCCGTGGTCCTGGAGGACCTGCTGGAAGAACTCGCGTCCCTCGTCGCCGCCGTCGCGCCGCCATTCGGCGATGACGTCCTCCAGCTCGCGCACCTCGCGGCGGCCCCGGATGATGTCCATGACCTTGTCGGTGGTGGGGGTCTCGACGCTGGAGTAGGCGTTGGGCCGCTGGATGCGGATGCCCTCGAACGGGTCCTCGCCCGAGTACTGGACGGCGTCGTTGAACCACTGGCTGCGCGGCTCGACGTAGTCGGGGTACTGGCTCTCCACGATCGGCGAGGGGCGCCCGCTCAGGAACAGGTAGCCGTTGCCGACCTCCTGCCGGCCCAGTTCGGTGAGCTGCGGGGCGCCGTCGACGTATTCGTAGTGCTCGCCCTCGGCGCCGAAGCGGTAGGTGAGGTACTCCTCGGTGCCGAAGGGGGCGGCGCAGTAGTCGAGGATCTGCAGCACCTCCTCGACCTGTCCGGGCTCGAAGCCCTTGCGGACGAAGACGCAGTGCTCGGCTGGGCTGGCGCGGTGCATGTCGGGGTCGTTGCCGTCGCTGCCGAAGACGGGGAGCAGCCCGAGCCGGAAGTCGGGGTCGTCGGGCAGCACGCCCTGGTATGCCTCGATGATGGCGCTGGTGGCGTCCTGGTCGACGAGGATCCGCCCGGAGTTGATGAGCTCCTTGTTGTTGGTGCCGCCGCCGGCGATGTCGGGGTGGACCAGCCCGGCGTCGTAGACGCGGCGCAGGAACTCCACGCTGGCCGCGAACTCGGGGGTCTCGACCTGGTGGACCAGTTCGCCGCCGGTGTAGCGCCATTCGCGCGGCGCCCCGAACACCTGCCGCATCAGCCGGTAGAAGTCGCCGAACGCCCACCGGTTGTTGTCGGGGTCGTTGATCTCCTCGCCGAGCTCGAAGAACTCCTCGGGGGAGGAGGGCAGCGGCAGGTCCATCTCCGCGAACAGGTCGGCCCGGTACAGGAACCACTCGGGGAAGGGGTTGGAGGGCAGGGGCACGCCGTACAGCCGCTCGTCGAAGACGCCCCACTTCCAGGCGTCGCTGCGCAGGTTGGCGAGCATCGGGTAGGGCTCGACGGCGTCGCCGGCCAGGAACGGGGTGAGGTCCTCGAACAGCTCGCCCGCGGCCCGGTTGAACCGGGGGATCAGGTTGATCAGCCAGTCGGGGACCATCGTGATGTCGGCGACGTCGCCGCCGGCGATGACCGCGTTCATCTTGTCGATGATCGTGTTGCCGTCCTGGAAGTTGAACTCGACGGTGGCGCCGAGTTCCCGGTTGACCAGGTCGTAGTGGGAGTTGTCGCCGAGCCCCGGCGGGACCGGGCCCCACAGGGGGGTCATGGCGGTGTAGGAGCCGCCGGAGCCCGGGGGAGCGGTGATGGCGTCGACGGCCCGGGGGTAGGACGTGTAGGCGTCGGGGGCGCCGTCGGTTCCGGGCAGGTCGGGGGCGGGGCCGTCGAACGGGATGAAGGTGGGGATCAGGTCGTCCAGCCGGTCCGCGCCGGCCGCTGCGCCCGCCCCCGGTCGCGGTCCGGTGGGCGCGCAGGCCGTGAGCAGGCCGCCGGAGAACGCGGCGGCGGCTCCGGCGCCGGCGAGGCCGAGGAACCGGCGGCGGTCGAGCGTCATGCGGGGTCGGGGATAACGGGGCATGGCACGTCCTTCGCTGAACTCGGACGGGGGGTCCGTGGGGGTAGGAAAGTCGCGTTCGCATCGCCTAGAATTAGTTTGCGGTCTAGACAAACAAATTACTTGACGGTGACCTGCCCCACAAGATGGCCTCCGGGGCGGTCGGCGGTACCCACGGGAGCGGGGCGGACAGTGATCACACCCTCCAGGGATCCACATCGTGTGGACGCGGCCGACGTCCGCAGCACCAACCTCGCCGTCGTCCTGCGCTGCGTGCGCGACCTGGCCCCTTGCTCGCGGGCCGACATCGCCGCGGCGACCGGACTCAACAAGACCACCGTCTCCAGCCTCGTGTCCGAACTGCTCAAACGCCGGCTGCTCCGCGAGGTCGGCACGACCGGCAACCGGGTCGGACGCCCCGCTGTCCTGCTCACCCTCGACGGCGCCTCCTACGCCGCCATCGGCATCGAGGTCAGCACCGACTACCTCTCCGCCGTGGCCGTCGACATCGCCGGGCGCACCGTGCTGTCGTGGCGCCGGGCCCTGCCCGGCGCCACCGGCTCGCCCGCCCGCGCCCTCACCGCCGTCGCCTCCCTCACCCGCCGGGTGATCGCCCGGGCCGAACGGGACGGGCGCAAGGTCCTGGGGCTGGCCGTCGCCCTGCCCGGCACCCTCGGCCCCGACCCCTCCGGTTCCGCCGGCCTTCCCGGCTCCTTCCCCGCCCCCGCCGATTCCCCCGGTGCGCCGGGCGCGCCCGGATCGCGCGGCCCCCGGGAGCACGCCGGCGATCCGGCGCTCGCGAGCGCCGCCGCCCGAGACTGGCGCGACGCCGATTTCGCCGCCGACCTCGCCGCCGCGCTGCGCCTGCCCGGCCTGCACGTGGAGACCGGCAACGACGCCGACTTCGGCGTGCTGGCCGAACACCGATACGGCCCGCACGCCGGCACCGCCGACCTCGTCTACCTCGCGGGCGGCGGCGCCCTGGGCGCCGGCCTGGTCATCGACGGCGCGCTGCGCGCGGGCAGCGCGGGCTACAGCGGCGAGATCGGGCACATCCCGGTGGTCCCCGGCGGCCCCGCCTGCCACTGCGGCCGGCGCGGCTGCATGGAGGCCGTCGCCGGGATCGCCGCCGTCATCCGCCGCGCCGCCGCCGACCCCCAGACCCCCGACATCGGCGGCCGTCCGCCGATCGCCGAGATGGAACCGCTCATCGACGAGATCACCGCCCGCGCCCGCGCCGGCGACGCCGCCACCCTGGACGCGCTCACCGGCGCCGGCCGCGACCTCGGCGCGGGGATCGCGATCCTGGCCAACGTCCTGGACCCGCGGGTCGTGGTCCTCGGCGGCCACTACGCCGAACTGGCCCCCTGGCTGCTGCCCGCCGCCGGCGCCGAACTCCGCGACCGCGCGATCGCCGCCGAGCACGGCGGGTGCCGCGTCGTCGCCTCCACCCTGGGCCTGGACGCCCCCGCTCTGGGGGCCACCGCGCGCATCCTCGACGCCGTGGAGACCGGGCGGCTGCCGGGCGACCCGCACACCCCGGCGCGGGTCCGCGGCGGCCGCGCCCCGCTCGACCCCTCACGTGCCGCCCGCGCCGCCGAGCGCCCCGCGCTCCCGGCCCCCGTGCCCACCGCGACAGACGGGACCCCTACATGAACGCATCCGCGGACGCCCCCTTCCGCGACCCCGGCCGCCCGCTGCACGAGCGCGTGGCCGACCTGCTCGGCCGGCTCACCCTGGACGAGCGCATCGGCCTGCTCCACCAGTACCAGGCGCCGGTCGAGCGCCTGGGGCTCGGCGCGTTCCGCACCGGGACCGAAGCGCTCCACGGCCTGGCCTGGCTCGGCCCGGCCACGGTGTTCCCCCAGGCCATCGGGCTCGCCAGCACGTGGGACCCCGGCCTGGTGCGGCGGGTGGGGGCGGCCGCCGCCGACGAGGTCCTGGCCTTCCACGCGAAGGACCCGTCCGGGGCCGGCCGCAACGTCTGGGCGCCCGTGGTCAACCCCCTGCGCGACCCCCGATGGGGCCGCAACGAAGAGGGCTACTCCGAGGACCCCTGGCTCACCGGCGTGCTGTCCACCGCCTACGCGCGCGGCCTGGCCGGCGACGACCCGCGGTGGCTGAAGACCGCGCCCACCATCAAGCACTTCCTCGGCTACAACAACGAGACCGGGCGCTGCACCACCTCCAGCAACCTGCCCCCGCGCGTGCTGTACGAGTACGAGCTCCCCGCCCACCTGCCCGCCCTGCGCTCCGGCGCCGCGGTGGCCGTCATGCCCTCCTACAACCTGGTCAACGGCCGTCCCGCCCACCTCAGCCCGCTGATCAACGACGTCCTGCGCGCCGCCGCCCCGGGCGACCTCCTGGTGGTCAGCGACGCCTACGCGCCCGCCAACCTCGTCAACGAGCAGGGCTACCACGGCGACCTCGCGCACGCCTACGCCCACGCGCTCCGGGCCGGGATCGACAGCTTCACGCAGGACGACGAGCGCACCGGCCCCACCCTGGGCCACCTGCGCCGCGCCCTCGACGAGGGCCTGGCCGACCCCGCCGCCGTCGACGACGCCGTCCGCCACATCCTCGCCATCCGCCTGCGCCTAGGGGAGTTCGACCCCGAACCCCCCTACGCCGGCGTCGGCGAGGACACCGTCAACAGCCCCGCCCACCAGGAGCTGGCCCGCGAAGCGGCGTGCCGTTCGATCGTGCTGCTGAAGAACGACGGCCTGCTGCCGCTGCGCGCGCCGCGCCGGATCGCCGTCATCGGCCAGCTCGCCGACGACGTCCAGGAGGACTGGTACAGCGGGACGCTGCCCTACGCCGTCTCCGCCCGCGACGCCATCGCCGCCCGCACCGCCACGGTGTTCTGCGAGGGCGTCGACCGCATCGCCCTGCGCAGCGGCGGCGGGCACGTGACGGCGGGCGACGGCGGCGGCCCGCTGCGCCTGGCCGCCGCGCCGGCCACCGGGCCCGCCGCCGCCTCGGTCGCCTTCGACCTCTTCGACTGGGGCGGCAGCGCCTACGCGCTGCGCGCCGCCGCCGACGGCCGCTACGTCTCGGAGGGCGACGACGGCACCCTCGTCAACGACGCGCCCGGCCCCAACGGCTGGGAGGTCCGCCAGACCTTCCGGTTCCAGGAGCGGCCCGACGGCTCGGTGGTGCTGTTCCACATCGCCACCGGCCACTACGTCACCGTCGCCGACGACGCCGTGCTGCGGCTGACGGCCGACGCCGACGCCGCGGCGGCGTTCACCGTGGACGTGCTGCGCGACGGCGCCGCCGAGGCGGCGGCCCTCGCCGCCGACGCCGATGTCGCCGTGGTGGTCGCGGGCGACCACCCGCTGGTCAACGGCCGCGAGACCGAGGACCGCCGCGACCTGGACCTGCCCGCCGCCCAAGAGGCCGTGCTGCGCGCGGTGCACGCCGCCAACCCCGCGACCGTGCTGGTGCTCACCAGCGGCTACCCGTTCGGCATCACCTGGGCCGACGAGCACGTCGGCGCCATCGTGTGGTCCTCCCACGGCGGCCAGGAGCACGGCAACGCGCTGGCCGACGTCCTCTTCGGCGACGCCGAGCCCGCGGGGCGGCTCACCCAGACCTGGTACCGGTCGGTCACCGAGCTGCCCGACCTGCTCGACTACGACATCATCGCCGCCGACGCCACCTACCTGTACTACCTGGGGACGCCGCTCTACCCGTTCGGCCACGGGCTCGGGTACAGCACGGTGGACTACCGCGACCCGCGGGTGGAGGTGGCCGGGGGCCGGGTCACCGTGCACGTCACCGTCACCAACACCGGGGAGCGGCCGGCCGAGGAGGTGATCCAGTGCTACACCCGGCAGCGGCTGTCGCGGGTGAAGCAGCCGCTGCGCCGGCTCCGCGGGTTCGGCCGGGTCCGCCTGGAACCGGGGGAGAGCCGCACCGTCGAGATCGCCTTCGACGTCGCCGACCTCGCCACCTACGACACCGCCCGCGGCCGGCTCGTGGTGGAGGACGCCCCGCGCAAGGTCCAGATCGGGCGGTCGGCCAAGGACATCCGGGTGTGCGCCCCGCTCGACGTCCCGGGTGAGCCCATCCCGCCGCGCGACCCGTTCGCCGGGCCCTGGGAGGCGATCGCGCACGACGAGTACCACGGCGTGGTGCTGTGCCCGTCGGGGCGGGAGCGGGGCGAGGCGGTCCGCTCCGCCGAACCGGAGGCGTGGGCGGCCTTCCGCGACGTCGACTTCGGCGACGGGGCGGCGGCGTGCCGGCTCGCGGTCAACGCCCTGGCGGGCGGCACCGTCGTACTGCGCCTGGACGACCCGATCAGCGGCCCGGTAGCGGGCACCTGCACGGTCCCGCCCGAGGCCGACCGCTACGCGTTCGCCGAGGTGGAGACGGCCCTCACCGGCGCACAGGGCACGCGCGACCTCCACCTCGTCTTCGAGGGCCCCGAGATCGCCGTCGCCACCCTGGCCTTCACCCGAGCGGGCCGAGCCGGGTGAGCGGCCGAGCGGGCCGGGCGGACTGGGCTACCCGAGCCGGTGGGGCGGGGATCGCAGTGGGCGATCACCCTCCCACCGCCAGGCCGGCGCGGTAGGACTCCAGCCGTTCGGCCAGTTCAGCGGGGCGCGCGAGCATGGGCATGTGCCCGGCGGGGATCTCGTCGGGGACGATACCCAGGCGCTCGCGCGCCACGCGGCGCATGAAGCCGACGGGGAAGAGCCGGTCCTCGCTCCCGATGAGCATCCGGGTGGGCACGTCCGGCCAGGCGTCGAGCGGCCACGGCTGATGGGAGGGGCCGTCCGACTGCTCCCGGGGACGCGCGCGGAGCCCGGCGGCCAGATGGGGCGGGACGTCGTGCAGGAAGTCGTCCATGAGGTCGCCGGCGGTCCGGCCGTCGCGTTCGGCCTGCTCCCGGTAGGCCCGGCCGTGGCCGGTCGCCGTCCACCAGTCGGCCAGCGTTTCGCCGGGAGCGGGGATCATGGCCTCCAGCAGCACCAGCAGGTCGACCCTGATCCGCGCGCACACGAGCAGGGCGGTGAACCCGCCGAGGGAATGCGCCACCAAGACCACACCGGCCTGGTCGCCGACGGCGTCGACGACCGCGTCCGCGTAGTCGTCCAGCCCGGCCGACGGGTCCTCACACGGCAGGTCGACGGCGACGACCTCGTGCCCGCGCCCTTGCAGATCCTCCGCCACCGGATGCCAGTACCAGGGATCACACCCGGCACCCGGGATCAGCACGTAGGTGGCCATCGCTGTGAATCCCCCCATCGCCGGCGCCGCCGTGCCGACGGCGCTCGCGGCCCGGCACCGGCCGCTCCGCTGTTCTCGCACCTGCGACCGGAGCATAGGGGGTCCTTCGGACACGCGGCTCCGGAGCGTTCGCCCCGTCGGCCGGATCAGCGGGACCACCTCGGCCGTCCGGCTGCGGGCGCGGCGGGGTCACGCGCGGGCGGGTTCCGGGGCCGGGCCGGGGAGGGGGAGGCGGCCGCTGTCGAGGGCGTCGATCAGCGCCGTCGCCCCGCCGAGCGCGGCGGCGCCGAGGCCCAGCTCGGACGCCTCCACCAGGCAGCCGCCCGACTCCGCGGCGAACGCGTCCTCGGCCAGCGCGGCGCGGCACGCCGGCAGCAGCCACGGCGACAGCGGGACGAAGTGCCCGCCCAGCACCACGGCGCGCGGCGCCACGATGTTGACCAGGACGGCCGCGCCGCGCCCCAGGTGGGTGCCGGCCTCCGCCAGGGCCGCCACCGCCGTGGGGTCGCCCGACTCAGCGCGTGCGGTGGCGGCCGCCACCAGCTCGCCGATGGCGGAGCCCGACATCGGGCCGGACGGGGCCAGGTCCGGTACGGCGCCGCGCAGAACGGCGCCGAGCCCCGCCACCGCCTCCAGGCAGCCGCGGCGCCCGCACGCGCACTCCGGTCCGTCGGCGGTCACCCGGATATGGCCGATCTCCCCGGCGAAGCCGGTCGCGCCGCGCACCGGGGCACCGCCCATGAGCACGCCCGCGCCGATGCCGACCTCGCCGGTGATGTACACGAGCTCGGGGGTCCCGCGCAGGTGGCCGAGGCGGTACTCCGCGACGGCGCCGAGATTGGCGTCGTTGTCGACGACGACCGGCATCAGCGGGGTGCCGGAGCCGGCCAGCAGCGCGGTGAGGCGGTCGTGCAGCGGGACGTCGCGCCAGCCCAGATTGGGGGCGCGGATGACGGTGCCGGTGGGCGCGTCCACCAGCCCGGGGACGGCCGTACCCGCACCGATGACCGTACGGCCGCGCAGCTCAGGGGTGTCGAGGACGCGTGCGAGGGTGCCGGCGATGCGCCGTGCGCAGGCGTCGGGCCCGGCCGCGCGCGCGTCGAAGGGGACGTGGGTGCGCAGCAGCTCCCGCTCGACCAGGTCCACTGCCGCCACCGCCAGGTAGTCGACGTTGACCTCCACCCCGACGGCGGCGATCGCGCGGTCGTCCAGCGCGAGCATCACCCCGGGGCGGCCCACGCGGCGCTCGGCGGCCTCCTCGCCGGTCTCGCGCACCAGCCGCCGGGAGATGAGGTCGGCGACCAGGCTGGAGACGGTGGACTTGTTGAGCCCGGTCGTGGCGGCCACCGCGGCACGCGAGCACGGAGCGAGTTCGCGCACGGCGCGCAGCACCACGCCGAGGTTGGTCTCCCGGACCGCCTGGAACCCGGCGGGCCCGGTACTGGCGCTCACCACGTCGCCCCCTCGTCTCTCGCACGCGCCGAACGTGCCGCACCCCGGCGACCTGGAGGCGCCGGACCGGCGCCGTCGACGGCCCGTTCCCCGGTCGCGGCGGCGACGTCCTACGGCGCTCCCCTGCGAATGGCGCCCCTGGCCCCGCCGTTTGTCCAGATTAGGCGATGCCCGAGCACGCCCGGTGCGCACGCGATGGACACGACGCCGCACTGACGGCCTGTGGCGCGGAGCTCCGGTGCCGGAGTGGAGGCCGGAACCCGGAGCACGGGGCCCGTCGCATCGCCTCGGATGGCATCGGGCGCAGGCCGTCGACGGCGTCGATCGGGGCCGCGCGGGATCTCGCCGGGGCGGCGTCGCGGGTGTCTCCCTGTGCGGGGAGCCGGTCCCCGGTGGGCGGGGTCAGCCGTAGCGCTGTGACCGGAAGCGTTCACCGGGTCGGCGCGCATGGCTCTCCGGGACGGAGCGCCGCCTTCCGGCAGCGGTCTGTTCAGACGGGGACTTCAAGGATGAGTTCGAGGCCGTCCACCTCGTCCCACTGCTCTCCGACCTCCACGAAGCCGAATCCGGAGATCGTGGCCAGGGACGCGGTGTTCTCGGGGCTGATGGTCACCCGCGCGGTCGTGACCGCGGATTCGGCGGCGGCGCGACGCATCAACCCGGTCAACATCGTCCTGGCGTACCCCTGGCGACGGAAGCCGGGGGCGACCGAATAGCCGATCTCCACCATGCCCGTCTCATCGGGCGGCCCGTGGAACCCGGCGTACCCCACGGCGACGCCTTCGGGCTCGGCCACGACGGCCCGGGTGAGCCACCCCGCGCTACCCGGGTCCGAGGCCAGCTGATCGACCCGATACCGCCACACCCACTTCGCCCGATCAGTGAGGAAGTAGTCGGTGAGCTCGACTCCTGCTTCGGCACTGGCCCGGGTGAGGTCGTCGTCCAGCAGGGCGGTCATGGCCGTGCTGGTGAGATCGACGGACCTCACCGACCTCAGGCCGGTCGGGGCGGGGGACCGGCGGGCGGGTTCATCTGTCACAGCGCGGATGATCGCGGAGCGCCCTGGGGCGCGTCCAGCGGTTTTCGGACCGACCGATGCCCCGCCGGCTCGGCGCGTTCACCCGAGCCGGGTCCCCGTTAACGATTCCGGTCACGGCACTAGGCTGAACAGATGCGAATCATTCGCAATAGGCCGCGCCGGTTCCGGCCGGCGGAGTCCGCGGAGACCGGGCCGGGTGGGACCGGGCCGCTCGGGGGCGGCCGGCGGCGGGTCGGCGGGGTGGCCGTGGCGGGTGCGGTGCTCGCGGCCATGGGGCTGGTGGCGGCGGGGGCGCCCTGGATGGCGCCGTATGACCCGCTGGCCACGGATACCACCGCGGTCTCACTGCCGCCGGGGTCGCCCGGGCACGTGCTGGGTACCGACTCCCTGGGGCGCGACCTCTTCTCCCGGATGCTGCACGGCGCACGGCTGTCGCTGCTGGTCGGCCTGGGGGCCGCCGCCGTCACGGTGGCGGCCGGGACGGCGCTCGGGGCGGTGGCGGCGGTCGGGCCGCGCTGGCTCGACGCGCTCATCACCCGGACCGCCGACGCCCTCTTGGCGCTGCCGATGGTGCTGATGGCGCTCACCCTCGCCGCTGTCGCGGGGCCCTCGGCGGCGACCGTGGTGGCGGCCATCGCCCTCACCGCGTGGATGCCGGTGGCGCTGGTCGCCCGCGCCGAGGTCGGCGCGCTCCGCGAGCGCCCGTTCGTGCGCGCCGCCACCTCGCTCGGACTCTCGCGCACCCGCGTGTTCACGCGCCACCTGGTGCCCAACGCCCTGCCGCCCATCGCGGCCATCGCGGCGTTCGAGGCCGGCCACGCGATCCTGACGGAGTCGACGCTGAGCTTCCTCGGTGTCGGGATCCCGGTCAACCAGCCCAGCTGGGGCAACCTGCTCACCGACGCGCGCGCCCACCTGCTCACCGGCCAGTGGTACACCGTCGCCTTCCCGGCGGCGGCGATCGTGGCCACCATCATCGCGCTCAACGTCATCGCGACCGGCCTGGACCACCGGGGCCCGGTCGAGGGGAGGACCTGGTGATCGACGGCTGCGCTTCGTCCCGTGGAGGCCGGGTTGCGGTCAGGCCGCTTGTGGTCTTCCGGGACGGTCCGCGCCGGGGGTGGGGCCGGGTGAACGCCGGACGCCGCCCCTCGCGCGGAACCCGGGTTACGGCCACACCGCATGCCGCGTTCCGGGTCGGTCGGCGATGGGGGGAGGACCGGTGACCGCGGGCCTCGCGTTGCCCGTTCTCGACGTGACCGGGCTCGCCGTCCGTGTCGGCGGGCGCGACATCGTCGCGGGGCTCGACCTCCGGCTGCCGCCGGGTGAGGTCACCGCGCTGGTCGGGCGCAGCGGCAGCGGGAAGAGCCTCTCCGCACGCGCGCTGATCGGGCTGCTGCCCGATGGCGCCCGCGCCCGTGGCACGGCGCTGCTGGGCACCGGTACGGGCGTCCACGACCTGCTCGGTCCGGCCGGACACCGGCTGCGCGCACTGCGCGGGGCCGCGATCGGCTACGTCTTCCAGGAGTCGCAGGCCAGCCTGAACCCCACGGTGACCGTCGGCACCCACGTGCGCGAGACGCTCGCCGCCCACGGGATCGCGCGTGCGATGCGGCGCGCCCGCGGGCTCGCTGCGTTGAGCGAGGCCGGGATCGAGGATCCCGAGCGGCTGTGGGCGGCCCGGCCCTTCGAGCTGTCGGGCGGCCAGGCCCAGCGGGTGGCGCTGGCGCTGGCCTGCCTCCTGGACCCCCGGCTGCTCATCGCCGACGAGGTCACCTCGGCGCTCGACCCCGTGACCCAGGCCCGGGTGCTGGACCTGCTGCGCGACCGAACGGCGGGCACCGGCCGGGCCCTGTTGCTCATCACCCACGACCTCGCGGTCGCCGGGCGGTGGGCGGACCGGGTCGCCGTCCTCGACGGCGGCCGGATCGTCGAGAGCGGGCCCGCGGCGGAGGTCCTGGGCGCTCCGGTGCACCCGTTCACCGCCGCACTGGTGCGCGCCGGCGCCGGCCGCGCCGCGGAACGGCACGGCGCAGGGGGCGGGGCGGCGGACCTGTGATGGGGGCGGCGCCGGGCCGGGCCGGGAGCGAGGGGGAGGCGTGCGGTTCAGGCGGCGCCGATGGCCGGGCGGGGGACGTCCGTGGCAGGGAGAGCGTGGTGAGCTTCGTCGGCTCGTGCCGGGGGATGTCCGATTCCGGGGGGCCGCGGTGAGTGCCGTCGTCGTCTGCCGTGGGGTGGGCCGGACGCTGGGCCGGCGAGCGCGGCGAATCGAGGCGTTGTCCGGGGTGGACCTCGCCATCGGGGCGGGGGAGTCCGTAGCGGTCGTCGGTGCGAGCGGGGCCGGGAAGTCGACGCTGATGGGGGTGCTGGCGGCCCTGGACCGGCCGCAGGAGGGGCGGCTGATCGTCGGCGGGGCTGATGTATGGGCGGCCCCCGAACGCGAGCGCAGGGCCGTTCGGCGCCGTTTCGGGTGGATACCGCAGGACGCGCTGTCGTCGTTCGATCCCCGCTACCGGGCGGGCGACGTCGTGGCCGAGGCCCTGCCGCGCGGGAGCGCCGACCCCGGCGAAGCCGTCGCCGGGCTCTTGGAGGCCGTCGGGCTGCCGGCGCACTTCGCCGGGCGGCGCCCCGCCACGCTCTCGGGCGGCGAGCGGCAGAGGGTGGCCGTGGCCCGGGCGCTGGCCGTGCGGCCCGACGTGCTGCTGGCCGACGAGCCCACCGCCGGCCTCGACGCGCTGGCCCAGGACCACGTGCTCGACGCGATCGCGTCGGCCGGCCGGGACCGCGCCCTCGTCCTGGTCACCCACGACCTCCGGGTGGCCCGCCGCATGGCCGGACGGGTGGTGGTCCTGGACGCCGGGCGGGTGGTGGACGACGTGCCGGCGGACGAGCTGGAATCGGGCGGCCCGGCACTCGCCCGCCTGCTGGCGGCGACGCCGTCGCTGTGAGTCCCGGCTCCCCGGCGGGTCCGAGGCCGGCGCGGGCGTGACCGCGCTTTGGTCCTGGCTTGGCCGTCGCCCGGCGGACGGGGGCCGCATGGCCAAGGCGTGCGCTCGGATTCGCCGTCCGTTGCCCCTGGGCCGGCGCGGGATCGATCGTGCTGTCGGTGCCCTCGTGCCCCGGCGGCCGGCCTTCCGGGCCCGGGCCCGCACGGGTGCGGTCGTGCGGTGAGCGCTGGTGGGCGGTGGTGCGGCCGCCCTATGGCCCTGGACGTGTGGCGGTGTGGTCGCGCGGTGTGATGGGTCAAGCCCGAGGGCGGGCCGCCGGCACAGGCGACCCGCCCTCATCGAACGGGGATGTGAGCTTCCCCCGGTCTATCCCCCCGGATACGGCACGTGCCGGGGAGATCACTCCGAGCGCTGGTTGGGGATACCGGCCAGCAGAGCGCGGACCTCGGTCTCGCGGTAGCGGCGGTGGCCACCCAGGGTCCGGATCGAGGTCAGCTTGCCCGCCTTTGCCCAGCGCGTGACGGTCTTGGGGTCCACGCGGAACATGGTGGCGACCTCGGCAGGGGTCAACAGGGGCTCCGCCTCGGGCGTGCGAGTTGACATGTGTACGGCCTCTCCTCCTGGATCTGTGTGCCGATCCTGAGCCTTATCCTGGCACTTGGCCCGGATGTCCAATATTGCCCTCTAGGTCTATATTGGCATCACCCGAGGTGATTACGCGACCACTTAACGCGACTTTGTCGGATGGGAGGTCGCAAAGTCGCCCATGGTGCGCGTCACGCTGAGTGATTCTAGCGACACGTTTAGTGGCATGTGGCGTATTCGGTCAAAACTTCGTTCTCCGGCCCTGTTTTTCTCGATCCGGCGGGCCGAAAGTGCTACGGGGGATCGGGCTGAAACGGGTCCGGAAGTCCGGCGCCGCGACGGACGTCACCGTTTTGGCCAGGTCTTTCGCGGCGCGGGGCGGCTGCGCGGCGACGCCGGTCCCATCTTGTCGACTGCTCGCCGCGATCGCCCGGAACCGCGGCGGGGCATGGGGTTTCGATTACGCAGAGTGCGCTCTGTGACGGCACGAACACAGTCTATGTCGATGTCTATGGACTGGTATGCCCAGTTTCGACGAAGTTGATGCTAACTGTGAAGGTCGTCCCAACCTATCCCGCTCTGACGTGCGACGGATTCGGCGCCCCCCGTGAAGAAACCTGGTACACCAGGTTGGCGCCCGGCGTGGCGTACACGCGCAGAACGTGACAGGGCTTCACATTCGACCCCTCTTCTCGGTCACCCTCGGTCGACATCAGGGCGAACCGGGCCACCCGGATCCGCTGCGCCGGCCGCCGGCTTCACCCGGGCCGGACCCGCTCTTGGGGTCCCGTTCACCCGGGCCGCGCGCCGGTCCTGCCTCGACGCGCCCGCGGGGCCCCTTCACCGGGGCCGCGCGCCGGTCGCGCCCCGACCCGCTCTTGGGGTCCCCTTCACCCGGCCCGTCCCCACGGCGCGTCCCCCGGGCCGGGCCGCGCGCGCCCCGCCCCGCCGCCCCGCCGCGCCGCCCCGAGCGGGCCCGCCCCCGGCCGCGCCGCTCAGTTGGCGTGCTCCAGCGCCTGGATCTCCTTCCAGCGCCGGGTAACCCTCCGGTACATGGCGACGGCCAGCTCCTCCTGCCCGGTCTCCAGGCCGGTGATCGCGGCGGCGATCTCCGCCACCGACTCGTCCTCGCGCAGCCGGTCGTCGCCGAGCAGGTGGACGAGGCCCCCGTAGTCCAGCTCGATCAGCGCATCGGGGTGCGCGACCCCGGAGAGCCAGTCGTCCAGGCGCTCGGCCGCGACCAGCGCCGCGCTCTCGCCCACGTGCTCCTGGAGGACCTGGATGGCGCGGTCGAGCCGCTCGCGCGCGAGCGCCATCTCGGTCACGTAGAGCAGGGTGCGGGCGGGCGCCTGCTCAGGGGTTCCCTGTGCCGTGGCGCCGCCCGCCGGGTGGCGTGCGCGCGCGGCGCCGTCGGCCCCCGGGTCGGCGACGCCGAGGATCAGGCACCGCTCCTTCGCCTCGAAGGGCGCGAACCACGGGAGCGGGACGGTCCAGGTGCTGGTGAGGATCTGGGTGCGCAGCGGCTCCCCGCGGTCGCGCCACTCCTCGAAGTCGCGTTCGGCGGCGTCGGCCACGGAGTCGGGCAGGTAGACCGGTGCGAGGGCGGCGGGGGTGGCGGCGTGGAAGTCGCGCAGGCCCAGCCACGACCGCAGGCGGGTCTGCCAGGGGCAGATGTACAGCTCACCGCCCATGCGGCGGACGTAGGCGTCGCGGCTCTCCTGCTCGGGTGCCGGGATCGGCGGGGTCGCCACGAGCCGGCGCAGGCTTTCGGCGTGCTCGGCCGCGACGGCGTGCACCCGGCGCGGGCGGTCCGCGGACTCCGCGTATGCCCTCCAGTAGCGGCGCTCCGGAAGGGAAAACGCGGCAATGGGCTGGTAAACGCGGAGATAGGCGGTGTAGGGCAGCACGCTCGCATCGTGGCATATATTGCGGCGTGCGGCACCCACCCCGACCGCGTGCCGCGGCGCCGTGACACGCCCGGGCGGGGGGCACGCCGACCGGTTAGGCATGGGCGGCGTAGGCAGGTCGGGTCCAAACCGGGTACGGTTGTATCCGTACGTAAGCTGGCGCCTGTCGTCAGTGCGGTGACGGCCGTCAGCCCGGTATTGCGGTTTCGCTAGTGATCTGGGGTTTCTCCAAACCCAATCGTTGAGGGGGTCGAGCCAATGGGGCGCGGCCGAGCCAAGGCCAAGCAGCAGAAGGTCGCTCGGAGGCTGAAGTACAGCTCCGGCGGTACCGACCTTGAGCGGCTGCGGGCAGAGCTGGGTGTCGCTGAGGAAGACGTGTCGCCGACGGAGCCGTCGGACGACACCTATGAAGACCCTTACGACGACCTGGTCGACCGTTATGCGGATCTCGCCGACAAGAAGTATCCCGACGGCGGCGACGGTCCGGCGGAGGAAGGGTCCGGCCGTTCGGACCGGCTCCGCTGATCCATCGCCTCGCGCCGGCGGCGCGCAGCATCCGCATAACCGGGTCCGCTGATCCACAGGCACACATAGCCGGTTCGCTCCCCGCGCGTGGAGTGGACCGGCTATACCTGTGTCGTGCGCCGACCGGGGCCGTCAGCGCGTGACCGCCCCGGACGACCCCCCGGTCACGGGTGCTCGCCATCGAGCCGCACCCCTTCCGGCCCTGCTGTCACCGTCCCCGCGACCCAGGCGTCCAGGCCGCGTGCCGCCAGCACGGCCAGGGCGCGGTCGGCGGAGCCGGCCGCGGTGATCGCGGCCATTCCCACGCCCATGTTGAACGTGGCCTCCATGTCGGCGCGCGTGAGGCCGCCGCGCTCGGCCAGGAAGCCGAAGACCGGCGCGGGCGTCCAGGTGCGGCGGTCCAGGACCGCCCCCGTGCCCTCGGGCAGTGAGCGCGCCAGGTTGGCGGCCAGGCCGCCCCCGGTGATGTGCGCGAACGCGTGCACCTCGACCTCGTCGGCCAGCGCGAGGCAGTCCTTGGCGTAGACGCGGGTGGGCGTGAGCAGCACCTCGCCGAGGTCGGCGCCCAGCTCCGGTACGCGGGTGCCGAGTTCCAGGCCCGCCTGGTCCACCACGCGGCGCACCAGCGAGTAGCCGTTGGAGTGCAGCCCCGACGACGCGATGGCGATGACGGCGTCGCCGTCGCGCACGCGGTCGGGGCCCAGGATCCGGTCGGCCTCGACGATCCCGGTCCCCGCGCCGGCGAGGTCGTACTCGTCCGGGCCCATGGCACCGGGGTGCTCGGCGGTCTCGCCGCCGATCAGCGCGCACCCGGCCTGGGCGCAGCCTTCGGCGATACCGCCGACGATCTCGGCGATGCGCTCGGGGACCACTGCGCCGCAGGCGATGTAGTCGGTCATGAACAGCGGCTCGGCGCCGCTGACCACGAGGTCGTCGACGACCATGCCGACCAGGTCGATGCCGATGGTGTCGTGCACGTCCATGCGCTGGGCCAGCAGCACCTTCGTGCCCACGCCGTCGGTCGAGGTGGCCAGGACCGGCGCGCGGTACTTGGCGGTGTCGAGGCGGAAGAGCCCGGCGAAGCCGCTGGCGTCGGTGACGAGCTCGGGCCGGCGGGTGCGCGCCACGTGCCGCTTCATCAGGTCGACCGCGCGCTCGCCGGCGGCGATGTCGACGCCGGCCGCCGCGTAGGCCGGTGTGGTGTTGGCACCCTCTGCCACGTGGAAAACCTCTCAAGCGATCGTGCCCGTGCCCCGCCATCGCGGGGACGCCGGACGCGCCCCGGGCCGGAGGCCCCGGGGCGTGCGGAAACTAGGGTCGCCCGGCGACCAGCGGCCCGTTGTCGGGGGTGCCGCAGTTCTTCTCCAGGAGGTACTTGCCTCGGGAGTCCTCGTCGACCTCGATGGGGTAGACGCCGTCGAAGCAGGCCCGGCACAGCCGGTCCTTGGGTACCTCGGTGGCCGTCACCAGCTCGTCGAGCGGGATGTAGGCCAGGGAGTCGGCGCCGATGGAGTCGCGGATCTCCTCGGTGGAGAGGTTGCCCGCGATCAGCTCCGCCCGGGTGGCGAAGTCGATGCCGTAGTAGCAGGGCCACATCACGGGCGGGCTGGAGATGCGCACGTGCACCTCGGCGGCGCCGGCCTCGCGCAGCATGCGCACCAGGGCCCGCTGGGTGTTGCCCCGCACGATGGAGTCGTCGACGACGACCAGCCGCTTGCCGCCGATCACGTCGCGCAGCGGGTTCAGCTTGAGCCGGATGCCGAGCTGGCGCAGGGTCTGGCTGGGCTGGATGAAGGTGCGCCCCACGTAGGAGTTCTTCACCAGGCCCTGGGCGAACGGGATGCCGCTGCCCTCGGCGTAGCCCACCGCGGCGGGGGTGCCGGACTCGGGCACCGGGATCACGAGGTCGGCGTCGGCCGGGTGCTCCTTGGCCAGGCGGCGCCCGACCTCGACCCGGGTGGTGTTGACGTTGCGGCCGGCGATCGTGGTGTCGGGGCGCGCGAGGTAGACGTATTCGAAGAGGCAGCCCTTGGGCGCGGCCTCGGCGAAGCGGCGCGAGCGCACCCCGCGATCGTCGATGGTCAGCAGCTCGCCGGGCTCGATCTCGCGGACGAAGGTGGCGCCGACGATGTCGAGGGCGGCGGTCTCGCTGGCCACCACCCAGCCGCCGTCGAGGCGGCCCAGGACGAACGGGCGGATCCCCTGGGGGTCGCGGGCCGCGTACAGCGTGGTCTCGTCCATGAAGACGAGCGAGAACGCCCCCTGCACGAGGGGCAGCAGCTCCATGGCCGCTTCCTCGGTGCTGCGGTCGGGGTTGTCGGCCAGCAGGCTGGTGAGGACCTCGGTGTCGGTCGTCGCGCCGCGGCGGTCGCCGGGCAGCATCGCCGCGAGTTCCGGGGTGTTGATGAGGTTGCCGTTGTGGCCGAGGGCGAGGCCGCCGTCGCGCGCCGTGTAGAAGGTCGGCTGTGCGTTCTCCCACACCGGCGACCCGGTGGTGGAGTAGCGGCAGTGGCCGATGGCCAGGTGCCCGCGCAGGGAGTCGAGGATGGCCTCGTTGAAGACCTGGGAGACGAGCCCCATGTCCTTGTAGACGACGATGCGCTCGCCATCGCTCAGGGCGATGCCCGCGGATTCCTGGCCGCGGTGCTGTAGCGCGTAGAGGCCGAAATAGGTGAGCTTGCTGACTTCTTCGCCGGGAGCCCAGACCCCGAACACTCCGCAGGCGTCCTGCGGTCCGCGTTCGAGTGGATCGATGTCCGTGGTGAGCCGGCCGTCGGGTTGCGACACACCACCAGCTTAGTGCCTGAACGTCGGTAACGGGTCAGGAGGGGCGGGAACCGGTGGCCGGCCGGCGGGAGGGGCCGGTGCCAGCCCCGGCGGCAGGCCCGCCCCCGCGGCGGGTGGCGGCGGGTGCGGAGGCGAGTGTGATCTTCTGCGCAGCCCCGGGGGCCGCGCGGGTGTCAGGGCGGCGGCCAGAGCGGGAGCAGCGGGCCGAGGTCGGCGCGCACCCCGCTGGCGGCGACCTCGTGCGCGGTGACCGCGTCGCCCCACTCCCGCCGTCCCCCCGCCAGCGCGAGCCAGGTGACGGGATCGGTCTCGACGACGCCCGGCGGGGTCCCGCGCGTGTGCCGGGGGCCTTCGATGACCTGGACGGCGCCGTACGGCGGCACGCGCACCTCCAGGCTGTGCCCGGGGGCGCGCTGGGCCAGTTCGGCGAGGGTGCCGCGGACCGCGGCGCGCACCGCCGCGCGGTCGGGGTCCAGGCCGCGGTCGCGGGCGCGCAGGACCGCGGCCGTGCACGCGGAGAGGACCGGGGACGGCCGGTCGGGCCCCGTGTAGGCGGGCTCGCCGAGGGCGGTGAGCTGGGCGTCCAGTGCGGTGCGCAGGGCCGCGTGCCGCCGTTGGGCGGGGGTCGTCTTGGCCGGCATGCCCCGACCCTACCGGGGACCGGCCGGCACCGACCTGTTCCGATCCTGAGCTGCGGATACGGTCCGGTGACGGTCGTCAGAAGGAGGTTGCCCCGAGGCCATCACGGGGGGAAACTGTCGCGGGAGGCAACATGTCCGGACACGGGGGTGAACGCCCGATGTCGATCGCAGCCGGGGCGGCGGCCGAGTGCGCCGGCCGCCCGGTGCAGCCGTTGGCGGTGCGGTCGCCCGGAGGGGGTGCGCGGCGGGCCGGAGGGCGGCCGGGGGGCGCGACGCCCGGTGCTCTAGGTTTTACTGTGCTCCGCGCCGCGTTCCGCGCGTCCGCGGTGGCCGGGGCGGGCCGCCGGATCCAGGATCCGGCAATGGCGGCCGGGACCGGCCTGGTTAGGATGAATATTCCGCTGCGTCGGCATTGGACTGTTGTCGCGCGGTGCACGTGGACAAGGAGTGAATCGCCACCGGGGTCGCGGCGCCGGGGTGCCGCAGGGCACGACCATGTCCGCATGGTGACCCATTTGCCCGATTTGTGCCCATAACATCCTCACGGACGATCAAACGCACTTCGGGAGATAGATGTGCGCCTGCGCCTGACCCCGCGTGATGACACCTACTACGAGATGTTCGCCGACTCCGCGAACAATCTGGTCATCGCCGCACGCCTGCTGGTCGAACTCATCAGCGACGGCGCCGACCGTGATGCCATCACCGAGAAGATGCGCGCCTGCGAGCACGCCGGTGACGAGCGGACCCACGCCATCATGCGGCGCCTCAACGAGAGCTTCATCACCCCCTTCGACCGCGAGGACATCTACCGCCTCGCCTCCTGCCTCGACGACGTCATGGACTCCATGGAGGCCGCGGTCGACCTCATCGGCCTCTACGGGCTGGAGCGGCTGCCCAAGGGCATCATCGACCAGGTGGAGGTCCTGGAGCGCGCCGCCGAGCTGACCGCGCAGGCGATGCCGCGGCTGCGCTCGATGAAGGACCTCACCCGCTACTGGATCGAGATCAACCAGCTGGAGAACCAGGCCGACCAGATCTACCGGCGACTGCTCGCCCACCTGTTCAGCGGCGAGTACGACGCCCTGACCGTGCTCAAGCTCAAGGACGTCATCGAGGAGCTGGAGACCGCCGCCGACGCTTTCGAGCACGTCGCGAACACGGTCGAGAGCATCGCGGTGAAGGAATCCTGACCCCGCCCACGGAGCCCGACCCACACCGTGTCCCCTGAGACCGCCATCCTGTGCGCCGTCGTGCTGGCGGCGCTGGTGTTCGCGTACACCAACGGCTTCCACGACGCGGCGAACTCGCTGGCGACCGCCGTCTCCACCCGCGCCCTCACGCCCCGCGCCGCCGTGACCATGGCCGCCGTCATGAACCTGATCGGCGCCTTCCTGGGCGAAGGCGTGGCCCGCACCATCGGGCGCGACATCATCGCCCCGCCGCACGGCGCCGACGGCCTGGCGGTGCTGCTGGCGGCCCTCATCGGCGCCATCGCCTGGAACGTCGCCACCTGGTACAAGGGCATGCCGTCCTCGTCGTCCCACGCCCTGGTCGGCGGCATGATCGGCGCCGCCCTTGCGTCGGCGACCACCGTCGAGTGGACGGGGGTCGCGATCAACTTCGCGCTGCCGATGGTCGTGTCGCCGCTGATCGGCGGCGTGGTCGGCTACCTGGTGATGCTCGCGATCCTGTGGGGCTGCCGCAACACCAGCCCGCGGCGCGTGGGCCGCAAGTTCCGCCTCGCCCAGAGCGTGTCCGCCGCGGCCATGGCCCTGGGCAACGGGCTCCAGGACGCCCAGAAGACCATGGGCGTGCTGGTGCTGGCCCTGGTCACCACCGGCTACCAGAGCACCTACGACCTGCCCCCGTGGGTGGTGGTGTCCGCGGCGGTGGCGATGTCGCTGGGCACCCTGACGGGCGGCGGGCGGATCATGCGCACCCTGGGCCGGCGGATGATCCAGCTCGACGCCCCCCGGGGGTTCGCCGCCGAGAGCACCGTCGCCGTGGTCTCCTACGCGACCTCGTTCATCTGGCAGGTGCCGATCTCCAGCACCCACACCATCACCTCGGCGATCGTCGGCGCCGGCGCCACCCGCCGCCTGTCGGCCGTGCGCTGGGGCGTCGCCGGCGACATCGTGGGCGTCTGGCTCATGACCCTGCCCGGGGCCGCGGCCATCGCGGCCGCCGCCTACGGAGCGCTGGTCCTGCTGACGGGCTGACCCGTCCCGGCGTCCGATCCCCGGGCCACGTCCCTGAACGCCCCCTGAAGCGCGACGGCGCGCGCCCCGGACCCGGGGCGCGCGCCGTCGCGGCGCGGAGGACCATCACCCGAAGCGGCCGGTGATGTAGTTCTCCGTCTCCTTCTTCTCGGGCTTGGTGAAGATCTTGTTGGTCTCGCCCATCTCGATCAGCCGGCCGGGCTTGCCGGTGCCGGCGAGGTTGAAGAACGCCGTCTGGTCGCTCACCCGCGCCGCCTGCTGCATGTTGTGGGTGACGATGACGATCGTGAAGCTCTCCTTGAGCTTCGAGATCAGGTCCTCGATCGCCAGCGTGGAGATCGGGTCCAGCGCCGAGCAGGGCTCGTCCATCAGCAGGACGGCCGGCTCCACGGCGATGGCGCGGGCGATGCACAGGCGCTGCTGCTGCCCGCCCGACAGGCCGGCGCCCGGCTTGTTCAGCCGGTCCTTGACCTCTTCCCACAGGTTGGCGCCGCGCAGCGACCGCTCCACGAGCTCGTCGGCCGCCTTCTTGGTCATGCGCTGGTTGTTCAGCTTGGCGCCGGCGATCACGTTGTCGTAGATCGACATGGTGGGGAACGGGTTAGGGCGCTGGAAGACCATCCCGATCTCCCGGCGGACCGCGACCGGGTCAACGTCGGGGCCGTAGATGTCCATGTCGTCGAGGAGCACCTTGCCCTGCACGCGGGCGCCGGGCGTCACCTCGTGCATGCGGTTGAGGGTGCGCAGGAAGGTCGACTTGCCGCAGCCCGAGGAGCCGATGAACGCGGTCACCGACCGGGGCTCGATGGTCATCGAGACGTCCTCGACGGCCATGAAGTCGCCGTAGTACACGTGCAGTCCGGAGACATCGATGCGTTTGGCCACTGGAATGTCCTAGGAGAGTCGGAGAGGAGCGGGTGGGCGGGCGGGGCGGGCGCTCATCGGCCCGCCCTCGGGGCGAAGAACCGCGAGACCAGCCGGGCGGTGAGGAACAGCAGCATCACCACGAGGATCAGGGTGAGGGCCGCGGCCCACGCGCGCTCCTCGGCGAAGACGCCGGCGTCGCCCGAGGAGCCCATGGCCCGGACCTGCTGGTAGATGAACACCGGAAGGCTCATCATTTGTCCCTCGAAGAGGTTGCCGTTGATCCGGGTCGAGGCGATGCCCGCGGTGAGGATCAGCGGGGCGGTCTCGCCGATGACGCGCGCCAGGGCCAGCATGATCCCGGTCGTGATCCCGGCGATCGCGGTCGGCAGCACCACCTTCACGATGGTCAGCCACTTGGGTACGCCCAGGGCGTAGGACGCCTCGCGCAGTTCGTCGGGGACCAGCCGGAGCATCTCCTCGCTGGAGCGGACGACGACCGGGATCATCAGCACCGACAGGGCGATCGCGCCCGCCGCGCCGTTGGTGTTGCCGGGCCCGAAGATCATCATCCACAGCGCCACGACGAACAGGCCCGCGACGATCGAGGGGATGCCGGTCATGACGTCCACGAAGAACGTGATCGCCTGCTTGAGCCGGCCCTTGCCGTACTCCACCAGGTAGATCGCCGTCATCAGGCCGATCGGCACCGAGATCAGCGCCGCGAACCCGGTGATCGCCAGCGTTCCCACGATCGCGTGGTAGACGCCCCCGGCGTCCATGCTGGGGATCACACCGTTCATCGACACGGTGAGGAAGTAGCCGTCGAACCGGCGCAGCCCGTTGACCAGGACCGTCCACAGCAGCGACACCAGCGGCACCATGGCCACGGCGAAGCAGCAGTAGACGATCCCGGTGACCAGGCGGTCGACGGCCTTGCGGCGGTTCTCGACGATCGTCGACGCGATGCCGATCCCGGCCAGGTACACCAGCGCCGTCAGCACGGCGAGCGCGGCCGGGTGGAAGGCGTTCACGGCGTACAGCAGGCCGCCCACGACGGCGGCGGAGACCGTGAGCAGCGCCGCGGGGAAGAACCGCGGCAGCGAGCCGGTGAGCAGCCGGGCGGCGTCCGGGCGCGGGGCGCCGGAGGGGCCCGCCGGCGGTGTGGTGGTCGTGGTGGTCATCTAGGAGAACTCCTTGCGCCGCGCGACGATGAAGCGCGCACCCATGTTGACGGCCAGGGTGATCGCGAAGAGCACCAGCCCGGCGGCGATCAGCGCGGACACGCCGTAGCCGGTGGCCTCGGGGTATTGCAGCGCGATGTGCGCCGCGATGGTCTGGTTGCCGCTCTGGAGCAGGAACGGGGAGATGACCAGGGCGGGGGACAGGATCATCGCGACCGCCATGGTCTCGCCCAGCGCGCGGCCGAGGCCGAGCATCGCGCCGCCGATGACGCCGGGGCGCCCGAACGGCAGTACCGCCATGCGGATCATCTCCCAGCGGGTGGCGCCCAGGGCGAGGGCCGCTTCGCGGTGGGCCTGCGGGACCTGGTGGAACACGTCGCGCGACATGGCGGTGATGATCGGCAGGATCATCACGGCCAGGACGATGCCGGCGCTGAGCATGGTCCGCCCGGTCGCCGACACCGGGCCGGCGAACAGCGGGATCCACCCGAGGTAGGTCTCCAGCAGCCCGTAGAACGGCCGGAGCTGGCCGACCAGGTAGACGACGCCCCAGAGGCCGTAGACGACGCTGGGGATGGCCGCCAGCAGGTCCACGATGTAGCCCAGCAGCGAGGCCACGCGGCGGGGCGCGTAGTAGACGATGAACAGCGCGATGCCGATGGCGACCGGGGTCGCCAGGACCAGCGCGATCGTGGCGGCCAGCACCGTGCCGAAGGCCAGCGCGGCGACGCCGAACGCGGGCGTCTCACGGGTGCTGGCGTTCCATTCGGTGGTGGTGAAGAAGTTCGCCGTGTTCGCGCGCAGCGAGTCCACCGACTGGATGATGAGGAACGCTGCGACGCCCGCCAGGATCACCAGGATCAGCACGCCCGCACCTCGGGCGCTGTTGGTGAAGACGACGTCGCCCATCCGACGCTTGCCCTTGGGGATGCGGGCCGTCGCGGACGAGTCCGTGGTGGTCATGTTTAGCGACTCCGGTCGAAATCGGTCAAGATCAGGGTCTGCCCGCGGGAGGCGGCGCCGACCGCGCCGGCGGCAAGGGGTGCCGCCCGCCCGACCTGCGTGCCTGACGCGCGGTGACGGCGCCCCGTACATTCTGAAGCCTGCCCGGGGACGGCGCCGCCATGCCGGGCGGGGCCGGGGGAGTGGACCCCCGAAACGCCGCTAAGGGCGGGGCCTGCACCCATTGGTGCGGACCCCACCCGAGCGGAGATCGGTAGCCGGTCGATCAGGCGCCGGCCGAGATCTGGTCGATGGTGGCCTGGATCGCGTCCCGCGTCTCCTGGGAGAGCGGGGCGGAGCCGGCCTCGTCGGCGGCGGCCTGCTGGCCGCTCTCGCTGTTCACGTAGCTCAGGAAGCTGCGAGCCAGATCGGCGTCGGCCTGCTCGGCGTACTCCAGGCAGGCGACCTCGTAGGAGACCAGGACGATCGGGTAGACGCCGGCCTCTTCGGTGGTGTAGTCGAGCTCGATCGCGTGGTCGTTCTCGGTGTTGGCCTCGCGGGCCGGAGAGGCGTCCACGATCGCGGCGGCGGCCTCGGGGCTGTACTCGACGAACTCGTCGCCCACGCCCACGGCCGCGGTGCCCAGCTCACCCACGTGAGAGGCGTCCACGTAGCCGATGGTGCCCTCGCCGCCCTCGATGGCGCTCACGACACCGGAGGAGCCCTGGGCCGCTTCGACGGGGTCGATCGGCCAGTCGCCGCTGACCTCGTGCGGCCAGGCGTCGGCCGCGGCGGCGGCCAGGTAGGCCGCGAAGTTCTCGGTGGTGCCGGACTCGTCGGAGCGGTTCACCGGGACGATGTCGCTGTCGGGCAGCTCGACATCGGGGTTGTCCGCGGCGATCGCCTCGTCGTTCCACGTGGTGATCTCCTGGTTGAAGATCCCCGCGATCACCTCGGGCGAGAGGTTGAGGGAGTCGATGCCCTCCAGGTTGAACGCCACCGCGATCGGGGCGACGTAACCCGGGAGGTTCACGACCTCGGACCCGGCGCAGCGCTCGGTCGCCTCGGCGGTCTCCTCCTCGTCCAGCGCGGCGTCGGAACCGGCGAAGGCCACCGCGCCGTCGATGAACTGGGAACGCCCGGAACCGGAGCCCACGGAGTCGTATTCGAGAACGGCGCCCTCGCAGGCGCCCTCCCACGCGGCCTTCCAGGCCGCCATGGCGTTCTCCTGGGAGCTGGCGCCGGCGCCGGAAAGGGTGCCGCCGCCCTCGGCACACTCGACGTCGGCGGCTGCCGGCCCGTCGGCGGGGTCGACCGCCTGGTCACTGCCGCAGGCCGAGAGCGCAAGAGTGCCGGCGAGCGCCACCCCTGCGAACGTGCCGTACTTGGAGAGCTTCACAGCCCCGTTGTCCTTCCTCTGGACTTCGTCACCTTTGGGCGAGTCCATCCGATGACCTCGCCGAATGTGACGGTAGGTAGATGAAGTGACCAGCTCTCCCGATAAGGATGAACGCAAGGTGAACGACGGTGAGGGTACGGCGGAAGGGAAGGCGGCCCTCTGATGGATGTGAGGTGAACCACGTGAAAGTCACGCCGACACGCCGTGTGCCACCTGGCTCCGTGACCCGCGATGTGCGATCTGTTACGCGCTGTGCGCGAATCCGCTGGTCGTGTGGGGTGTCGCGGACGATGTCGCGTACATCACGTCGGTGGCGAACACCCGGAACCCCAGCGACTCGTAGAGCCGCACCGCGGCGCGGTTCTCCGCGTCGGTGTAGAGCAGCACCCACGGTAGCCCGCGGTCGCGCAGATACCGCAGGCCGGTGGCGGTGAGGGCCCTCCCCAGCCCGGTCCCCTGCCAGGCCGGGTCCACCCCGACCACGTAGACCTCGCCGACCGGGACGTCGGCCAGCCCGGCTCCGTCGGCGTGCACCTTGGTCCAGTGGAACCCCGCCAGCGCGCCCGTGGCGGTGTCCTCGGCCAGGAAGAACCCCTCGGGGTCGAACCACTCCTCGGCCTCGCGCTCCAAGAGGTCGGCGCGGGTCAGCGTGCCCTGCTCGGGGTGGTCGGCGAAGGCCGCGCCGTTGACCCGCAGCCAGGCGTCCTCGTCGGCGCCGGGGACGAACGCGCGCACCCGCACCCGGTCGCGCACCTCGGGGCGCAGCTCCGGCTCCGGGAGCGGGGCGGGCGCGTCGCCGTCGAGCCGGAGCCGCATCTTGAACAGTCCGCGCACCTGTTCCCAGCCGGCCGAACGGGCCAGCGCCACGGCGCCGTCCAGGCGCCCGTGCGCCCACACCCGCAGCCCCGCGCGGGAGGCGTCGGCGGCCAGCGAGTCGAGCAGCGCCGCGCCGTGGCCGCGCCGGCGCCGGCCGGGCGCCACGACCAGCTCGCCGGAGTCGGGCTCGCCGGCGGCGCGCTGGGCGAAGGCGAACCCCGCGGGCCGGGCGCCGGGTTCGTCGTACAGCAGGTGGAAGCGGGCCGAGCCGTCGGCGGCGCCGTGCCGCACGCGCAGCAGCGTCTGCTCCGACAGCGGAGCGACGCCGTCGTGCCGCTGCGCCTCCTCGGCCAGCGCGGCCACCCCGTCCGCCTCGTGCTCGTCCAGCCGTTCGGTGATACGCACGTTGTCCATGGGACGACCCTAGTTCCCGAGGTGGCGGCGGGTCCGCCCGGCGCGGGATCGGTCAGCTCCTGCGGCGGCGGCCCTTGTACGCGCCGCCGATGCGCACCCGGCGGGTGGGCGACAGCGGGGCGGTGAGCAGCAGCAGGAGGAGCAGGAACAGCAGCAGCACAGCCGGGGTGACCGCGGACGAGGCGGCCGGTTCGCTCGCCGCCGCCGCGGAGGTGTCGCCGTCGCCGCCGTCGCCGGGCTCCACGGTGGGCAGGTCGGCGAGGTCGCCGTCGCCGAGGCCGGGGCCGCCCGGGTCGATCGGCGGCAGCTCCGGGGCGTCCGTGGGCAGCTCCGGGCGGTCGCGGTCGTCGGCGTCGCGGTCGGCGGGGCCGCTGGTGGTCACCGGGCTGTGCGGGGGAGCGGGCCGGCTCGCCGTGGCAGTGGAGGAGGGCCGGTCGTCCTCGGGTGGGGACGTCGGGGCGGAGGAAGTCGGAGAAGACGGGGGGTCGGAGGGCTCTTCCTCCTCGGGGGGCGTAGTCGACGGTGGCGGCGATGACGGAGGCGGCGAGGTGGGGTCGGGAGACGGCGCGGTCGGCTCGACGGTCACCCGCACCGGTGCGGTCTGCACCGTGACGGCGTCGTCCTTGACGGCGGCGCAGTCGGTGCCCTCCGGCGCCGGGGCGTAGTCGACGGTGGCGGTGACGTCGACGGTCTCCTCGGGCTCCCCTGTGACCGCGGCGGACGCCGGAGAGGAGTCGGTGGCTTGATCGTCGGAGACGAAGTCGTGCACCTCGAACCCGTTGTCGACACCGGGCGTGAAGAGGCAGAACCGCCCGCCGTCCGCGGGCTCGCCGTTCACCGCCAGCGTGAGGGTGGCGGTCTCCTCGGCCTTGATGTCGGTCTCGTGGCCGATGAGGGTCACGGTCGGTGCGGTGTCATCGGGGGCGGGCGCCGCCCATGCGGGGGCGCCGAACGCGACGAGGGTCGAGCCGATGAACAGGGTGCCGAGGGGGATCGCGGCGATGCGGTGCAAGGGCAGGCGCGGGCGGGCAGCGCCGGAGGACTCCGTGCCGCTCTGCTGCATGGGTGTGGCCTCCTCGGTCGGTCACTCTCCATGGCCGCGCGGCGGATGACCGGTGGATCGGGCGGTCACCTCGCCGACAGTGCGCCATCCTAATCGGTGCGTTCCGATATTCCGAGACCCATTCGGGCCCCGGGGCCGATCCCGGCCGCCCGCGGGCGGCCGACGGGGCCGGGCCCGCGGAACGGGGCCCGGCCCGGATATCAGTTGACGACCGGTGCCGGGTGCGGCACCGCGGACGCCTCGTGCTCTCCCTCGGCGGCGGTGTCGCCGGCCTTGGCCACCGGGTCCGGAACGAACCGGTAGCCGACGTTGCGCACCGTGCCGATCAGCGACTCGTGCTCGCTGCCGAGCTTGGCGCGCAGCCGCCGCACGTGGACGTCGATCGTGCGGGTGCCGCCGAAGTAGTCGTACCCCCACACCTCCTGGAGCAGCTGGGCCCGGGTGAACACTCTGCCCGGGTGCTGCGCCAGGAACTTGAGCAGCTCGAACTCCTTGAAGGTGAGGTCGAGGATCCTGCCGCGCAGCCGCGCGATATAGGTGGCCTCGTCGATGACGAGGTCGCCCCGGCGGATCTCGTCGGGGTCGTCGGCAGCGGCGTCGGCCTGTCCGATGGCCAGCCGCAGCCGCGCCTCGACCTCAGCGGGACCCGCCGAGGTCAGCAGGAAGTCGTCGACCTGCCAATCCGGTGTGAGAGCGGCCACCCCGCCCTCGGTCAGGATCGCGATCAAAGGGCAGTCGAGCCCGGTGGTGTCGAGTAGGCGGCAGAAGTTGCGTACCGCGGCCAGATCGGTGCGCGCGTCGACCAGAATGGCGTCCACGGGCGCTGTCGCGGTGCGGTCGCCGCCCGAAGCGAGCAGCGCACCGGCCTCCGCGGGCGCGACCCGCACCGAGTGCAGAAGCAGTCCGAGGGCGGGCAGCACGTGGTCCGACGGTTCGTTGGAGTTCGTCAGTAGCAGCAGATGGCTCATGCGTTTCTTCCCGTCACCCCGCATGTCGCGGTCGAACGAAGGCGCCATTGCCCCCGGTGGAGAATATTTCGAGTACGTGCCTCCGACGTGTCCAAGGATAAACAATCGATGGCGAACGGAACCATCAGGTACTGGGCGGCGGCCAAGGAAGCCGCCGGTACCGGCGAAGAACAGGTCGAGGGAAGCACCCTCGCTGACGTGCTGGAATCCGTGCTGGCTCGGCGATCCGGCGATGACCGGCTCGCGCGGGTGCTGGCCCGGTCGTCGTTTCTGATCGATGACCGGCCGGTCGGGACACGCCCGCATTCGGGCGTGGAATTCACCGACGGGTGCACCGTCGAAGTACTCCCGCCGTTCGCCGGCGGGTGAGAGCCGGGAGGACCCGGCGGCGCTCGGTGAGCGGCGGCGGGGCGGAGCAGGGCGAGTGCGCGGAGAACGGAGGCGGGCATGTGGCTGAACCGGCGCAACGCGGTGTGGGCGCCGCGACGCGCGGCGGCAGGCGGTGCGCGGGCGGAACGGGCGGAGGCGGACGGCGTGGACGGTGAGGGGCGCGCCGGGCGGCACGGGACCAGGATCACGATGCTCGGCAAGCCGGGCTGCCACCTGTGCGACGACGCGCTCGCGGTGATCGAGCGCGTGGCCGCCGACCTGGGGGTCGGCCATGAGGTGCGCGACATCACGCAGGCGTCCGCCGAGGAGCGCGACGAGTACTGGGACAAGATCCCGGTGACGTTCGTCGACGGCGAGCGGCACGACTTCTGGCGGGTCAGCGAGGAGCGGCTGCGCGCGGCCCTAGGGGCGTAGATCCCCGACGCCGGAACAGGCGCGGTCCCATCGCCGGCACCGGCCCCGCGGACCCCACCGGGCACGCGCGGCACGGCCCCGCGGTCACCGTGGCCCCCCGCCATCGGCCCCGGGGCGAGGGGCCCGCGCCGCGCGTGCCCGGTGTCCGCCCGCCCCCTGAGGGCGGCGGAGAACCGCTGCCCGCCGGCGCCGCCGGAGGCCGGCCGGGGGGCGCGAGCGCGCCCGAGGAGCCGCCGCGCGGCGGGTTCCCCCTTCGGCCACCCCACTTTGTGCGTGCTTTCACAAGGGCGTAACCTAAGGTCCGAATCCCTCCCGGCCGGGGTCTTGACAGGTGGGAAGCGAGCCCTTAGGGAGCATCGGACCCGAGTCGGCCCGGACGACGACCACGCACCGCCGATCCCGCCCAGGAGCGTACGCCTGTGATCCCCCGTACACCACGGCCCCGCGAGAGGGGAATCCCGGAGGCGACGGTCGCCCGGCTCCCGGTGTATCTGCGCGCGCTCCAGGCACTCAACGAGCGGGGCACGCCCACGGTGTCGTCGGAGGACCTCGCCTCGGTCGCCGGCGTCAACTCCGCCAAACTGCGCAAGGACCTCTCGCACCTCGGCTCGTACGGAACCCGCGGGGTCGGCTACGACGTCGACTACCTGATCTACCAGATCTCCCGTGAACTTGGTCTCACCCAGGACTGGTCGGTGGCCATCGTCGGAATCGGCAACCTGGGCCGCGCGCTGGCCAACTACGGGGGCTTCGGCACCCGCGGATTCCGCATCGCGGCCCTGCTGGACGCCGACGCGTCGGTCGTCGGCGACAAGGTGGCGGGGCTGTCGGTGGGGCATATCGACAGCCTGGAGGCGGTTGTCGGCGACGAGGCGGTGTCGATCGGCGTCATCGCCACGCCGGCGGCCGCCGCGCAGGGGGTGTGCGACCGCTTCGTCGAGGCGGGCGTCACCAGTGTGCTGAATTTCGCGCCGGTGGTGCTCAATGTGCCACCGGGCGTCGATGTGCGTAAGGTCGATTTGTCGATCGAACTCCAGATTCTCGCGTTCCACGAGCAGCGGAAGTCCGATGGGCACGCCGGCCCCGAGTTGGCCGGGCGGGCGGAGGACCCGGCATGACCCGCCGCCGGAGCCCCGCCGGCCGGGTGCGCCGCAGGTGCGCGGTCCCGGCGGTAGCAGCGCAAGAGGTACGGAACCCCGCGATTCCGCCCGCATTGGAGTGCAGATGAGTGTCCTCGCCGTCGGTCTGAGCCACCGCAGCTCGCCCGTGGCGCTTCTGGAGAGGGTCGCCCTCGACGGGCGGACCCGCCTGGAGGTCATGTCCGAGATGGCGCAGGCGCCGTCGGTCAACGAGGTGCTGATGGTCTCCACGTGCAACCGCACCGAGATCTACGCCGACGTCGACAAGTTCCACCCCGCTGTGGCCGCGATCACCGAGCTGCTCTCCTGGCGCACCGGCGTCGCCCTCAGCGAGCTGTCGCAGCACGCGTACGTGCACTACGAGGAGCGCGCGGTCCAGCACCTGTTCTCCGTCACCTGCGGACTCGACTCCATGGTCGTCGGCGAGGGCCAGATCCTCGGCCAGGTGCGCAACGCCCTCAAGGACGCCCAGGCCGGCGGTTCGCTCGGCCGGGTCCTCAACGACCTGGGGCAGCGCGCCCTGCGCGTGGGCAAGCGCGCCCACACCGAGACCCACCTCGACCACGCCGGCGCCGACATGGTGGGCCTGGGCCTGGCGGTCGCCGGCACCCGGCTGGAGCGCGCCCGCGCGGACAACGGGCCGCGCGCGGCCGCCGCCCCCGGCGCCGCCGCGGCACCCGCCGACTGCCCGGTCACCGGCGGCACGGCCGGCCCGGCGGCCGACGTGGCCGCCGCCGTGCCCGAGCCGCAGTCCCTGACCGGCCTGCGCGTCCTGGTCCTCGGCGCCGGTTCGATGAGCGCGCTGGCCGCCAACACCGTCGCGCGCCAGGGCGCCGGATCGGTCATCGTCGCCAACCGCACCTTCGACCGCGCCGCCCGCCTGGCCGAGTGCCTGACCGAGGCCTACGAGCCCATCCGCAGCCGGGCCATCCCCGTCGACGACGCCCCGGTCGTGCTGCCGGAGGTCGACCTGGTCATCTCGTGCACCGGGGCGCAGGGGCTCGTCCTCACCCGCGACCAGGTCCTCGGCGCCGTGGGCGCCGACCGCCGCCGCCCGCTGGTCTTCCTCGACCTCGCGCTGCCCCGCGACATCGACCCGGCCGTGCGGGAGCTGCCCGGCGTGCACCTGGTCGACATCGAGGACCTGCGGCAGGCCGCCGCGGAGGGCGCCGACGACACGCCGGGACGCGCCGGGGCCATCTCCGTCGTGCGCGGGATCGTCGACGAAGAGGTCGCCGAATACGGCGCGGTGCGCCGCGCCGAGCAGGTCGCGCCGACCGTCGTGGCGCTGCGCAGCAAGGCCCGCACGGTGGTCGACACCGAGTTGCAGCGGCTGAACGGCCGGCTGCCCGACCTCGACGACAAGACCCGCGGCGAGGTCACCCACGCCATGCGGCGCGTCGTCGACAAGCTGCTGCACCAGCCCACCGTCCGGGTGAAGGAGCTGGCCGCCCGTCCCGACGGCGGCTCCTACGAAGCCGCCCTGCGCGAGCTCTTCGACCTCGACCCGGCCTCCCCCGAGGCCGTCACCCGCGCCGAAACCGTCCAGCCGCCGGCGCCGCTCGACCGTACGGGCGGCCTCCAGGAGAACCGCCCATGACCACCGACGCACCGGCGCGGCTCGGTACCCGCCGCAGCACCATGGCCACCACCCAGTCGCGGATGGTGGCCGACCTCATCACCGCCCGCACCGGGGTGCCGATCGAGCTGGAGCTGATCACCAGCTTCGGCGACGTGACCAAGGCGCACCTCACCCAGCTCGGCGGCACCGGCGTGTTCGTCACCGCGCTGCGCGACGAGCTCACCGCGGGGACCGTCGACTTCGCGGTGCACTCGCTGAAGGACCTGCCCACGGCCCCGGCCGACGGCCTCGTCCTCGCCGCCATCCCCGAGCGCGACGACCCGCGCGACGCCCTGTGCGCCCGCGACGGCCTGAAGTTCGCCGACCTGCCCGCGGGAGCGACCGTGGGCACCGGGTCGCCGCGCCGGGTCGCCCAGCTGGCCGCGCTGCGCCCCGACCTCTCCTTCGTTCCCATCCGCGGCAACGCCGAGACCCGGCTGGGCAAGGTGACCTCCGGCGAACTCGACGCCGTGGTGCTCGCCTACGCCGGACTGGTCCGGGTGGGCCGGATCGACGACGTCACCGATGTGTTCGAGCCCGAGCAGGTGCTGCCCGCCCCCGGCCAGGGGGCGCTGGCGGTCGAGTGCCGCGGCGAGCGCGCGGCGGCCGACCTCGGCTACCTGTCCGAGGTCGACCACGCCGCCACCCGCGTGGCGGTCACCGCCGAGCGGACCGTCCTGGCCGAGCTGGAGGCCGGCTGCGCCGCCCCCGTGGGGGCCCACGCCCAGCCGACGGCCGACGGCCGGCTGATGCTGCGCGCCGCCGTGGTCGCCACCGACGGCACCGCCGCGGTGCGCCGGGCGCGCGCGGTCGCCATCGACCCGGACGGGCCCGGCGCCACCGCCGCAGCGGAGGAGCTGGGCCGGGAGCTGGCACGCGAGATGATCGCCGCGGGCGCCGGCCGGATCGTGGCCGCGGCCGCCGCGGAGGCGCGGGGCACGCGGCCGTGAGCCGGACCGCCGCGGGCGCGGCGGCCGGGCGGGGGGAGCGGCGTCCCGCCATGATCGGACAGGGACGGGGACGCCGGAGCAGAGGAACCAAGGAGCGAGCGCACAGTGAATCCGCAGAGTGAGACCCAGGAGTCCGGGCCGGCGGCGCAGGCCGCGCCCGCGGCCGGGCACGTCGGCCTGGTCGGGGCCGGGCCCGGCGCCCCGGAACTGCTGACCCTGCGTGGCGCCGCCCTGCTGGAGCGGGCCGACGTCGTCGTCCTCGTCCGCGAGCCCGGCCCCGAACTCGCCCGGTACCGCCGGGAGCTGCTCGCCCATTGCCGCGACGACGTCCAGGTGGTCGAGCCCGCCGAATGCGGCGGCGAGATCGACGCGTTCGCCATCGGCCACGCCCGCGAGGGGCGCCGCGTGGTGCGGCTCTACAGCGGAGATCCGCTGTTCGGCTGTCGCGGCGCGGATCTGGCCGCGGCCTGCCTGCGCGCGGGGGTGGAGTTCGAGATCGTGCCGGGGCTGTCCTCCGTGACCGCGGTCCCGGCCTTCGCCGGCATCCCGCTGATGCCCAAGGGCACCGGCGAGGTGCGCGTGGTCGACGGCCACCAGCCCGACCTCGACTGGGGCCGCCTGGCCGACGGCGACGCGACGCTGGTCGTGCTCTTCCCCGACATCGACGCGGACGACGACGGCGCCCGGCCGGGCCTGGGCTACGACCGCCTGTGCAAGTCGCTCATCGCCGCCGGCCGGCCGGGTACGACCCCGGTCGCCGTCACCCGCATGGGCAGCACCACCGACCAGAGCACCGTGCTGTCCTCCCTGTCGCGGCTCACCGCCGACCTGAAGGCGGCCGACGCCAAGGGCAACAACATCGTCGCGCCCGCCATGTTCGTCATGGGGCCGGGCGTCGGCGGGCAGAAGGACCTGTCGTGGTTCGAGGGGCGCCCGCTGTTCGGCTGGCGCGTCCTGGTCCCGCGCACCAAGGAGCAGGCGGCCCACCTGTCCGAGCAGCTGCGCGGCTACGGGGCGGTCCCCGAGGAGGTCCCCACCATCTCGGTGGAGCCGCCCCGCACCCCGCAGCAGATGGAGCGCGCGGTGCGCGGCCTGGTCACGGGGCGCTACCAGTGGGTGGCGTTCACCTCGGTGAACGCGGTCAAGGCCATCCGCGAGCGGTTCGAGGAGTACGGCCTGGACGCCCGCGCGTTCGCGGGGGTGAAGGTCGCCGCCGTGGGCGAGCAGACCGCCGCCTCCCTGCGCGAGTTCGGCATCCAGCCCGACCTCCTGCCGCCGGCCGACCGCCAGTCGGGCACGGGGCTGGTCGAGGTGTGGCCGCCCTACGACGCCGAGCTGGACCCGATCGAGCGGGTGCTGCTGCCGCGCGCCGACATCGCCACCGAGGCGCTCGCGGCGGGGCTCGCCGACCTCGGCTGGGAGGTCGACGACGTCACCGCCTACCGCACCGTGCGCGCCGCGCCGCCGCCCGCGCCCATCCGCGAGGCGATCAAGGGCGGCGGGTTCGACGCGGTGCTGTTCACGTCCTCCTCCACCGTGCGCAACCTCGTGGGGATCGCGGGCAAGCCGCACAACACCACGGTGATCGCCGTGATCGGCCCCGAGACCGCCAAGACGGCGGCGGAATTCGGCCTGCGCGTCGATGTGGTCGCCCCCAAAACCTCGGTTTCCGCCCTCGCGGAGGCGCTTTCGGAGTACGGTGCGGCTCAGCGGGCCGAGGCCGTCGCGGCCGGGAAGCCCGTTCTCAAGCCCAGCCAGAAGCGGCGCGGCAGGCGGCGCAAGACCGTCTGACCGCCCGCGCCACCGGCCCTGTTCGACCATTCATCCGTCCCGCGTCCGGCCGCCCCGCCGCACGGCGGCCCGGACGCTCCGCAGACCCAGGGGGTCCGACCCACTCATGAGTGCCCGTTTTCCCGTGGTACGTCCCCGCCGGCTGCGCCGCACGCCGGCGCTGCGCCGGCTGGTCGCCGAGACCCGGGTGCGCCCTGAGGACCTCATCCTGCCGATGTTCGTCAAGGAGGGCATCGGCGAACCGAACCCGGTGAGCTCGATGCCGGGCGTCGTCCAGCACACCCGCGACAGCCTGCGCGCGGCGGCGAAGGAGGCCGCCGAGGCCGGGGTCGGCGGGCTGATGCTGTTCGGTATCCCCGAGTTCAAGGACGAGCGCGGATCGGCCGCCGACGACCCGGGCGGCATCGTGCAGCAGGCGCTGCGCGACCTGACCACGGACCTCGGCGACGACATCGTGCTCATGGCCGACCTGTGCCTGGACGAGTACACCTCCCACGGGCACTGCGGGCTGCTCACCCCCACCGGCGAGGTCGACAACGACGCCACCCTGGAGCGCTACGCCGCGATCGCCGTGGCGCAGGCCGCCGCGGGCGTGCAGGTCGTGGGGCCCAGCGGCATGATGGACGGCCAGGTCGGGGCGATCCGCGCCGCGCTGGACCGGGCCGGCTACACCGATGTCGCGATCCTCGCCTACGCCGTCAAGTACGCCTCGGCGTTCTACGGCCCGTTCCGCGAGGCGGCCGAGGGCGCGCCCCGGTTCGGCGACCGTACGGGCTACCAGCAGGACCCCGCCAACGTTCGGGAGTCCCTGCGCGAGGTCGAGCTGGACATCGCCGAGGGCGCCGACATGGTGATGGTGAAACCGGGCCTGGCCTACCTGGACGTCGTGGCCAAGGTCGCCGAGCAGGTCCGGGTGCCGGTATCGGCCTACCAGGTCAGCGGCGAGTACGCGATGGTCGAGGCCGCCGCCGAGCGCGGCTGGGTCGACCGCGAGCGCGCCATCCTGGAGACGCTCACCGCGTTCCGGCGGGCCGGGGCGGGCCAGATCCTGACCTATTGGGCCACGGAAGCGGCGCGCATGCTCCGCTGACGGGAAGAACCGCTTCCCGGCCGGATCGGGTCCTGGGAGCGTGACGGGACACGGGATCCGAGACGGGAACGGAGCATCGATGGCAGAGGTGGTCTACCGGCGGCGGCGCCGGCAGCCGGTGGTCAGCATGGTGGCGGCCGCCCTGGAGTACGCGGCCATGGGCTGGCCGGTGTGCCGCGGCGCGGCGCCCGCCACGGGCGGCGGGCGCGCGTGCGGCTGCGACCGCATGGGCTGTCCCGACCCCGGCGCGCATCCGATGTCGGCGGCGTGGGGCCTGGAGGCCACCACCGATCCCGGCACCATCCGGCGCTGGTGGGCGGCCACCCCCGACGCCAACGTGATCCTGCCGACGGGCCGGGTCTTCGACGTCTTCGACGTCCCGGCCGGAGCCGGGGTCATGGCGCTGGCCCGCATGGGCCGCGCCGGGGTGCACGCCGGCCCGGTCGCCGCGGTCGACGCCCAGCGCTACCTGTTCTATGTGGCCACCCGTTCACCGGCCGACGAGGACGAGTGGTGGTCCTGCCACCTCGACTGCGTCCCCGAGACCATCACCGACACCCCGGGCCTGCGCTGGCACTGCCGCGACAGCTACGTCCTGGCCCCGCCGTCCCCCCTCCCGTCGGGCAACAGCGTCGCCTGGATCCGCGCCCCCCACCCCGGCGAACCCCACGCCGACCTCCCCGACCCCATCCCCGTCCTCGACATCCTCTCCGACGCCTGCGAGGAGTTCACGCCCCAGCCGAACGGGTGAGACCGGCGCCGAATTATCCCGGACCTCGTGCCCATCCGGGGCTCCACCGCATAACCTGGGACCTCAGACCATGTAGCGCAGCACACGCGGATCGGCCTTCGCGTCGATCGTCCAGGAGCAGGGTGATGACCGAGCAGCACTTCCCGTCCGACGCACCGTTGATCTCCATGCCGGCCCTCACGCCCGCGGCGCTGCGCACGGCCATCGCCCAGATCGCCCCGGCCCGGCTGCCGTCGTTCGGCGAGCATCTCGACCAAGCGGTGGAACAGGCGGCCGCCCAGAGCACCACGGCTCCCCTTCGCGCGTTCCTCCAGTACTGGGGGGAGGTCGTCGCGATCCAGCGTCGCCCGGACCGCGCGGCGCGTCTGCGTGAGCTCGAGGCCGCGGCCGACGCCGCGTCCGACCGGGAGACCCTCGACCCCGTGATCGCGGAGATCCAGCAGATTCTGGAATGGGCGCAGCGCGAGGTCGTCGCCGCGTGAGTGACGCGTGGGCGTGGCACTACAACCCCGATGCCCTGTATGTCACGAAGGGGCTGCCCGCCGAGGTGGTCGCCGAAGTCGAACGGCTCGCCGAACAGCTCACCATCCTCGGCCCTGACGCGGCCGCCGCCGGACGCGGGCCCGCGCACGGGGGCGGCCTGCGGACGTTGAACATCTTCGGAGGCCGGGGTTTTTTCATGTATTTGGCCCCGGAGGGCCTGAACGTGATCTCCATAGTCCGGATCGTGTGGGTGCACTAGCCACAGCGCCGGGCTACGGCAGCGGCAGCTGCTCGTCGCTGATGAGGATGCCGTCGTCGTCGCTGTAGAGCCAGGCTTCCGGGCTGAAGACCGCGTTGCCGAAGGCGACGGTGGTGTCGAGGACGCCCGCTCCGGTCTTCGCGGACTTGCGGGGGTTGGAGCCGAGGGCCTTGATGCCGATGTCGATCGAGGCCAGCTCGGCGACGTCGCGGACCGCTCCGTGGATGATCACCCCGGCCCAGCCGTTCTCGGTGGCGGCGCGGGCGATCATGTCCCCCATCAGGGCGGTGCGCAGCGAACCGCCGCCGTCGACGACCAGCACCCAGCCCTCTCCGGGCTGGTTGAGCTGCTCGCGCACCAGGGCGTTGTCCTCGTGGCACCGGATCGTCGCGATCGGCCCGTGGAACGCCCGGCGCGCGCCGAACTGGCGGAACTGCGTCTCGCAGCTGGCGAGCGCGTCTCCGTGCGCGTCGATCAGGTCGGCGGTGGCGTAGACCTCGGTCATCGTGCTCCTCAGCGGATCGTGCGGGCGGTGGCCCCCAACCTACGAGATCCCCGGCATCCGGCGCGGTCCGGGCGGGTCACCGGAGAGCGCGTTCTCTGGTCGCGCTCGCCTCCTCGCTCGGCTTCAACGGCCCCGCGTGGGGCCTTCGGCCGGGGGCGGCGCCGCCTCCGCTCGCTCGTCGGCTCGCCGTCGGTGTTGCCTGGTCGCGCTCGCCTCCTCGCTCGGCTTCAACGGCGCCGCGTGGGGCCTTCGGCCGGGGGCGGCGCCGCCTCCGCTCGCTCGTCGGCTCGCCGCTCCGCGGGCGGTGCCACACTGGATGGGTGAGTACACAGAAGACCTCCGTTGAGCTGTTCGAACGCGCGAGCGCCGTCGTCCCCGGCGGGGTGAACTCCCCCGTTCGCGCCTTCGGCGCCGTCGGCGGGACCCCGCCCTTCATGGTGGCGGGCGAGGGCCCGTACCTGACCGACGCCGACGGCCGGACCTATGTCGACCTCATCTGCTCCTGGGGGCCGCTGATCCTGGGCCACGCGCACCCCGCCGTGGTCGGCGCACTGCGCGAGGCGGCCGGCCGCGGCACCTCCTACGGCGCCCCGACCCCGGGCGAGGTCGAACTCGCCGAGGAGATCGTGGCGCGCACTGCGGCCGAGAAGGTCCGCCTGGTCAACTCCGGGACCGAGGCCACCATGTCGGCCATCCGGCTCGCGCGCGGCGCCACCGGGCGCAGCAAGGTGGTCAAGTTCGCCGGGAACTACCACGGCCACGTCGACGCCCTCCTGGCCGCCGCGGGCTCCGGCGTGGCGACCTTCGCCCTGCCCGACACCCCGGGCGTCACGGGTGCCAGTGCGGCCGACACGATCGTGCTGCCCTACAACGACATCGAGGCCGTGGAGCGCGCGTTCGCGGAGTCGGGCGGCGACATCGCCTGCGTCATCGCCGAGGCGTGCCCGGCGAACATGGGCGTCGTCCCGCCCCGCGACGGCTTCAACGCCCGCCTCAGGGAGATCACCGCCGCCCACGGCGCGCTGCTGGTGCTCGACGAGGTCCTCACCGGCTTCCGGGTCGGCCCCTCCGGCTGGTACGGCCTGGAGGGCGTCGCGCCCGACCTCACGACCTTCGGCAAGGTCATGGGCGGCGGGCTGCCCGCCGCGGCCTTCGGCGGCCGTGCCGACCTCATGGACCAGCTCGCCCCCGAGGGCCCGGTGTACCAGGCGGGCACGCTTTCGGGGAACCCGCTGGCCACCGCGGCGGGACTGGCCACGCTGCGCAACGCCACCCCCGAGGTCTACGCCCACGTCGACCGCGTGGCCGCCCGGGTGTCCGCCGAGGTCGGCGCCGCCCTCAGCGCCGCCGGGGTGCCCCACCGCATCCAGCACGGCGGCAACCTGTTCACCGTGTTCTTCACCGACGCCGACGTCACCGACTTCGACGGCGCGCGCGCCCAGGACACCGGCGCCTTCGCCGCGTTCTTCCACGCCATGCTGGACCAGGGCGTCTACCTGCCGCCGGCGGCGTTCGAGGCGTGGTTCTTCTCGGCCGCCCACGACGACACCGCCGTTGACCGCGTGGTGTCGGCCCTGCCCAGAGCGGCACGCGCCGCGGCCGAGGCGGGCGGAGATCGGTAGGTTGGATCCGACGCCGCCCGCCGGCGCCCCTCGTGCCGAGCCCCCGCAGGTGGGGGCGGGTGCGGGGCCGCGCCATCGCACGACCACCACTGACAAGGAACGGCCGCCCGACATGACCACGACCACCGTCGTCCACCTGCTCAGGCACGGCGAAGTGCACAACCCCGAGGGCATCCTCTACGGGCGGCTGCCGGAGTTCCACCTGAGCGAGAACGGCGTCCGCATGGCCGAACGCGCCGCCGCCTGGTTCGCCGGGCGCGACATCGCCGCCCTGTACTCCTCGCCGCTGGAGCGCGCCAAGGAGACCGCGGCGCCGGTGGCCGATGAGTTCGGGCTGGCCATCCGGCTCGACGACCGCCTGATCGAGGCGGCCAACGGCTTCCAGGGCAGGGCGCTGTCGAGCCGGTCCCTGACCGACGTCCAGGTGATGCGGCGGCTGTACAACCCGTTCCTGCCGTCGTGGGGCGAGCCCTACACCGAGATCGTCGAGCGCATGGTCGACGTCGTCAAGCTCGTCCGCAAGGAGGCGTGGGGGCGCGAGGCCGTCTGCGTCAGCCACCAGCTGCCGATCTGGATGGCCCGCCGGGCGGCGGAGCGCAAGCGGCTCTGGCACCGGCCCGACCGCCGCCAGTGCAACCTGGCCAGCGTCACATCGCTGACCTTTGAGGAGCACCGGCTCGTCGGCGTCGCCTACAGCGAGCCGGCCGCGGGGCTGTACAAGCCGGGGCGCACGGTTCCCGGCGCCTGAGGCCGCGTACCCTCCGGCGGGCGCCCGGCGCCCGCCGGCGCCGCCGCGGTGCCTGGACATCTTGGCGGAGAGGGTAGGCTGGTGCGTCGGGTGCGGCGTTGGTCTATGGCGCGCCACGCGCGCCATGTCCCTCTGGGCGACGCGCCGCCGCATTCTTACCGATGGCACCCCGTGCCGTTCGCACGGGTACTACCGTCGTGTCTCTTTTGTCGTTTGCGAGAGGTGATCCCATGGGTTCCGTCATCAAGAAGCGCCGCAAGCGCATGGCGAAGAAGAAGCACCGCAAGCTGCTCAAGAGGACTCGCATCGCGCGTCGCAACAAGAAGTAGGCTGGTTCGTCGCTCCGCGGACGCCCCCGCTGCGCGGCCGAGGCCGACGCGGAGACACCCCCCTTCATCGCGAACCCCCGTCCTTCGTGGAGGCGTGTCGTCATGGGCCGTGTCGTGCTGGTCACCGGTGCCTCCCGCTACCTGGGTGCCCAGGTGGCGGAGGCGCTTGCGCGCGAGCCCGGGGTCGACCGGGTGATCGGTGTCGACCCCGCCCCGCCCCGCCACCCGCTGGGCCGGGCGGAGTTCGCGCTCACGGGACTGCACGACGACGGCGTGAGCCGGGTGGTGCGGGAATCCGGGGCCGACACCGTCCTGCACCTGGGCCTCACAGCGGCCCTCGGGGGCGCCCGCGGCCGGGCGGCGATGCGGGAGAACAACGTCCTGGGGGCCATGCAGCTGCTCTCGGCCTGCCAGCGGTCCCACACCGTCCGCCGGCTGGTCGTGCGCTCCAGCGCGGCCGTCTACGGCTTCTCGCGCCGCGACCCCGGGCCCTCCACCGAGGACCTGGAGGCGCGGCGGCTGCCGCGCTCGGCCTATGCCCAGGACGCGGCGGAGATCGAGCTGCACACCCGCGGGCTGGCCCGGCGCCGGCCCGACATGTCGGTCGCGGTGCTGCGCTTCGCCAACGTCATCGGCCCGGCGACGGAGACCCCGCTGACCCGGTACCTCGGGCTGCGGTTCGTTCCCATGGTGCGCGGCTACGACCCCCGGATGCAGTTCCTCCACGAGGACGACGGCGCCGAGGCCGTCCGCCTCATGGCGCTGGGCGACCGCGACGGCGTCTTCAACGTCGCGGCCCCCGGGTCGCTGCCGCTGTCGCAGTGCCTGCGCCGGGTGCGCGGGCACGGGCTCGCGGTGCCCGAGCGCGGGCTCAAGGTGTTCGGGGGCCTGGCCCGCCGGACCCGGCTCGGCTACTCCCCGGATCAGCTGCGCGTGCTGTGCAACGACCGGGTCCTCGACGCCACCAAGCTCGAACGCGCCCTCGGCTGGACGCCCGCCTACAGCTCCCAGGAGGCGTTCGAGTCGTTCCTGGCCGGCGGAACACCGGGCGGCCCCGTGCGCGGGCGCCGGGACGGCCACCAGGCGCCGCGGATGCACGCGGCCCTGGGGCGCTGACCGCCCGCCTCCCGCGTTTCCCGCCGCACCGCGGTATCCGGCGTCCACATCGGCCTGCTGTGCGCTCTACGGCGCCGGTAGGCGCTAGAAGGGCCTGCGGCGCCGCATCATGCCCACCGCCACGCCGCCCGCCACCGCGCCCGCGACCGCGGCGGGCACCCCCACGCGCAGTGTCGTGCGGTGCCGGCGGAACTCGTGCACCGGCCACCCGTGCTTCTTGGCGTACTCCAGCAGCGAGTCGTCGGGGTTGACGGCGTTGGGGTGGCCCACCACCGAGAGCAGCGGCAGGTCGTTGCTGGAGTCGCTGTAGGCCGTGCAGGTGGACAGGTCGAGCCCTTCGGCGCGGGCCAGGGCCCGGATCGCGGTGGCCTTGGCCGGGCCGTGCAGCAGGTCGCCGACGAGCCGGCCGGTGTAGGTGCCGTCGACGGTCTCGGCGACCGTGCCCAGTGCGCCGTCGAGGCCCAGCCGCCGCTTGATGATGTCGGCGAGCTCGAACGGGGTCGCCGTCACGAGCCACACGCGCTGTCCGGCGTCGAGGTGGCGGCGGATCAGCCGGTGCGCGCCCTCCCAGATGCGGTCGGCCATGGTGTCGTCGTAGATGTCCTCGCACAGCGACACGAGGTCCTTGACGTCGTGCCCGGCCACGAACGCGAGCGCCGCCTCGCGGGCGGCGTTGATGTGCTCGGGGCGCTCCTGCCCGCTGACGCGGAACACCATCTGGCCCCAGGCGAACCGCAGGAGGTCGCGGGTCGTGAAGAGGTCGCGGGCGGCCAGGCCGCGGGCGAAGTGGTAGATCGACGCGCCGCGCATCAGCGTGTTGTCGACATCGAAGAACGCGATCGGCGCCGCGGGCGCGGCGGATACGGCGGGCGCGGGGGCCTGTGCGGGCGTGTCGGTGCCCTCGGCGCGGGCGGCCGGAGGCCCGTCGATCCCGCGCTCGTCGTCGGCAGCGGCGGTGTCGGCATCCCGGGCGAGGGCGGCGCGGCCGTTGTCGTCTCGTCGGAGATGGCGCGGCATGATTCGAGCCTACGGCCCGCCGGTGGTCGCCTATGCGTCCTGGCGGAGGCGGGACGATGACTCGTGAGGTAACTCACAACTCAATCACCGGATTCCGCCCAACGTGCCGGTAAAAGGTCATTTCGGGTGGATGAATCCCGGCCCGAGTTCACGTCAAGTGTCCAACGTGCACCATGATTAGCGGGATGGTCGAGGTAGGACTGGCATTCGTCTGCGCGTTGGTGGCCTGGAGCGCCGCCGCCGCGCTGATCGCGCGTAGTTACCGGAGCCCCCGCCTGCACACGGCGGCCTGGGTGGCCTCCGCGGTGTCCATGGCGATCGCGTTGAGCGCCGCCTTCCCCGGGGCGCTGCTGGACTTCTCCGGCCTGACGTTCCGCGTGTTCCAGATCGGCGTGGGCCTGCTCGGCCCGCTGCTGCTGGCCTGGGGCGTGGTCGAGTACGCGGTGGAGTCGCCGCGCACGCGCTTCGGTGCCCGCCTGGTCGTGACCACGCTGACCATCGTGCCGCTGGTGGTCCTCAGCATGGACCGGCTGCGCGGCCAGTTCGACGGCGGATACCCGCCCATGGCCGACCACTACGACATCATCCCCCGCGGTGCGCTGCTGCTCGTGCACGTCTTCGCGGTCGTGGCGGTGCTGGGCGGCGCGATCGCGTCCTGGCTGTCGCTGCGCGACCGCCCCCGGGCGCTCGGCCACCGGCTCTCGGTGGTCGGCCTGATCGGGCTCGCGATCCTGCTGGAGATCGTGGTCGGCCGCTTCGGCCTGGGGCCGTTCGGCCAAGTGATGCTGCTCGGCGCGGTGGGCAGCCTGTGGGGGGCGTTCACGCGCTCCCAGAACCCGCCCCAGGAGCGATCCGGCAGGCGGCGGGGCGGTCGGCGCCGTTCGGGTGACGGCACCGCCGGCCGCGATGACGATTCCGAGGCGGAGGACGACGTGTGGGGCAGGCGCCGCAAGGCCGACGACTACGACGACTACGACGATGACGGCTACGACTACGACGACGAGCCCGCTGCGCCCGCGCCCCGGGTGGCGTCGCGGCTGCGCGGGATCATCACGATCTATACGCTGGTCGACGGCCGCGGCGACATGTTCGACGACTACGCCGACGACGTCGTCGACCAGGTGTCCCGGCGCGAGCCCGACACCCTGCTCTTCGCCTGCCACACGGTGCCCAGCGCGCCGCAGCAGCGCATCGTCTACGCGATCTACCGCGACGAGTTGGCGCACGAGGAGCACGAGCAGCAGCCGCACGTCGCCGACTTCGTCCGGCGCAGCGCCGGCTGCGTCGTCGCCACGAACGTGATCGAATTGGCGCTTTCGGGCGCCGCGGCGGCCGACAACCTCCCCGGAATGCTGATGCCCCGCTGAGCTGTGCGAACACGCGTTTCCTGAGCGCGCGGTCAGAGTTGGCTGAGAATCCGCCCCGGAGAGCGGAGGAGGGAAACGCGTGAAGTACCCTTCCTTAGACCATTGAGTTCGGCGCCGGTGGGCGCCGTCGTGGTGCGGCCCCCGAACCCCGCGTCGGAGACGGGCCGAGCCCCGGAAACAACGGGAGCGTGCTGGAACCCCGATGCGTAAGTTCCTCGTATTTCTGGTATTTCTGCTGATCATGGTCGCCGTCGCCGACCGCGGCCTGCACTATGCCGCGCAGAGCGAGATCGCCACCCGCGTCGGTCAGCAGTACGAGATGGCTTCGGAGCCCGAAGTCACCATCGGCGGCTTCCCCTTCCTCACCCAGGCCATCGGCGGGGAGTACTCCGAGATCCACATCGTCACCGGAGCGATCACGGTCGACGACATCCAGCTGGAGCGGGTCGACGTCACGGCCCAGGATGTGCGGGCGCCGCTCGGCGACCTGCTGACCGAGCCCAGCGTCGTCGCCGGCAGCGCCGAGGCCAAGGTGATGCTGCCCTACAGCGAGCTCCAGCGGCGGCTCCCCGAGGGCATCGTCATCGAGAACGAGGACGGCAGCCCGCGCATGACCGGCGACTTCGCCGAAGGCGGCTACAGCGTGCCGGTCTCCGCCGAGCTGGAGGTCGCGATCTCCGACGACACGATCACGATGAGCCCCACCGACATCCAGATCGACGAATCGCCGTTCGACATCGCCGCCGTCGCCCAGGAGCGGCTGACGCTCGCCTTCCCCGTCCCGCAGCTGCCGTTCGGGCTCCAGGTGACCGGCATCGAGGCGCTGCCCAACGGGGTGGAGGTCTCGGCCGAGGGCACCGAGGTCCCGCTGGTCGGCGGCGACCCGCAGGCGTAGCCGCGTGGAGCCGGGGCAGTTCACGGGGGCGGCGGTCGCCCTCACCACCCTGCTGGCGGCCCTGTGCGCCGGGCTGGTGTGGCGCCGCGGCAACGGGCGCTTCCGGACGCCCGCGGCGGCCCGGGACGCGCGCCCGCACGCGGCGGGGGGCCCGGCCGGCGGCAGCGGCGCGGCGGAGAACGGGAGCGGTGCGCACGAGGCGGACACGGCGCGGGACGCGGTCCTGACCGCCGAGGACATCGGTGCCGCGCTCGGCGAGCGCGCCACCCTGGTCCAGTTCTCGACGGCCTTCTGCCAGCCCTGCCGCGCCACCCGCAGGGTGCTGGCCGAGGTCGGGGCGATGGTCGACGGCGTCGCCCACACGGAGATCGACGCCGAATCGCGGCTCGACCTGGTCCGGCGGCTGGACATCCTGCGCACGCCCACCGTGCTCGTCCTCGACGCCGGCGGGCGCGTGGTCCGCCGGGCCTCGGGGCAGCCGCGCAAGGCCGACGTGATCGCGGCTCTGGGGGCCGCCGTGGACCGGGACGCCCCGCCCGCCTGACCCCCGGGGGAGGTCCCCCGCCCGCCACCCTGTGTGGTCCGCCGGTGCCTGTGAGGGGACCCACCCGTGACATCCGCGCTCCCGCCCCGTACGATCACTAGCGTGACTTCTCCGACGGGCGCGTTCCTGACCAAGCGTCGCGCGGTCGACTTCTGCCACGTCGCCACCGCGCTCTGTCGCGCTGCCCGCTAGAGCGGAGCCCCGAGGCGCACTCCGCGCCCGTCCCGGATCAGGCCGCACCGCCGTGCCGCCACTCGACCCCCTCTCGCTCACCCATCTGGGAAGCCACATATGCAGGTCGACCCGCGGGGGCAGCGATTCGCCGCAGCCCTCACCACCGTCGTACTCGCCCTCTCCCTGACCGCCCAGAGCCCCTGGCCGCTGGCCGCGCAGGCGCTGGTGTTCGCGATCGCGGTCGCCGCCGGCGTCCGCTACTCGCCCTACGCCCTCGTGTTCTCGGCGCTGGTCCGGCCGCGGATCGGGGCTCCGGCCGAGACCGAGGACGCCGCGCCGCCCCGCTTCGCGCAGGGGGTCGGCCTGGCCTTCGCTGTCGCGGGGCTGGCGGGCTACGCCCTCGCGCTGCCCTGGCTCGCGCTGGCGGCCACCGCCCTCGCCCTGTTCGCCGCCTTCCTCAACGCCGCCTTCGGCTTCTGCCTGGGCTGCGAGATGTATCTGCTGGTCCGCCGGGTTCAGCTGGGTAGAGCCTCCTAGGAGGCACCGCGCCCCGGAACCCGGCACCGGCCCGCCGACATTCCGACACCGCCTACTGCACAACGATCAATGGAGGTTCCCCATGAGCCGCTCCGACGTCCTGGTGGACGCCGAATGGGTGGAGGCCCACCTCGACGACGACAACGTCGTCCTCGTCGAGGTCGACGAGGACACCTCGGCCTACGACAAGGGCCACATCCGCAACGCCGTCAAGATCGACTGGAAGAAGGACCTCCAGGACCCGGTCCGCCGCGACTTCGTCGACAAGACCGGCTTCGAGAAGCTCCTCTCCGAGCGCGGCATCTCCAACGACGACACCGTTGTGCTCTACGGCGGGAACAACAACTGGTTCGCGGCCTACGCGTACTGGTACTTCAAGCTCTACGGCCACCAGGGCGTCAAGCTGCTCGACGGCGGCCGCAAGAAGTGGGAGCTCGACTCCCGCGAGCTGGTCGAGGCGGTGCCCGAGCGCGCCGCCACCGATTACACCGCCAAGGAACAGGACACCTCGATCCGCGCGTTCCGCGACGAGGTCGTCGCCGCGATCGGCACCAAGGACCTGGTCGACGTGCGCTCGCCCGACGAGTTCGTCGGCAAGCTGCTGGCCCCCGCGCACCTGCCGCAGGAGACCTCGCAGCGCCCGGGCCACATCCCGACCGCGCGCAACATCCCGTGGGCCAAGACCGCCAACGAGGACGGCACCTTCAAGAGCGACGAGGAGCTGCGCGAGCTCTACACCGAGGCGGGCATCGACCTGGGCAAGGACATCATCGCCTACTGCCGCATCGGCGAGCGCTCCTCGCACAGCTGGTTTGCCCTGCACGAGCTGCTGGGCCTGTCCAACGTGAAGAACTACGACGGCTCGTGGACCGAGTACGGTTCGCTGGTCGGCGTCCCGGTGGAACTGGGGGAGGCCAAGTGAGCACCGATAGCTGCGGAGCGCCCGTCGGGGGCGTCGCCCTCGCCGATGTCGACGCGGGCGACCAGGCGGTCATCCAGGGCGTGGTGCGGCGCGACGGCGCCCCGCTCAGCGGCGCGTACGCGCGCCTGCTGAACACCGCCGACGACTTCGTCGGCGAGGTCGCCACGGGCGGCGAAGGGACCTTCCGGTTCTTCGCCGCCGACGGCGACTGGAAGGTCCGCGTGCTGGCCTCGAAGGGCTTCACCGCGGAGTACACGGTCACGGCCGAGACCGGGAAGGTGATCGACCTCCAGGTCGACGCCTGACCCCCGACCGCCCACCCTCGGCGCCGGAGGCACGGGACACGTCCCCGTGCCTCCGGCGCCGAGCGCCGTCCGGGCGCCGCGGAACGGCCTGAGCGAGTCCGAACGGAGGAGGGGCCGACGCGGCAAAGCCCCGCGGCGCGATTCCGCGGTGCCCGTGCGACCGGCCGAAACGGTCACGCGGCCCGCCCGGCGACCGCCCCCACGGTCACGCGGCCCGTCCGCGCCACCGCCGGCGGAGGAGCGGGAAGCCCGGGGCGGGCGGGGCCCGCAGGGGGCGCAGGAGTATCTTCGGGGGGTCCGCGGCAAGGAGGCCACCCCTCATGCACGCCCTCGTCGTCGGCGCCGTTCTCGCGTCCGCACTGCTGCACGCCGTGTGGAACGCCATCGCCCACGCCATCACCGACCGGCTGATCGGGTTCGCGCTCATCGGCGCGTCGGGGGCGGTCGGCGGAGCCGTCCTGGCCGTGTTCGCCGGCCCCGTGGCGCCCGCGGCGTGGCCGGCGCTCCTCGTCTCGGCCGCCCTGCACGTGGCCTACATGGGCTTCCTGATGCTCTCCTACCGGACGGGGGACTTCGGCCAGGTGTACCCGCTGGCCCGCGGTACCTCGCCCTGGGTGGTGGCACTGGGGGCCGCCCTGCTGCTGGACGAGGAGCTGTCGCCCGTCCACCTGGCCGGGGTGCTCGTGGTCTCGGCCGGGCTGACCGCCCTCGTGTTCGCCTCGGGGCGTCCCGGGCGGGCCCAGGCGCCGGCGCTGGCCGCCGCCGTCGTCACCGGGCTGCTCATCGCCTCCTACACCATCGTGGACGGGTACGGGGTGCGCGCCTCGGGCAACCCGCTGGGCTACATCGCCTGGCTGATGGTCCTCGAAGGGCCGTTCTTCATGATCGCCGCGGCCGTGCTGCGGCGCGGCCGGCTCGCCGCCCAGCTGCGCCCGGTGTGGTGGATAGGGTCGATCGGCGGGCTGGTGTCCATGACCGCCTACGGGCTGGTGCTGTGGGCGCAGACCATCGGCACGCTCGCGAGCGTCGCCGCGCTGCGCGAGACCAGCGTCGTCTTCGCCGCCGCCATCGGCGCGCTGTTCTTCAAGGAGGGCTTCGGCCGGGTGCGCGTCGCCGCGGCCGCCGCCGTGGCCTCCGGCATCGTGCTGCTCAACCTCTGACCCCGGCGGATGACCGGCGAAAACACGCGATCACCGTGCGAATGCACACGAATGCGGCGGAATGACCGCGAGTTCGGCCAACTCCGTGACAAGCGCGCGACCTCCTGGCACGATTCGCTCGTACCGAGCGGACGCGGACCCGGCTCCCCCATGCGCCGGGTGGGAGGTGCAGCACGGTGGGCGACTCCCCGGCTGGAGTGCACGGCGGCCCGACCTATCTGGGGTGGCGGCACGAGATCCTCGTCCCCGAGCCGGGGCCGCCGCCCCGGCGGCCCGCCCCCGCCGACCCCGAACCGGTCAGCGAGGAGTGGATGCTCGTCCAGCGCGAGACCGAGGCGCGCACCAACCGCCCCCTGCTGATCGCGCTGGGGGCCCTGTGCGCCCTCGCCGTGCTGTGCGTCCTGCTGTGGCCCCTGCGCGTGCTGCCGGGGGTCGTGGCCCTCGGCGGGGTCCTGTCCTGCGTGCTCGTGGCCGTCCCCGTATCGGTGGCGCTGCTCCAGGGACGCCGGGTCGGCCGCGAACGGGCCCTGCGGGAACGCGAGCGCGTCGACGCCGCGCGCCGCGTCCGCGAACAGGAGCTGCGGGAACGGCAGGAGGAGCACGCCGCCCTCTACAACGCCTGGCACGACGACAAGCGCGCCTTCGAGGCGCAGCCCCGCTGGTACGCGGTCGCGGTGCCGGCCGGCACCTCCGTCGTCGCCGTGGCCGGCGGCACCGACGCCGGGTGGTCGGCCCTGCTGACCACGATCGGCGCGTCCCGCCTGCGCGGCGGCGGCGACCTCACCGTGGTCGACCTGTCCGGCCGGGCGGTCGCCGGCGACCTGGCGTCGCTGGTCAAGCGGTCCGGTGTGGCGCCCCGGATCTGGGTGCTGCCCGCCGACCTGCCGCGGATGAACCTCGGCACCAACCTCCCCGCGGCGCAGCGGGCGCGCATCCTCGCCTCCGTCGCCCGCGCCGCCCGCGGCTCCGGCGACCCCGAGGCAGACCGCGACCTGCTGCTGCGGCTGTTCGACGTGCTCGGCCCGGACGTGAACGTCACCACGCTCATCGGCGGCCTGCGCGCCCTCGCCGCGCCCGATGACGGCTCCGAGCCCGCCGGCGACCCCGCTCTGCGGCTCCTCACCGGCGCCCAGCGCGCGGAGGTCCGCGCCCGTTGCGGGGACGACCGCGCCGTCGTGGAACAGGCATGGGAGCTCGAACACCGCCTCGCCCCGTTCGAGGGGGTCGGAACCCGCGCGGCGGAGGAGCCCTACGCCCAGGTCAAGGTCATCGCGACCGACCGCGCCTCGGGCGACGCCGCCGCGCGCTCCTTCGGCACCTACACCGTGGCGTCGCTGAGCGAGCTCCTGGAGCTGCGCGCGGCCCGCTACGGCGGGGCGGTACCCGCCGCCCCGGCCTCCTGGGCGCACACGATCGTCGTCTGCGGCGCCGACGCGCTGCCCCCCGACGAGGTCGACCGCCTGTCCCGCGCGGCCCGCGGCACGGGAACCGGGCTCGTCCTGATCTTCGGCGAACCGGGCGGGGCGTGGGAGCGGCACAGCGGCGCCGAGGGCAGCCTGCCCGTGCTCATGCGCCAGCCCGACTCCGACGCCGCGGTGCGCGCCGCCGACGCGGTCGTGCCCGCGGGCGGGACGGTCGGGCTGCACCCGCTCACCGAGGTCATCGGCGAGGCGCTGAGCACCGCCGTCGCCGACAGCTACGTGGAGGACCCCGCCGTGGGGGTCACCGCGCCGGTCGCCATGCGCAACGCGGCCACATCGGTCGCGCCGCTGGACCTCGTGCGCCACGTCCGGGCGGCGTCGGCCTGGGGGCGCGCCACCGCCCAGGCCGAGGGCATCGACGACCGGGATGCCGCCGGGCGGCTCCGCTCGCTGCGGGTCGACGCCCACGGCCTGCGGTCCCTGCCCCCGACCGCGCTGCTGCTGCCGGGCGCCGACGGCCCGGTGCTCGCCGACGCCAACCCCGGCATCCTCACGCTTCCGGCGACCACCCTGGGCACCGTGGAGGCGGCCCGCGCCGCGGGCCGCCCCACGGGCCTCGTCGCGGGGCCGGCCGCCGCCGACGGTGGCGGCGCCGACGGAGAGCCACCGCCCAACCTGGGCCCGCCCCCGGAACGCCTCGACTGGCGCACGGCCTGAGGAGCCCCGTTCCGCCCGCGCGCCGGTCCGCCCCAAGGGTGCGGGAACGCGACCGGAACGCGCCGTAGCGCACCGCCGCCCCCCGTCCGGTGAAAGGGGCACGGTCGGCCGAGGTGCCCGTTTACGGGCCGCTGGCAATAGGCTAGGAGGGCGACCGCGACCCGTTCCGGGGCGGATGCACCGCCGATCCCGACGCGGAGGGGGACCGCCCGGCGCGGTCCGGGCCTTCCGCGGCGGTTTCCGGCGGGAACGGCCCGGGGGCGCGTCGCGGTCGACGGCGCAGGAGCCACCGCCTGCTCCACCAGGCGCCTCGTACCGCACTCCAGCGGGTACGTCCAGCAACAACCGAGTTGGGGATCATGAGCGAACTTCCCTTGCGCGCCCAGCTTGCCGCGGTACTGGGCAAAGGCGCGGCGACCCTGTCCCGGGCCACCGGCCGCGGCGACGGCTCCGTGATCGGGGGCCGGATCGCGCTGAAGGTCGAACCGGACCTGCTCGCCCAGCTGTCCCGGGGCCGGCGGCTGGCGCTGGTGAGCGCCACCAACGGCAAGACCACCACCACCCGGCTGATCGCGGCGGCGCTGCGCGAGCTCGGCGAGATCGCCACCAACGAGCACGGCGCCAACATGCCCACCGGCCACATCACCGCGCTGTCGAACCACCCGCACGCCCGCAACGGCGTGCTGGAGGTCGACGAGAAGTACCTGCCGCAGGTGCTGAGCGCCACCAACCCGGCCGTCGTCGTGCTGATGAACCTCAGCCGGGACCAGATGGACCGCGCCTCCGAGATCAACCTGCTGGCGAAGAAGTGGCGCGACGCCCTCCGGCAGAGCGAGGCGCACGTCATCGCCAACGCCGACGACCCTCTCGTCACGTGGGCGGGCCTGGGCGCCCGGCACGCCACATGGGTGTCGGCGGGACAGCGGTGGAAGGAGGACTCCTGGTGCTGCCCGGAGTGCGGCGGGCACCTCAAGCGGGAGCCCGACCCCCACTGGGAGTGCCCCGAGTGCGGCATGCACCGCCCCGACGCCACCTGGACGGTCGACAACCGCAGCGACGTCATCGTCGACCCCAACGGCGTGCGGCTGCCGCTCCAGCTCAACCTGCCCGGTGACGCCAACCGCGCCAACGCCGCCATCGCCCTCGCCACCGCCGCCGCCTACGGGATCCACCCCAAGCAGGCGCTGCCGCGGCTGCGCGAGATCCGCTCGGTGGCGGGGCGCTACACCTCCGTCGTCACCAACGGGGTCGAGGTGCGACTCCTCCTGGCCAAGAACCCGGCCGGCTGGCTGGAGTCCTTCGCGGTCCTGGACCCGCCGCGGGTGCCGGTGATCCTCTCGGTCAACGCCCAGATCCCCGACGGCAAGGACACCTCCTGGCTGTGGGACGTCGACTACACCGTGCTGCGCGGGCGGCGCGTGTTCATCATGGGCGAGCGCCGCACCGACCTCGCGCTGCGGCTGGAGACCGACGAAGTGCCGTTCGAGGTCGCCGACCGCGTCGACCAGGTCCTCGCGCAGCTGAAGAGCGAGCAGCCCGACATCACGAAGGTCGACGTCATCGCCAACTACACGGCGTTCCAGCAGATCCGCACGGCCTACGGCCGCGTGCAGTAGGAGGAGGGGACACATGAGCGACACCAGCAGCGTCCTGCGCATCGTCTGGATCTATCCCGACCTGCTCAGCACCTACGGCGACCAGGGCAACGCGCTGATCCTGCGCCGGCGGGCCGAGCTGCGCGGGATCCGGACCGAGATCGTCCACGTCCACTCCAGCGACGCCGTCCCGGTCGAGGGGGACATCTACCTGCTCGGGGGCGGCGAGGACCGCCCGCAGATCCTCGCGGCCGAACGGCTGCGCGCCGACGGCGGCCTCAAGCGCGCGGCCGAGCGCGGCGCGGCGGTGTTCGCGGTCTGCGCCGGCTACCAGATCATCGGCGAGAGCTACGGCGACGACGCCGACAACCCGCTGCCCGGGGTGGGCATCCTCGACATCCGCAGCGGGCGCGGCGAGACCCGGGCGGTGGGCGAGATCGTCGCCGACTGCGACCCGGCGCTCGGCGTCGGGCGCATCACGGGCTTCGAGAACCACCAGGGCCGCACGGCACTGGGGTCCTCGGCCCTGCCGATGTCGCAGACGGTGAAGGGGATCGGCAACGACGGCCACACGGAGGGCGCCTACCAGGGCCAGGTCCTGGGCACCTACCTGCACGGCCCGGCCCTGCCCCGCAACCCCGAGCTGGCCGACATGCTCATCCGCTGGCGCGTGGGCCAGATCCCGCCCCTCCAGCCGTCCTGGGGCGAACAGCTCCACCAGGAGCGCCTGGCCGCGGCCCTCTGACGGCCGACCGCCGACACGGCGCCGTGGGGCCGGACCGCACAGGTCCGGCCCCACGGCCGTTCGGCGGCGCTCCGGCACCGTGACGCGGGCGGGACCCGGCCGCTTTTTGTCGGCCGGAACGGATAGAAACGGACGACCTGTCCGCCACACACCGCGAGGTACCCCCTGATGCGTCCCGCCCTGCCCCTGCCCCCGGCCGACGAGGGCACGCGAGTGCCCGGCATGCTGCTGATCCGCACCGACCACGACGACGACGCCTGGCGCGACGTGCTCCACCGCATGGGCGAACTGCCCGGCCTGGTCGCCCCGCGCCCGGGCGGCGATCCCCAGGTCCCCGTGCGGGAGGAGGGGACCATCCCCCGGCGCCTGGTGGTGGTCGACGACCCCGCGTGGCGGGGCGCCACCCCCGAGGAGGTGCGCGACGCGCTGCGCCGGGACGGGACGTGGGTCCCCGACCTGGTCCTGATGGCCACCGAGCGGACCGCCGCCACCCCGGACCTGCGCCCGTTGCGCGCGTTCCGCCGTGACGATGAACAGGACGACGGAGGCGTGTACCTGTTCCGGATCACGCCCCTCCAGGCGGCCCTGACCTACCTGGTACTGCCCCGTGACCTGGACATCACCTTCGACTACTTCTACGACTGGTCGCCCATCGCCCCCGAATGGGAACCCGAGGAGGGCGAGGACCTCGATGATTGGGAGTCCGGCCTGCCCGACCCCGTGGGCTCCTACCTGGAGCGGCTGGACCCCCTGCCGCGCTACACGCCCCCGGTCCCGGCGCTGCCCCTGCTCACCCAGGACGACGTGGACCTGATCGTGCGCACCGACTTCAGCGACGACGCCGCCTGGGAAGCGCTCCTCGACACGGTGTACCGACCGGGAGGCGGCGGCCCCATCGACGATTTCGGGGACTACATCGACGTGGTGGACGACCGGGCGTTCGAGGGCGCCACGCCGGAACAGGTGATGGCGGTGCTGCGCGAATGGGGGGACGTCGTGCTGATCGCGGACGGGGACACCATGCGCGACCCGGGCCACCGCGTCCTGACGGTGCCCCTGGAGCACAGAATCGGGTGCGCCTTCCGGCTGGACCCCGACCAGGTCGGGATCATGGCGGTCAACCTGTCGATCGGCAACCAGGACATCGAGGACTACATGGACGACGAAACCCTGAAGGCCATCGGCCACCGGACGTGGTGACCACCCCGCACGTGGCGATGGGCTGACCGATACGCACACGCGAAGGGCGACGCCGTGAGCGGCGACGTTCGCCGTCGACGAACGTCGCCGCTCCGCACGAGCGGGATCGCCGGGCGGTGACCGGCCACCGCCCGGGTCCCGGGGCCCGGGTCATGGCCGGCGGTCGCGGGCGCGCAGGCGCGTGGTGCGGGCGCCGGGATCCGCCGCGCGGGCGGGTCTCAGGCCGGGCGGCGGCGCAGGGCGATGTCGGCGTTGGCGCCGGTGTCGGGCGGCACGATGAGCTCTTGGGCGGCGGCGATGCCGTCGACCGTGAACTCGGCCTCGACCGGGGTGTTGCGCTTCACCAGCCCCAGGGCGATCGGGCCCAGCTCGTGGTGGCGGGCCGAGGAGCCGACCGCGCCGACCGACCGCCCGTCGAGCTCGATCGCCGCGCCGCGCTCCGGCAGCCGTTCGGCCGTGCCGTCGAGGTGCAGCAGGACCAGCCGCCGCGGCGGCCGCCCGAGGTTGTGCACCCGGGCCACGGTCTCCTGGCCCGGGTAGCAGCCCTTCTCCAGGTGCACCGCCGACTCCACCCAGCCCATCTCGTGCGGGATGGCGCGGTGGTCGGTGTCGAGCCCCAGCCGCGGCCGGTGCCCGGCGATCCGGCGGGCCTCATACGCCCACAGCCCCACCGGGCGGACGCCCGCCGCGGTCAGCGCCTCGGTGACGGGGACGAGGAGATCGGGGGGCAGCAGGAGGTCGGTCTCGTCGTCGGCCTCGCGGACGACGGGGCCGTTCGCCGCGGCGTCCTGGTCCGCGGAGCCCTCCGCGGCCTCCAGAGCGGTCGTGAGCGCTGCGGCGCGGTCCGGCCCGGCCAGGGTGAGGACGCGGCGCTCCGCGCTGAGGTCGGCCACCTCCACCCGCAGCATGAACCGCATGGAGTCGAGGAACGCCGCGAGCTCCGCGCCGGCGCCGGGCTCGGTGTGCGCCCACACGGCCTGGCCGTCCTCGACGATCGACAGGTGGAACCGGAAGTGCCCCTTGGTGTCCAGGACCAGGGCCTCGGTCGAGGTGCCCGGGGCGATGCCGGTGAGGTACTGGCTGGTGATGCTGTGCAGCCAGCTCAGCCGGTCGGGGCCGGTGACCCGCACGACGCCGCGGTTCGCGCGGTCGATCCAGCCCGCCCCGCGTTCGAGGGCGCGCCCCTCTTGCGCGGGCTCACCGTAGTGGGCGGCGACATCGGAGTCGGGTGCCTCGGCGGGGACGGCTCCGTGGCGGGACAGCAGCGGCGAAGTCATACCCCACATGGTATGCACGTCGGCAATGGCCCGCGTCCGCCGCCGTTCACTTCGCGTCGCCGCAGGTCCGGCACTCACCGAAGACCGTGAGGTGGCGGGCGTCGGCCGCGAAGCCGGACTCGCGGCGCAGCCGCCGCACGAGGTCGTCGGCGAGGTCCAGCGGGGAATCGGTGACCTCGCCGCACGAGCGGCACACCACGTGCAGGTGGTCGGCCTCCTCGGCGAGGTGGTACGAGGGCGAGCCCGCGCCCAGGTGGGTATGGGTGACCAGGCCGATCCGCTCCAGCAGCTCCAGCGTGCGGTACACGGTGGAGAGGTTCAGCCCGGACGCGGTCTGCTGCACGCGCGCGCAGATGCCGTCGGGTGTGGCGTGCTCCAGCTCGCGGACGGCTTCGAGGACGAGCTGCCGCTGCGGGGTCACGCGGTAGCCGCGCGAGCGCAGTTCCTCGCGCCAGGTGTCGGGCGACATGCCCAGAGTCTATGAGCAGACGGCGCGACCGCTCCGCGCGGCCGCCGGGCGCGGGCCGCCCCCGCCGGGCCGGCGCGGAACGGGAGCGGGCGGGGCGCGTCGGGGCCGCGATCGGCCTGGTCACCGCCCGGGTATCGGGAATTCTCCGCTCACCGCAAAAAACATTTGCCCCTCCCGCAGCACCGGACGTACTGTCGGTGCCACGCAAGAAAGGAGGTGATCCGGGCTTTGAAGACGTCTCGGACATGCGAGGTGTCCGTCCGCTAGGGCGACACGAGTGATCGGATCGCTCCGGCGAATCCACTACGGACACCTAGACCCCCGGGCCGCTGGACCTTGTCCATCCGGCACGGCCGGCACCGCACGGCGGCACCGGCCAGCCCGGGGGTTCATCCTGCGCCGGGTCCGTCTCCGGCTCGCGCTCTCGCGCGTTCCGTGCGGTCCCGGGCGGACCCGCGACCACCGTCGCCGCCGCCCAGCGCCCTCGACCATGTCGTTCCGGGCCGGGCGGGATCCACCCCTCGCCCTCGGGGCGCCGTCGCGCCCCGGCGCGTCACACCTGTTGCCCGCCCGCCCGCTTCAGCTGGGCCGACATGAACGACCGCAGGTCGTGGCCGTCCGCGGCGAGGTCCCAGGCGTAGCCGAGGGTTCCGCGGTCGTCGCCGAACAGGCCGTAGAGCCGGTGCCCCGCGGTCACCTTCCGGCCGGTCTCGGTGTGCAGCACGACGTCGGTGGACAGCTCCACCCGGTGCGCGAAGACCGTGCCCACGTAGACCTCGGTGTAGCCCTCGGGGTGGGAGATGAGCACCTCGGTGTGGATGGCGGGGGTATCGGGGGAGGAGGTGTGGTCCGCCTCCGTCACCGACGGCCGGACGCGCCAATACCCGGACTCGGTCGTCCACAGATCACCGGGCCGGCCATCGGCGGTGAGCCGCCAGACACGGCTGCGGTAGTCCAGGTGGGGACCGCCACTATGGGTGAACTCGATCTCCTGGCCGAACTGGAACTCCTCCAGGTCGGGGTAGCCGGCGACGCCGACCCCCTCCCAGCGGCCGATCAGGAACGATATCTTCGCGAGATCGGGGTGTACCTCAGGCTGCATAATGTCCGAGGGTAGTGGCGCGGGACCACCGGCCCGTACAACGCCGTGACCAGACCCGGCGGCCCACCGGCCGGACGGGCGGATCCATAGGCCCCCGCGACCCTCCCTGTTCTCCCCGCACGGTACGTTATCAATCTGTAATTCATGGTCCGGTCGCCCCGATCCGATATGACGGTGTTCACGTCCGCGGGGGCGGAGTACGAGGCCCGGACCCCGCCGGACGCCCGCCGTGGCCGAAGCCACCGCGGCGGCTGGTAAAGAGACGCTGATCCGCGGTGCCCCTTGGGCTACCCGCGGCGGGCACGGCGGATGAGACGAGAAGAGGCGGCCTCACATGCTGGCGATCGGGACGGCCCTGCTCATCGGTGCGGCGATCCTGGCCCCCCTGGCCATCCGCGCCGTGCGCCGGTGGTCCCTCCAGAAGGCCGTCGCCGACCTGCGGCCGCGCGCGCTGGCGACGCTGGCCGGGCAACGGGTCGAGATCACCGGACGGGCGGCCCCCGGCCCCGACGGCGTCATCGAGTCCGGGCTGGCCCGCACCGACTGCGTCTGGCACGGGCACGAGGTCCTGCGGCACTACTGGTCGCTGACCGCCCGCGACGCGGCCACCGGCGAGCGCGATCGCGAGCGCGCCCGCGACTCCATCGCCGACCACGGCTCCGAGGAGCTCTTCGGCATCGTGGGCACCGGCGCCGCCGGGCGCGACACGGTGCCGGTGCTGGTCGCGCCCGAGGAGGCGGCGCTGTCGGGCCTGGACATGTGCCTGCAACGCGTCGTTGGACGGCCGCAGAGGGGCGTGCCCGCCCCCGCCGACGACCTCCTGCCGCGCGTCAAGGGCCGCATCTCGGGCCTCTTCCGCGGCGAGACCATCGAGTTCGAGTACCGCGAGTGGGTCCTGCGGCCCGGCGATCCGATCACCGTGCAGGGCACCGTGGAGCTGCGCGACGGCCACCCCGTCGTCACCGCCCCCGCCGACGGCCGGCTGCGCATAGAGCGCACCCCCGCCCCCGAGGAGCCCCAGGCCCGCCCCCGCGCCGCCGACGCCGTCCTGCTCAGCGGCGGAACCCTGGTCTCGGCGTTCGCGGGACTGCTGCTCATGCTCGCGGGCGCCGCCTGAGCGCTCTCGGCGGCCTCGCGGGCATCAGCGCGGGGTCCGGTCGAGCGCGCCGGCGGCCTCGGTGGCACCGCCCGGCGGGGCATGCTGAGCGCTCTCAGGACCCCGCCGGGCGGTCCCATCCCGGGCGGCGTGCGCGCCCGGGATCGGGCCGGTCCCGGACGCGCATTACGCTGAGCCCATGAGTCGAGCTCTGGTGATCAAGGTCACGGCAGGTCAGGACGGTCCGGAGCGCTGCAACCAGGCGTTCACGGTGGCGGCCACGGCGGTGGCGAGCGGGGTCGGGGTCTCCCTCTGGCTCACCGGCGAGGCGAGCTGGTTCGCCGTCCCGGGGCGCGCCGAGGAGTTCTCCCTTCCCCACGCGGCCCCGCTGAGCGACCTCCTCGACGTCGTCCTCAAGGGCGGCCGCGTCACCGTCTGCACCCAGTGCGCCGCCCGCCGCGACCTCACCGAGGCCGACCTGATCCCCGGCATCCGCATCGCCGGCGCCCCCACCTTCGTCGAGGAGATCATGTCCCCCGACGTCCAGGCACTGGTCTACTGAGCGGCCTGCCGCTCATCAGGAGTTCATTAGCGGGGAAGACTTGTTGGCCCCTGGAGTGGCCTGGGACGCCTTGACTTGGTTGGGCTTCGTGGTCTCGGCTATCGGGGCGGTGCCGAAGTCGGAGTACACATTTCCGCCGGTGAGCCGTAAAGCCGGTGATCGCCCAAGGTTCACCTGAGTACATGGTAGATGAGCGATGAGTGGGAACATGGCACAACACCACTGCCAATCTTTCGAGTGATCACACGACGTCCATGGCCATCGACGGAAAAGAGTCTGGTGGGGTGCGTGTGTCCTGACCTTCCACCCGTCGAACTTTCGAAGGGGGTTCCGGACGCGTTTAGCAAGCCACGCCTGGGATCGAGGCTCGCGGACGGAGATTGTTGCCGCGCTGACCAGCAGCTTGGCGAGAGTCGCATGGTATCGGTCAGAAGCGTTGGACAAGCGGTGGCTTCTCGCTGGGATCTGGGCTATCCTGGAATGTTCACTGCAAGAGAGGGCTCCTCAGCGCGATGCCAGTAACCACGCCTACCGATTTGGTGTTGCTTCACATTTCAACGAGCAAAAGTGGTGCGATCTCCGCTATCCCTGTAGGAGTCGGTAGGCACCCTTTTCCTGTGGTGCAATTGCTGCAACAGGTCGTCGCTGATCGGTTGTTGCTTGCTGGTGAGCATCTAAGATCTGGGGATTATCTCCTCCGTCATTTACAGTACAGGTCGGCCATCAGTCGTCACTACTATGCAATGTACCATGCGGCGCGTGCTATTGTTTTCGCAGAGAACCGTGGTGACGATTATGAACGGCATAATATCCTTGCAAGGAATCTCCCATCCGCGTTACCGCGGTCTGCTGACCGTGAAAGTGAATTGACAGATGCGCGATTGTTGCGTAATCAAGCCGATTATGATGCATATCCAATTAGCGAGGCCCAATGGGAAGCTGATTCGCGCACGCTCGCTGTAACTGCAGCAAGATTCCTTCAAGAATGCGAATCATTCGCCTCAATGAACGGGTATATTTGATGTCAAGCATCAACTACGAATCCTTGATTTCCAGCGCCCTTGAAGAGGCGAATATCTCGATTGTGCGAGTTGATGAGAGATCATTCCCGGGTGAAATATGGTTCGTTGTCTGGGTCAACGAAGACGCCTTGGTGGCCGCCCAAAGTCTCGCGGGAACCATCGAAAAAGCATTGAATGACGTTTCCGACGTCAGTAATCAATCTCTAGTAGTGACCTTCAGGCCTCACCGAGTTCAAGAGAGCGGCGTCAGCGAGGTCAAGCCCAAGAGTCCGCTTTCCGGGCCAAAGGTCGACCAGCTGATTCAGCTCCTTGAGGCTCGTTCGCGAACTTCTGATGCACTTCCAAGTCTAAAGTACATGGAAGACCCACGGGCCAGCCTTGCTGCCATTGGGGCGTCTAGGCATCATTTGGTCTATGGTCGTCGCGGCGTAGGTAAAACAGCACTTCTTCTCGAGGCGAAACGAATGGCGGAGAGGGATGGCCACGTCACCGCATGGGCGAATGCTCACACCCTGCGACGCCTGGATGTTGCCAGTGCTTTCCTTGTGATCGCCGAGATTTCCTTGAACTCATTGATTCATCATGCAGGTTCATCGCAGGGAGATTCATATGTCCGCCTGAAGGAGAATCAACTCCGTTTAACTCGATTGCGCGCGGAGGGACCGATTTCTGAGGGCGCGTTGGGTGAAATGATTGCCGAATTGAATAGATCTTTGCGAGCGGTTCTGAGGGAGGGCTTGGTTCGTTTCTATCTGTACATCGATGATTTCTATTTGTTCCCTGGGGCGAAACAGCCGAATCTACTGGACGCTGTTGCCGGGATGCTACGCGACTGCGACGGCTGGATAAAATTAGCGAGTATCGAGCGTCTTACTCGACCCTTTGAGCCCTCCTCAATGATGGGGATTGAAGTCCCGCACGACGCCTCGAAGATTGATCTAGATGTCACTCTGGAATATCCGGAGTCCACTCAAAAATTCTTGGAATCGGTTCTTTCGAACTATACGACTATTGCCGGAATCGCAAAACCGACGAGCATCGCCCAGAACGCGGCCCTCGGGCGATTGGTCTTGGCTTCTGGGGGGGTGCCTCGAGATTATCTTAACCTTTTTGCCTCTTCAATTGTGGCTGCACGATCGCGTACCAAGGCTCGGGAAATCGGGCGGGAGGACGTCGCGAATGCTGCGAACCGGGCGGCAACGAGTAAAAGGAGGGACTTGGGACAAGACGTTTCATCGGATAGCGCGAACAGTCTACAAGTTGCACTTGACACGCTCTCGAACGAAGTTCGGGGAGCTGGATTTACGTATTTCAGGGTCGATGTCTCTCAGAAGTCGCATCAATTTTACGACATGCTCGGGCAGCTGGTTGATTTGCGATTCGCGCATCTAATTCAGGCCAGTCTTTCCGATCAGCATCGACCGGGGGTTAAGTACGAGGCGTACATTCTTGATTTGAGTCAGTATGCCGATGTCCGCTTGAAACGAAATTTGGCCATCCTTGATTTGAAGGATGGAGTTTGGATGTTTCGACGAAGCGGGACAGCGGGAACGCAGAAGCCGCTCCCGGGAACTCTCTTTCGAGACGAATTGCGCCAAGCTCCAGTCGTCGATCTTGAGAAATTGACGAAAATAGTCGATGATCGGATGAATGGGTGATTCTATGAGTCGAACCGAGGGTTTGGTGACCGCTCGATTGTCGTCCGGGTGACTCCTACGGTTCGCAGCTTTGTGCAACAACGAGGGCCCGTTTGGGACTCGACTAAATCAACGAGTTACTGGCTGTGACTGTCCCCGCCCTTCGATCTGGTGCTGCCGCAAGTGATCGGACCTGCCACCGCGCTCCATTTCACAGCGTAGTCGGTGGTTTGGTGGGGCATCTGGCGCAATCGGTCAAAGGAAATAGAAATGTGGACTCGGTCCCGTGAAAAGGGACCAAGAAATGAACGAATTGAACTTTGACGACGTCGTCACCGGGACACATTGGGGGAGAACATCACGGCCTGTGAGTGGGGCTAAGTTGCGAGGCCAACGCTCCAAGGCCCCGGCTCTCACGCACTCTCATTCGTCAACCTCAGGTTATGTGCCGGCCAACTTGTGGGCGGCAGCCTGACCTGGACTCCTCAACATATGACAGCCCAAAGGCACCTCGTTACCGTAAATAGCCCCCGGCCACGGCGGATCCGTGGCCGGGGGCGCGAAAGAGCGGGCCGCCGGGGCTACTTCTTGCCCTGGTTCTTGACCGCCTCGATGGCCGCCGCTGCGGCGTCGGGGTCGAGGTAGGTGCCGCCCGGGGTGCGGGGGCGGAAGGCGTCGTCCAGGTCGTAGACGAGCGGGATGCCCGTGGGGATGTTCAGGCCGGCGATCGTGGCGTCGTCGATGCCGTCAAGGTGCTTGACCAGGGCCCGCAGGGAGTTGCCGTGCGCGGTGACCAGGACCGTGCGGCCCGCCGCGAGGTCGGGGACGATCGAGTCGTACCAGTAGGGCAGCATCCGCTCGACCACATCGGCCAGGCACTCGGTGCGCGGCATCAGCTCCGGCGGGAGGTCGGCGTAGCGGCGGTCGCCCACCTGGGAGTACGTGTCGTCGTCGGCGATGGGCGGCGGCGGTGTGTCGTAGGAGCGGCGCCAGACCATGAACTGGTCGTCGCCGTACTCCTTGCGGGTCTGCGCCTTGTCCTTGCCCTGGAGCGCCCCGTAGTGGCGCTCGTTGAGGCGCCAGGACCGGTGCACGGGCAGCCAGTGCAGGTCGGCCGCGTTGAGCGCGATGTCGGCGGTGCGGATCGCGCGCCGCAGGACCGACGTGTGGACGATGTCGGGCCGCAGGTCGGCGTCGTGCAGCAGCCGGCCGCCCTTGCGCGCCTCCTCCTCGCCGGTCGTGGAAAGGTCGACGTCCACCCAGCCGGTGAACAGACCTTCGGCGTTCCAGACGCTCTCACCGTGTCGCAGTAGAACCAGAGTCCCCATGGGGGCCACCCTAGCGAGTCGCCCCGGCCGCCGGGGGATCGGGGGACGAACATTGGTCTATGCCAATACCCCGGCGCCCGCGCCGTGTGCTCCCCTCCGGTGGCGGCCACCTGACGCGGACACGCCCCCAGTGGTCACCCCGGCGATCCCGCGCGGTCGGCGGCCGTCTCGGGGGCGTGGCCCGGGTCCCGCGGTCCGTCCGCGGCGCCCCCGTCCGCGGCCTCGCCGATCGCGGTTCCCCCGGCCGCCGCGTGCGGGGGGTTCTCCACCAGGTGCCGGAACGCCTCCAGGTGGCGCAGGCTGTGGCCGCTCTTGCGGCGCCATTCCCATTCGCGGCGGATCGAGGACGCGAAGCCCCGCTCCAGTGCGGGGTTGAAGTTGTCGTCGGAGTAGGTGAGCGCGCAGCCCAGCAGCCGGTCGACCTCCTCCGGCGTGACCCCGGCCAGCGGCAGCCGGCCCGACAGGTAGACGTCGCCGGCCTCGTCGGCGCTGAAGGCCATCCCGAACATGTCCCGGTTCTTGCGCATGAGCCAGCGGTAGAACCCGGCGTGGTTCTCGTCGGGACGGCGGCAGAAGAAGGTGGTCAGCAGCAGGCTGTGCTCGCCCGCTCCCAGCCAGACCACGGTCCTCAGCTTGCGCCGGCCCGGAAGGGTCACCAGGAACGCGTCGGGGCGGGGCCGCTCGTACTCCAGCTCCGCTTCGGTGACGGCCGCCTCGATCGCGGCGATGGCGTCCGCCCGCGCGTCCGTTGCCATGCGCTCGTCCCTCCCGCTTCCGGCCCGGCCGTCGTTCCCCGGAGCCGTGGTCGTCATTGGCCCGCTGCGATCGGCAGCGGTCTCCCCGTCAGCGTCCCACGGTAGACGCCCAGCAGCCCGTCGACCGTGGCCTCCCAGCTCAGGCCGGCCGCGTGGGCGACGGCGGCGGCGCCCATCCGCGCGCGCCACGCCGGCTCGGCGATGACGCGCTCCAGGACCCGCGCGTAGTCCTCGGGGTCGTGGCCGTCGATCAGCACGCCCGAGACGCCGTCGCGCACGGCCGTGGGCAGGCCGCCCACCCGCGCCGCGACCACCGGGGTGCCGCACGCCTCCGACTCCACCGCCACCAGCCCGAACGACTCCGAGTACGACGGCACGACCGTGGCGGCCGCGGCGCGGTAGTAGTGGGCGAGTTCGCGCCGCGACCGCGGCGGCTCCATGCGCACGATGTCGGCGATCCCCAGCGACCGCGCCAGCTCGGCCAGGCGCCGCGGCTGGGCGGTGTCGCCGCCCGACAGCCCGCCGACGACCGCCACCACCAGCCGGCCGCGCAGGTGGGGCGCGCGCTCCAGCAGCGCGGCGGCGGACCGGAGCAGCACGTCGGGCGCCTTGAGCCGCTGGACGCGTCCGACGAACAGCAGCAGCGCGGTGTCCTCGGGCAGTCCGATGCGGCGCAGGGCACTCCGGCGGGAGCCGGGGGTGAAGACGTCCAGGTCCACGCCCGGCGGAACGGTGCTGATCCGGCGCGGGTCGGCGCCGTAGTGCTCCACGAGCTGGGCGGCCTCGACGGCGGTGTTGGCCACCAGGTGGTCGGCGTGGCCGACGACGTGGTCCTCGCCGCGGATCCGGGAATCCGGCTCGGGGGCGTCGCCGTCGGCCAGGGACAGGTTCTTCACCCGGGCCAGGGTGTGCATCGACTGCACCAGAGGGACGCCCCAGCGCTGGGCCGCGGCCAGCCCGGCGCGCCCGGAGAGCCAGTAGTGGCCGTGAACGAGGCCGTAGTGGCCCGGATCGTTGCGCGCCTCGGCCTGGAGGACGCCGAAGATGAACGGGCACAGGTAGTGGGCGAGCGCGTGTTTGTCGAGCGTCCCGAACGGCCCCGCCGGGATGTGCCGGACCGTCACGCCCGGTGTCATCTCGACCACGGGCGGCTGATCGGGCCGCGTGGAGCGGGTGAAGACGTCGCTGGCGACCCCGCGCCGGGCCAGGCGCGTGGCGACCTCGACCGCGTACACGTTGAGCCCGCCCGCGTCGCCCGTTCCGGGCTGGTCCAGGGGGGAGGTGTGCAGGCTGATCGAGGCGATCCGGCGGGGGAGGGGTCGGTCCGCGGTGTCCGCGGCGTCCTCCGCGGGCGCGTCCGTGCTGTCCGGCACCACGTGCTGTCGTCCCCTTCCCGGCGCAGCGCTGCGATCCTGTCCGCGGCCGACGCGCACCTGCGTTTCTCAACAGCGGTGGCGGCACACAGTGTTCCCATCATGGACTCGCGGTGAGCGCCGCCCGCCTCCGGGGTGGGGGTCGCGCCCCCCGAGGCCCCGGCACGGGCACGCCCGCCCCGTGGTGGTCACGGGGCGGGCGTGTGTGCGGCGGACCCGCGGGGCGGTCAGTGCTGACCGGCCGCCGCGTCGGTCCAGCCCTCGGCGAGGAAGTCGACGGATTCGTCGAAGGTCGGCGTCCACGCGTCGAACGTGTGCCCGCCCTCGGGGTACTCCGTGCGGACCGGGATGTCGCGCTCCTCCAGCAGCTTCTCGAAGCGCTCGGCCTCGCCGTTGATGCTGCCCTCCTGGAGCGGGGTGTAGTCCTCCTGGCCCTCGACGAGCATGAACCGGATGTCGCGCGCCTTCGGGTCGTCCAGCAGCTGGTCGGGCGCGTGGGCGTCCGGGTTGTCGCCGAAGGTGCCGCTGGGGTCGTCGACCTTGAAGTACCCGGCCCAGCTCACCGCCTGGGCGTACAGGTCGGGGTGGCGCAGCGGGATGGCGGCGGCGGCGTAGCCGCCCATGGAGAACCCGCCGATGGCGCGCAGCGAGCGCGGACGCTCGTTGTCGCCCTCGACCGCATCGACGGCCTTCTCGGTGACGAACGTCTCGATGTTGAACTCGCCGTCGGCCTGGTCGCCCCACTCGGTGTCGCGGCCGCCGACCTCCTGGCCGAACGGGGCCGCGATCACGAACTCGACGCCGCTGCGGCACATCTGCTCGTCCATGGCCGGTCCGACGCCGGCGTCCTTGACGGTCATGTGCGTGGTCGTGGAGCCGTGCAGCAGGTAGAGGACGGGCAGGTCGGCGCTGTCGGGGCCCGGAGGACGGCGCACCCAGACCGGGCGCTTGCCGTCGGGCGCCCCGGCATCGGGCACCTCGATGATCTCGTCGGTCCCCGGCTCATCGCACACGGCGACGTCCCCCGGGCGGGCGTCCACTGTGGCCTGGCCGGAGCGCTGGGTGTCGCCGGAGTCGGCGCCGCTCAGGGGCATCGCCGCGGCGGTGTCGGGCTCGGTCGCCGGGTTCCGCCGCTCCTCGCTCTGCGCGGCGGCGAGCACGCCTGCCGTCGCGACGACGAGAGAGGACGCCACAAGGACGGAGGTTCTGCGAGAGAGTGTCGTGAACAAAGCCGGATCCTAAGGTCAGGACGGGGCTTGCGGTCGGTTTCGGGTGACCGCGCGGTCGAATGCCGCGAATGCCTCCGTGGAGAAGAGTACGAACCTGATTTCACCCACTGTAGTCGAGGAGGCAAATGCGGTCCGTACTGCGACATCCGCGGCGTGCTGCATAGGCCACCCGTAGGCACCTGCTGAAATGGCCGGGAAAGCGATGGATTGGGCGCCCAGTTCGTCCGCTATCGCAAGGGACTTTCGGTAACACTCTGCAAGCAGATCGGTCCGATCCTCGGTGGCGCTGTGGACCGGCCCCACCGTGTGGATCACCCAGTGTGACGGAAGGTCGCCCGCTGTCGTCGCCACCGCCCCGCCTGTGGGCAGACCTTTGCCGTAGGTCGACGCGCGCAGCCGGCGGCAGGCGGCGAGGATCTCCGGCCCGCCCTTCCGGTGGACGGCGCCGTCGACCCCCGAGCCGCCCAGCAGCGACGAATTCGCGGCGTTGACGATCACATCGACGCGCTGGTCGGTGATGTCTCCTTTGATGAGCCGGATTTCCATTCGGGCGCCCTGTTTCCGTGGTGAATTGCCGAATCATCGGCGGGCGGCGCCCGCCCATGAGGTGAATATCACTGCTCATTGTGTGGCATGTACCTTTCCGGCGGTGCGGCCGGCGTGGGGCGGTGAATGGATCATCACACTGTGAGATGTGTCAATATCTCAGGGTAATCAGGGAGGGGATCCATGTATACGCCCGCCCGGCGGACGTCCGCGAGCCCCGTCAACATCGTCCTCTCCGCCACCGACGCCGGCATGGGTGAAGCGGTCGTGGTCGTGGGGTTCGTCCGCGACCACCACGTCGCCGGCGGCCGCCTCGCCGCGACTCTCCGGGGGATGGCCGCCGACGGATCGCTACAGCGCCTGGTCGCCGACTACCGCGAACGGGAGGTGCGCCGGGCCGAGATCCAGGACATCCGCGGCCGCGGCGCCGAAGCCGAGCGCGCCTGCCCCCGCTGCGACGGCGCCGGCGGGCCCGGCGGCGGCCCGCACTGCTACTTCTGCCGCGGTACGGGATCGGTGTCATAGCCCCGGCGGCAATGGATCCGGCTCCGGCGGGGTATGCATGTGACGTGCAACAGGGACCCTGCGACGGTGTGTAGTACTACGGGAAGTAGACTTGACGCATGAATCGGCTCGGCGACCTTGAACGCGCGGTGATGGAGGTACTGTGGCAGAGGAACGAGCCGCTGACGGTCCGTGAGGTGGGGCGCGCCCTTTCCGAACGCGACCTTGCGCACACCACCGTCATGACGGTGCTCGATCGACTCGCCAAGAAGGGGGTCGTCGCCAGGGCGCGCGAAGGACGTGCGTGGCGGTACCGCCCGGCAGCCAGCCGGGAGAACTACGTATCCGAACTGATGTTCGACGCCCTGGGGCAGACCGGCGACCCTGATGCCGCCTTGGCGGCTTTCGTTCGTTCGATGAGCGGGAATGAAGCCGAAGCGCTTCGCCGCGCACTCGCGGAAATCGACGAGCCAAGGACGTAGCCGTATGGTCAGTGCCGCTCTGCTCACCACGATCGCAGTCGGCTGTTTCATCGCAGCGGCACGACTCCGCAGGGCCCAGTGGCCCGTGCGCGGCCCCTACGTGGCCGTCATCGCCTGGCAGGCGCTGGGCCTGGCCTGGGGGATCTCGACCATCGGTGCGCTGCTGGCGTTCGGCCTGGCGCCCTACGGCAAGGGGGTGTTCGGGGGGCTGTTCGCGCTCTACGCCGACGCCCTCGCGCACGACCTCTACCTGTCCGAACTCGCCGGCACCCCCTTCGGCGCCACCCAGGTCGGGGCCGTCATCGTGGCGTTCGGCCTGACCCTGCTGCTGTTCTCGGGGCTCGTCGCCTCGTTCGTCCAGGTCGTCCGGGTGCGCAGACGCCACCACGACCTCCTGGGGCTGGTCGCCCGCGACGACCCCCAGGTCCCCGGCGCCCGGGTCCTGGACCACCCCGCCGCCGCGGCCTACTGCCTGCCCGGGGTGCTGCGCTCGCAGGTCGTCATCAGCGCCGGCGCCCTCGAAGTGCTCGACCGCAGCGAGCTCGCCGCGGTGATCGCCCACGAGCACGCGCACCTGCGCCAGCGGCACGACCTCGTACTGCTCCCGTTCTCGTCGCTGAAGCGCGCGTTCCCGCGCGTGCGGATGGTCGAGACCTACTACAGCGCGGTCGCCCTGCTGATCGAGATGTGCGCCGACGACCAGGCGCGCCGGGAGCGCTCCGCCAAGGAGCTCGCCATGGCGCTGCTGCGCTTCGGGGCGAAGGGCACCACGGCCGTCCCCGCCGGGGCGCTCGCCGTCACGGCCGGCCCGCAGCCCGACGTCGTCACGCGGGTATCGCGCCTGCTCAACCCCACCAAGGAGCTGTCGCTCCCGGAGTCCGCCGGGGTGCTGCTGTCGGCGCTCACCCTGATGGCCACCACGGTGGCCCTGTGGCACCTGCCGATGTGAATCCGGGCCGGGCGGGCACGATTCCGGCTTCCTGGGCGTTTACTGGGGGAGAGCCGGTGGAATGCCTCCGGCCGACCGTCCGTGACACCAAGGTTCGGAGTTCCTCGTGGCCGGTATGTGGCTCGTGTACCAGATCATCTACATCGCGATCTTCGTCACGTCCCTCTACGCGTTCATCGAGGCACTGCGCACGCCCGCACCCGCCTACGCGGCCATGGACAAGCAGACCAAGAAGCTCTGGGTGGGCCTGCTCGGGGTGGCCACCGCGCTCTCCCTGCTCGCGGTCGTCTCCGGAACCGGCATGCTCACGTTCCTCGCGCTGATCGCCGCCCTCATCTTCATCCTCGACGTCCGTCCCGCCGTGCGCAATGTCGGGCGCTCTGAGGGTCCCTACGGTCCCTGGTAGCCCTGTGCCCGGGTCGGCGGCGCGCCGCCCGGCCGCGGCAGCGGTACGCCCGCGACCTCGCCCAACTGCTCCAGCGTCGCCCCCGGATCGCGCAGCAGCAGGGGGTGGCGGTCGAAGTGCTCCTCCTCCGCCGGCTCCATCGTGTGCACGGTGAGCCGCCCGCCGGTCCGCACCACCAGTAGCGGCCCCACGCGCACCAGCGCCTCGCCCGCCGCCTCCAGCGCCGCCAGCAGGACCGACGCCGCCTCGGCGCGTTCGGGGTCGCGGTCCGCCCGCGGCGGCACGAGGGGCCGCGCCCGCAGGGCGCGGGCCAGTTCCCCCAACCGGGCCTCCACTTCCGTCCTCGTCGCGGGGCCGGCCGTGGTCACCCGGGACCGGCGGAACCACGGACCGTGCTCGGCGGCCAGCCGGGTGGCGGTCCGCCACCCGAACGCGTGCAGCAGCGCCGTCACGGCCTCTTCCACGGCGGTGATGGCGGCGTCGTCGACGACGGTCACCTGCACCTCCAGCCCGGGGTGCAGGTCGGCCCCGGTCCCCATGGCCGTGCGCAGCCGCGCCACGGCGGCCTCGACCGCCGAGACGTAGGCGGGGTCATGGGTGTAGAAGGAGTGGCCGAGGACCTCCGGGGCCAGCGCCTCCCCCTTGCGCACGTCGTAGCTCCGGGGGTCGGGCAGCGGCTCCGCGAAGCCGACCGTCGCGCCGTCGGCGCGGATCGGGCCCCCGATCGCGTCGGTGGCCCGCCACAGATTGCGCCAGCCCGATACGCGGTCGCGGATATCGGCGAGCGCCCCCGGACCGAAGTAGGCCGGGAAGTAGCGGGCGTAGAGCCGGTACAGCGGCGAGCCGTGCGTGATCAGCGCGACGGTGCCCCGGCAGCGCGTCGGCAGCTGCCACACCGTCGCCGCGGCCAGCACCGAGCCCTGGGAGTGCCCCGACAGCACCACGGCGTCGCCGTCGTCGGTCATGGCCGACACCCGTGCCACCAGCTGCGGCACCGCGCGCTCGGCGTAGGACGGCGGCGACAGCGGGTGGGCCACGCGCGGCCAGAAGGTCCCGATGTCCCAGAGCACCCCGACCCCCTGACGGGTGGGCCGGTTGCGGTAGGCGCTGCTGCCCAGCAGCACCAGCGCGATCAGGAACACCCCGCCGAGGAACGAGCCCGTGGTCACCATGGCGGTGACGGCCTCCTGGGCCGGGTCGCCCGCCGCCTCGGCCGCGACCGGCGGCAGGGGCTGGTACCCGGCGGGCCCGGCGGTCAGCCGCCCGGACCACACCGCGTACAGCACCAGGGACACCAGCGCGACCACCGGGATCAGCAGGGCCGCCAGGCACGCCGGAAGAATCTCGGTGAGGCCGCCGAGCGCCCGGCCGTGCGCGATCTCGCGGGTGCGCTGGGCGTCGCGCGGACGCGCGTAGGTGGCGGCGACGGTGTCGAGCTCGCTCTCGGTGCGCCGCCCGAGGATGACGAGCAGGACGGCGCCGATCGCCGTGGCGATCACCGCCTCCATGGTGAACGCGGCCTGGAGCCAGGCGTAGGCGCTGGGCGGGCGCAGCGGGAGGCACCCGGCCGCCTCGGCGCCGGGGTAGTAGCAGCCGCCCAGCAGGCCGGCGGTCTGGTAGACGATCGCCGCGGAGAACACCCCGCCCAGCAGCGCGCCGAACACGGCGGTGACGGGTCCGGCCATACCGTCCAGCGCGGCGTCGTCGTGCGCCGGGTTGCGCCGGAACAGGACCAGAGCGGCGATCGCCAGGGTCACGGCGAGCACGCACTGCGCCGCGAACAGCGAGTTGAGGACGCTCGCGTAGCCCGGCAGCCGCCCGGCTGCCGCCCAGTCCGGCCGCGGTAGGAGCACGTAGGCCAGCGCGCAGCCGAGCAGGACCAGTGAGGCGTTGCGCAGCGCGGCGCAGGCGAAGTCGGCCCGCCGGTTCCAGCCCGCGTCCGTGCCGGGGACCAGCACGCTGGCCGTGCTCAGCGCCAGAGCCACCGCCAGCAGCCCGGCGAGGACGGCGCCGGCCGTGCGGACCCCCGCGGCTCCTGCGGCCGAGTCGTAGGTCAGGGGCGGCATGACCAGCAGCGCGGCGACGACGATGAGCGCCACGGCGATGTGCGCCGACCGCAGCCGGCCCATGGTCTTGCTGTTGCGCCAGAAGCCGGGGTCGCTGAGCGGGGCGGTGTCGTGGGGGAGCGGGGCGTGCGGGGCGTTGGCGACCTCGTAGACGCCGCTCGTGCGCCGCGAGAGCCGCCACAGCACGGCGGTCACCGCCAAGGGCAGCAGCGAGCCGATCGCCAGCGCCGGGCCCGGCAGGGAGAACGGCGAACCCGACGCGGACAGGGGGCCCAGCAGCGGGCGGTGCGCCGCGCAGCGGTCCCCCCAGCCCGAGCACTGCCAGCCGACGAGGTCCATGCCCACCCCGGCGGCGGCGAGCACGAGGAGGGCGGTGAGGCTCAGCGCGAGCAGCCGCACCGACAGGCCGTACACCGCCCCCGCGGCGACGTGGACGCGCGACCGGGGGCCGTCCAGCCGCCCCGGACGCATCCAGTAGGCGATGTTCACGAGCATGAACGGCAGGAGGAGCAGCCACAGCGCCCGGGAGGAGCGGCCGGAGGTGAGGTTGCCCCAGGCGAATATCTCGCGCCGGACACCGTGGACGGTCTCGGTGTCGCGCTTGTGCCGCCACCGGAAGAATCCGGCCAGGCCGTCGCCCGAGACCCGCATGGCGGGTTCGACGTCGAGGAGCTCTTCGGCCTGGCCGCCGCTCACTCCGTGAATCCGCAACTCCACTATGCGTTCATCCGGCATGGCACGATTTTCACACGGGCGATCCCGCGTTGCCTGTAGCGCCGGCCCGGCCGGATCCGGCCGCGGGACCCCGTACGGCCCGGCACGGCGCCGTGTGCGCCGCGCGCCGGGAAGCCGTGCCGTCCGCGGCCACCGGGTCCGACCCGGCCACCTGGTGCCCCGCACCGGGGCCGGCGGCGGCCCCGGCCGCGCTCACTGCACCAGCGACTCGTCGGCGACCTGCCAGGTGTTGCACGCCCCCGGAGACTGGCGCTCCAGCCCGTGTTCCATCCACAGGATGCTGTTGTCCGCCGAACCGTGCGTGCGCTCGTCCTCGGGCCCGTCCTCGCGGTCGGCGGTCGACGACGCGTCGTCGAGGACGCGGTCGACGTCCGCTTCGTCGAGCGGGTAGCTCACCCGCACCGAGCCCAGGAAGACCCCCGCCAGGCAGTTGGCCTGGAGCTCGCTGCGGCGGGTCCACGCGTTCTGGTCGGCGACCTCGGTCTCCAGCCGGCGCTGCTCGTGGTAGTACTCCAGCAGCCCGGCCTCGCCCTGCACGTGGTGGCCGTACTCGTGGGCGAGAAGCGAGGCGTAGACCGCGCTGTTGCGCACGCCGTTCCACTTCTCCACGACATCGGAGGTCCCGATGTAGATCCCGGCGTTGGCCCGGCAGTAGAACGCCCCGGCCGCCGAAGGGTAGTCGCGGCACGGGCTGGTCCCCGGCTCGGTCCAGAACACGCGCTCCGGTGGCTGGAAGGGGATCCCCGCCTTCGCGAACTGGGTGGACCACGCCTGGTCGAGGCAGTCGGCGACGGAGTCGAGGAACCCGGCCACCGAGGCGGGGTCGTCGACGTCCATGCCGGGCGCCGGGCACGGCAGCGGCGACAGCCGGCCGGTGTCGTAGAGCGGGTTGTCCACGAGCGCGGCCTCACCCGTGGGGCGCCGCGCGCCGGACTCGTCGGCGGGCACGCCCGCGAGCCCTCCGGAGGAGGCCGCTCCCGGCCCCGGGGACGGCGCCTGCGAGGGATCGGCGGCGGACTGCGTGCCCGCGGCGTCGTCGCCCATGCCGCCGACGGTCACCCAGGTCAGGGACGCCAGAGCCAGCACGAGGGAGGCCAGGGCCGCGTACAGCGCCGCCCGGCCCTCGGCCGGGCGCCGCCGCCCGGCCGGCGGCCCGCCGGAGTGCCCGCTCATGCCCGAATCCACGATCGCCCCCGGATCTCCCTCAGGCGGTCCGTCTGCGGACCGCGGTCACTCGACCACGTCCTCTGGTGCCGCCCACGTGTTGCAGGCGGCCGGGTCGGCGCGGTCCATGCCGTGGGCCGTCCACATCCGCCCGTTGCCGGGCGAGCCGTGGGTGCGGTCCTCGGCGGAGTAGTCGCCGCGCAGTTCGGCATCTTCGAGGATATGCGCATGCTCGTCCCGGCCGATGGGGAAGGACCCCGCGGCCGCGCCGAGGAACGCGCCGCCCAGGCAGTTGGCCTGGAGTTCGCTGCGGCGGGTCAGCAGGTCGCGGTCCGTCCCGGAGGCCGCCCCCCGGGCGGTGTGGAAGTAGCCGAGGATCCCGGCCTCGCCCTGCACGTGGTGGGCGTACTCGTGGCTGAGCAGGAACGTGTACGCCTCGGGGTACTCGCTGTCGCCGGAGGCGCGCACGATGTCCTCGACCCCGAGGTACAGGCCCTTGTTGGCCTGGCAGTAGAACGCCGCCGTCCCCTCGGTGGGGTAGGTGCCGCACGGGCTGCGGCCGGAGGCGTACCAGTAGACCCGGTTGGGGGGTTCGAACTCCAGCCCGGTGCCGCTGAACTGCTCGCTCCACGCCGTGTCGAGGCAGTCGGAGATCTCGTGCAGGAAGTTCTCCATCGACTCCTTGTCGTCGGCGTCGAGGTCCGGCGCCGCGCAGGTGACCTCCGCGATCTCCCCGCTCCGGTAGAGGGCGCTCTGCGTGAGCACGGCGGGGCCGGATCCGGCCGCCGGCACGTTCTCGTCGGGGACGGGTTCGGACGCGGCGGGACCGCCGGCCGCCTGAGCGGGCGCGGCCGACGGGCCGAACAGAGCGGAGACCGCGAGGAACGCGGCGAGCCCGATCGCCCCCAGACCGGTGACCAGGACCAGGGTCACCCCCAGGCCCAGCGGCTGCCGCGGCCGGCCGGCGTGGCCCGGGGGCTCGTAGTCCCCGCGCACGCGGATCCGGCCGGGAACCGCGGCGGTCCCGGTATCAGTGCTGTGTCCGGCCATCGAGCCGAATCACCTCCTGGCTGCCCCCGTGTCCCGGCCCCCCGGCCGGGCGGCCGTCATGTGCCCGGCCTCCACGATTATGGCGGTATCGGGTGACAGGTGACGTGCGCGCACCCCGTGCCGCCCCGCGGTGGCCGCCCTGCGCGCCCCGTGGGGCCGCGCCCGCGCGCCCCGCGCCCGCGTCGGCCCGGTGGAACGGATAGGCTCTGGCGCCATGAGGAGGGTGGGGACCATGCGGTCCGTGTGCGCCGCGGCCGTCGTCGTGTGCGCCGCCGCGCCCGCCGGCGCCGCGACCACCCCCGAGACCCACTCCTCGGTCCCGATCGCCGGCGACGCCCCCGCCATCAGCAACGCCATCCTGCTCGACCTCGACGACGAGGGCGTGCTGCACGGCCAGGAGACCCTCACCTTCGGCGGCGGCGCCCCCGACGAGTTCACCCGCACCTTCACCGTGCGCGAGCCCTACGACACCGCCCACGAGCGCGTCTTCGAGGTCACCGGCATCACCGCCCGCGACGCCGCCGGCGGCGAGGTCGACGTCGCCGCCCGGAGCCACGACACCTCCCTGGACCTCACGATCGACACGCGCGGGGCCGAATCCGTCGTCCTCGAATACCGCGTGCGCGGCGCCCTCGACCCCGTCGGCGACGGGGTCGAACTGGAGTGGGCCGCGGTCGGCGGCTACAGCGCCCCGGTCGCCGAGACCACCGTCGCCGTCGACGCCGGGGTGCCGCCCATCGCGCTCGCCTGCACAGCGGGGGAGCCGCGCAGCTCCATCTACTGCACCTCCTCCGACATGGGCGGCCACCAGGGGCTGCTCGCCCGCTTCCTCCAGAACGACATGGACACCGGCGACCGCCTGGACATCGTCGTGAGCTACCCGCCCGGCACCGCGCCGGGCGAACCCGTCCTGGAGCGCACCTGGTCCCTGACCTCGGCCTTCGCGATCACCCCCGTCACCTCCGGGGTGTTCGGACTGGTGCTGGTCATCCTCGTGGGCGGGCTGGTGGCCCTGATCCGGCTGCGCGGGCGCGACGAGCGCGCGCTGAAGACGCAGGCGTTCGTCGGCGACAGCGCACCGCTGCTGCCCGGCGGCGGTCCCGGCGTCCTCCGCTTCCATCCGCCGGACGGCGTCCACCCGGGCCAGATCGGCACGCTGATCGACGAGCAGGCCGACGTCGTCGACATCACCGCCACCGTGGTCGACCTCGCGGTGCGCGGCCACCTCACGATCCGCGAACTGCCGCACGCCCGCTTCTCCGCGGTCGACTGGCGGCTGGACAAGTGCCCGGGGCCCGTCGACGACGACCTGCTGCCCTACGAGCGCCTGCTGCTCGACGCCCTGTTCCACAACTGGCACCAGGTCAAGGTGTCGGAGCTGGCGCGCAGCGACTTCCCCGCACGGCTCACCGAGGTGCGCGACGAGCTGTACCGCGACATGGTCCGGCTCCGCTGGTTCGCCTACCGCCCCAACCTGGAGCGCAACCGGTGGACCAGCGCCGGGATCGGCCTCACCGTGGCGGGGGTCGCGCTGACGGTGCTCCTCGCCGTCTTCACCCAGGCGGCCTTCACCGGGCTCGCGGTCATCATCGCCGGGGCGGCCGTCACCGTCGGCGCGCAGTACATGCCGGCCAAGACCCGGCAGGGCAGCATGGTCTTCGCCCACACCCTGGGGTTCCGCGCCTACCTGCTCAGCCCCGAGGCCGAGCACGTCCCGCAGGGCAGCCGGGTGCGCCTCTTCTCCCGCTACCTGCCCTACGCCATCATCTTCGACAACGTCGACCGCTGGGCCGGCATCGTGTCCTCGGCCGGCCGCGACGAACTCGAAGACGAGGAACTCCCCTGGTACGTCGGGCCCGAGGAGTGGCGGCTGGAGGACTTCACCGACTCCATCAAGTCGTTCACCCTGACGCTCACCGGCGTCATCTCCAATACCCGGCAGTTCCGCGCCCTCGGCTGAAGCCGGGGTGGAAAGGACGCGATGCGAGCGGTGGTGCAACGGGTCGCCCGGGCCGCGGTGACCGTGGCCGGCGAGACCGTCGGCGAGATCACCGGCCCCGGCCTGCTGGCGCTGGTCGGCGCCACCCACACCGACACCGGAGCGGAGGCGCGCCGCCTCGCCGAGAAGATGTGGCGGCTGCGCATCCTGGACGGCGAGCGGTCCTGCTCCGACATCGGTGCGCCCCTGCTGGTGGTCAGCCAGTTCACGCTGTACGGCGACGCCCGCAAGGGGCGCCGGCCCACCTGGCAGGCGGCCGCGCCCGGGCCGGTCGCCGAACCGCTGGTCGACGCGGTCGTGGACGCGCTGCGGGGGCTGGGCGCGCACGTCGAGACGGGGGTGTTCGGCGCGGACATGTCGGTCGCGCTCACCAACGACGGTCCGTTCACGGTCCTGCTGGAGGTATGAGCACGGACGCGGCGGACGCCCGGGGAACCCCGCCACGACGCCCGCCCGTTTCCGGCGGCTACTCCGCGGGACCCGGCTCGAACTTGTAGCCGAGCCCGCGCACGGTGACGATGAACCGGGGGTCGCCGGGGTCGCTCTCGATCTTCGCTCGCAACCGCTTCACGTGCACGTCCAGGGTCTTGGTGTCGCCCACGTAGTCGGCGCCCCAGACCCGGTCGATGAGCTGCATGCGGGTCAGCACCCGTCCGGCGTTGCGCAGCAGCACCTCCAGCAGCTCGAACTCCTTCAAGGGGAGCTGGATGCCCTCGCCGCGGACCGTGACGACGTGCCGCTCCACGTCCATGCGGACGGGCCCGGCCTCCAGGGCGCTGGGCAGCAGCGGCTCGTCCTCGCCGCGGCGGCGCAGGACGGCGCGGATGCGCGCGACCAGCTCCCGCGAGGAGAACGGCTTGGTGACGTAGTCGTCGGCGCCCAGCTCCAGGCCGACGACCTTGTCGATCTCGCTGTCCTTCGCCGTCAGCATGATGACGGGGACATTGGACTTCTGCCGCAGGGTCCGGCAGACCTCGGTGCCCGGCAGGCCGGGCAGCATCAGGTCGAGCAGCACCAGGTCGGCCCCGGTGCGGTCGAAGGTCTCCAGCGCCACTGTCCCGGTCGGTGCTACGGCGACCTCGAACCCCTCTTTGCGGAGCATGTACGACAGGGCATCGCTGTAGGATTCCTCGTCCTCGACGACGAGTACGCGTGTCACTGTGCCGCCTCCCGATCGGTGTTCTCCCCGGAGCGCTGTCGCTCCCGGGTCTCCGGGCGGGGCAGACGCAGAGTGAACGTCGACCCCGACCCCTCCTTGCTCCACACGGTGACGTCGCCACGGTGGTGGGTCATGATGTGCTTGACGATGGCCAGGCCGAGGCCGGTGCCCCCGGTCGCCCGGCTCCGGGCGGCGTCCACGCGGTAGAACCGCTCGAAGACGCGTTCCAGGTCCTGCGGCGGGATCCCGATCCCCTGGTCGGCGATGCTGATCTCCACCGCGTTGTCGGTTACTTCGACCGACACCGAGACGCGGGTGCGCTCGGGGCTGTAGGCGACGGCGTTGGCCACGAGGTTGCGCATGGCCGTGACCAGCAGGCTCTCGTCGCCCATGATGACGATGCCCTCGGTGCCGCTGGACACCAGGGAGATCTGCTTGGCGTCGGCCGCCATGCGCACGGCGTCGAGCGCCTCCTCGACGACCTCGCCGATGACGACCTTGTCGGGCTCGGCCATGGGCTCGGCGCCCTGGATGCGGGAGAGCGTGATCAGGTCCTGGATGACGCTCGTCAGCCGCGCGGCCTCCTGCTGCATGCGCCCGGTGAAGCGGCGCACGGCATCGGGGTCGTCACTGGCGTCGGCGACGGTCTCGGCGAGCAGCGAAAGCGCTCCCACGGGCGTCTTGAGCTCGTGGCTGATGTTGGCGACGAAGTCGCGGCGGACCGCCTCGACCCGGCGCCGCTCGGTCTGGTCCTCGGCGAGGACCAGGACCAGCCCGGTTCCCCCGAGCGGGGCGACCCGCACGGCGAACGACGTGGCATCGGGGCCGAACTTGCGGACGGCCACCTCGATCTCGGTCTCGCGGATCACGCCGTCGCGGCGCACGTGCCGGGCGAGGGCGAGCAGATCGCTTATCACCAGCTCGTCGCCGCGGACGATCCCGTAGGCGCGCGCCGCGGAGCTGGCCCGCAGGACGCGGTCGGCGGGATCGAGTACCACCGCCGACGACGGCAGGGCCGCGAGGACCTCGGCGATCCCCGGCGGCAGCTCCGACGAGGGCTGCGGCTCCTCGGGTGCGCGATTGCGGCCCGTCTCGCTGATCCGGAACGCGAGACCGGCCGCGACCCCTGTCACGAGCCCGACGAGTCCCGCGATCGCGGCCAGCAGTTCTCCTTGCACGATTCGATCGTAAGCGGGCGGAGCCCGGCTTTACCCGTCTGACCATGTGTTACAACCGAGGTTCCGCAGATATTCACCGATGCTTCCGAAGTGATTAAGCTACGACCTGGGACGATGTAAGCCATGCGCGACACTTATCATGAAGGTCTGGATTCGCTGAGTGACCGCCTGGTCGAGATGACCCGGCTGGCACGCCACGCGATCGCCCGCGCGACCACCGCTCTGCTCGACGCCGACCTCAACGCCGCCCAGGAGGTCATCTCCGGCGATGAAGAACTGAACCGGCTCGACGAAGAGATCGAGACCACCGCCTTCGACCTCATGGCACGCCAGCAGCCCGTCGCCACCGACCTCCGTACGATCATCACCTCGCTGCACATGGCCGGCGACCTCGAACGCATGGGCGACCACGCCGTGCACATCGCCAAGATCGCCAGACGCCGCCACCCCGACTCCGCCATCCCCGCCGAGCTCCGCTCCATCGTCTTGGAGATGGGCCACCAGGCCGAACTGCTCGTGGTCAAGGCGGGCGACGTCGTCCGCAACCGCGACGCCGACACCGCGCTGGAGCTCGACGCCGACGACGACCGCATGGACCGCCTGCGCCGCAAGCTGCTCAAGCGGATCCTCGACCCGGGGTGGTCACACGGTGTGGAGGCCACCATGGACGTCACGCTGGCGGGCCGCTTCTACGAGCGTTTCGGCGACCACGCAGTGCACGTTGCGGACAACCTGGTGTACATGGTCACCGGCGAGAAGCCGAAGGACTACGAGCCCGAGGTCTAGCACGGCGTCCGACGCTCCGTGGCGAACATCACGCACGGGGCAGCCGCGACCGGGCGCCGAGAGGCGCGGAGCAGGGGGCGGAACCGCGGTTCCGCCCCCTTTCGCGTGCCCGGGGCCACGGCGGGGCGGTCACTCTGCGTGCCCGGCGGCGCGCGCGGCGACCGGCTGAAACCCGCCCCACGGGGGCTTTCCGGGGGGTCCGGAAGCACCTCGTGTAAGCTTTGTCAAGACCTAAAATGTGCCACTGACCTGCGTGGACGTAAACCGAATAGGTACGTTAAGTCACAGATTCGTGGTACCCTTGTGGTAGCGGAAGGGGTACTTGTCACATGACTTTCAAGGTCGGCGACACCGTTGTCTACCCCCATCATGGGGCTGCTCGTATTGAGGCGATCGAGACTCGCACCATTAAGGGTGAGGATAGGACCTACCTCGTCCTGCGGGTCGACAAGGGTGATCTTACGGTACGCGTGCCTGCCGAGAACGCCCAGGACGTCGGCGTGCGCGACGTCGTGGGCCAGGAGGGCCTGGACCGGGTCTTCGAGGTGTTGCGCGCACCGCACACCGAGGAGCCCACGAACTGGTCGCGGCGCTACAAGGCGAACCTGGAGAAGCTCGCTTCGGGCGACGTCAACAAGGTCGCGGAGGTCGTCCGCGACCTCTGGCGGCGCGACAAGGAGCGCGGGCTCTCCGCTGGTGAGAAGCGCATGCTCGCCAAGGCACGGCAGATCCTGGTGAGCGAACTCGCCCTCGCCGAAAAGACCAACGAGGACAAGGCCGAGGCGCTTCTCGATGAAGTCCTCACCAACTGACAAAGGCCGTAAAGAACCACTGCATTCATGGTGAAAATGCCTCGGGTGGGCGTCGGGACCGACGTCCACCCATTCATGTCGGGACGCATTCTTTTCCTCGCCGGCCTTGAATGGCCCGGGGAGGACGGCGTCAGCGGCCATTCCGACGGCGACGTCGCGGCGCACGCCGCGTGTGACGCTCTGTTCTCGGCCTGCGGGCTCGGCGATCTCGGTGCCCACTTCGGCACCTCCGAACCCCGCTGGAAGGGGGCTTCCGGCGTCGAGCTGCTGACCGAGACGGCGGCGCGCGTGCGCGCCGCCGGCTTCGAGATCGGCAACGTCGCGGTCCAGGTGATCAGCAACAGGCCGAAATTCGCCCCCAGGCGGGCCGAGGCCGAACGCGTCCTCTCCGCGGCCGTGGGAGCCCCCGTGAGCGTTTCGGCCACCACCACCGACGGGCTCGGCCTCACCGGCCGCGGCGAGGGCATCGCCGCGGTCGCCACGGCCCTGTGCATCCCCGCGGACTGCTGACGGGGCCGACACGTCCCGCCCGGCGGTGACCGGGCAGCGCGCCCGGCCGGGCCACCCCGGCCGGGCGTTTCGCGTGGGCGGCGTCCGATGTTCCGGTCACTCCCGGTGGGCGGTCGCGAAGCGGCGGGTCGGGCAGGTGCCCTTGCGGGACGGGGACGCAGCGGGCCGTCGCCGCCCGCACCGCACCCTGTGCCGCCGCGGGTTCGCCACCGCGCGGGCCGGTACCGGCGGTCTCCCGCGTGGTGGTGCCCGCTTCGGCGCCAGAAGTAGGGACGCGCCGCCGCCGGTGGCCGTGTCCGGTGCGGCCACCGGAGAGCTTCGGACAGCGCCGCCCGCGCCGGTCCCACGGCGACCCGCGTCGACGGCGTTCCCGGGCGGGCACGCCTCGGCGGCGGGGGCGCGGATCAGTCCTTCGGGGGCCGCCGGGGCCGGCTGCGGACCCGGCGGTCTCGCGCGTGGTGGCGCCCGCGTCGGCGCCGGAGGCAGGAACGGGCCCGCCGCCGCTGGCGGTCGCTCCCGATGCGCATACCCGAGAGCTCCGACGGAGTTCCGCATGCCGGTTCACGGCGGTCGCGGTGACGATGTTCCCGCAATGGGCGCGCGTGGGCGTCGGGTGCCGGAGGCGGCGGATCAGTCCTTCGGGGGCCGGGGCTGGCTGCGGACCCGGCGCGATGGCGGGTCGGGCGGTGGGAAACCCCTCATGGGCATCCGCCGGGGTTTGAGGACCATGGGGCGCTTCTCGATCGGGGCGGCGGCGGGGAAGGCGGGGCCCGAGGGAGCGGGAACGGACGCCGCGTCGCCGCGCTGCGCGGCCTCGTCGGCGGACCGCTCCTCGCGGGCCGGCCGGGCCTCGTCGATCGGCCGGTCGTCCTCAGGCTCCCAGCCGTCGTCGGTCGACCGCTCCCCTTCGGCCGGCGCGGCCCGCCGGCCGGGGCCGGCCGGGGCCGCGGGAAACGGCTGCTCCGGCCGTGTCGCCGGTCCGGCGGCGGGGATGTCGGCCGGGACCGGGGCGGCCGGGGCGGCGGCTCCGGGAAGGGGGAGGGCCGGTACCGGGAGGGTGCCGGGCTCCGCTTCGTCGGTGGTGGGGTCGTCCGGGGCCGGGTCGTGCACGAACCCCTCATCGGCCGCGTCCGCCGCGGTCCCCTCGGAGGCGCCGGTCCCGGCCGCGCGGGTGAGCGGACGCCCGACGGGCTGGACGGCCGCAGCGCGCTTGATCGCGTTCATCCCGCCGGGTGTGCGGCGGGGCAGGTCCGTGTCGTCGGCGGAGCCGGCCTCCGCCGCGTCGGCGCCGGCGGACGCCGAGGACCGGGGCGGGCGGGCGCCCGCGGCCGTGCCGATGGCCGTGTCCGGGGTGTCCCCGGCCGGTCCACGGGCATCGCCCGCTGTGCCGTCGGCATGAGCGCCGTGGGCACCTTCGGCCGCGTCGTCGGCTTCCGCGGCGGTGCCGCGGACGTCCCGGGCCGCGCCGTGGTCCTCCGCCACCCGGCCGGACACGGGCTCAGGCGGCGAAGAGCCGGGGCCGGGCGCCGCGCCGCGCGTCTTCTCGGCGGCCGCGCCGGCGGCACCGGCCGCGGCCGCGGTGGTGACCGCGGGATCGGCGGCGGTGTCCCGCGGGTCGTCGGCCGCGGCGGACGGCAGCGGCTCGGCCGTATCGGGCAGCCGGCTGCCCTGCGGCGGGGTGCCGGGCTCGGGGTCGATGAGGTCGGCCGGCTCGCGCCTGGCGGGCAGAGGGGGCTCCGCGGCCTGAGGGGGTCCGGCGGGCGTCGCGGGAGCGGACGGCGCCTGGGCGTCGGAGGACTCCGGCGGCTCCGGGCGCGGCGACGGCTGCCGCCGCCGCTCCCCTTGCTCGCCCTGCTCCGGCACCCGGGCGGAGGGGGCGGTTCCGCCCCGGCGCGGCTCCGGAGGGCGCGGCCACAGCGGTCCCGGGCCGCGGGTGCGCCCGCGCGCGGGCGGGTCGCCGTCCTCGGCGGGCGGCACCGGGGCCAGACGCGCGGTGCCGGCCACATCATCGTCCGCGCGGCCGTCCGGTTTCTCCCCCTCTCCCCTCCCGGGAGAGGCGGGTTCGGGCGCCTCGCCTCCGGGGCGCTCGGTGGTGGCGGGAACGGGGGTGAGCACATCCGTGGGGTCGTCGGGGCCGGGCTCCCGCCGGCGCCCGCGCGGCCGGTCCCGGCCGGCCCGGCGCGGCCGGTCGTCGGGGAATTCGCCCCGCAGGTGCATCCACACCCACAGGAAGAACCGGAACGCCGCCAGCAGCGCGAGCCAGGGCGCCACGGCGGTCAGCACGACCGCGACCTGCGGAAGCAGGCGCTGGCCGGTGGCCTCCAGCGCGCTGGCCCCCGCCGCCAGCAGGATCATCGCCAGGATCAGCGCGTCGACCCACAGCCGGCGCGACCGCGGTGCGGCCCGCAGCACGTAGCCGGTCCAGAACGCCATCAGCAGCAGGAGCGTGAAGCCGCCGGGGTAGAGGTGGGCGGGCCGCGGGTCGATGTTGCCCTGGCGGGCGATCTGGTAGATGCCGTTGTAGGACAGCAGGACGGCGCAGGCCGCGATCACCACCACACCGAGCCCCGTCAGGGCGATGGCGGCGAAGCCGGGGCCGGTCCCGGGCCGGTCCGGGACGCGGCGGGCACCAGGGGTTTTCGAAGAGGTTTCAACGGCCATCGTGCGCAGAAGGGTAGCCCAGCAAACGGCGCGAACACGAGGTTCCCGCTGAAACTGACCGGAAATCGCCGCGGCCGCGAACGTATCGGAAAAGGAAATTCCTCCAGTTCACGGGCGGCGGCTTCGCTCAGGGTCACGGAAGTGCCGCTGAGGGTGGCCCGACCTGCCGGATTCTTCGCCTGGTCGTGCCGCGGATTGCGGATGTCCATTTCGTCGCGTCATTCCGACCTGACGGCACCGTCGCGGGAACGGGAGCCCGCTTTTCCGGGGCCGCCCTGGCCCTCACCGGGCGACCGTGGTAGGCGTGGAAAAGGGCTACCCTTGACAGTGTGAGTCTGCGCTTCTACGACACCAGTGCCCGGCAGGTCCGCGACTTCACACCCCTGCACCAGGGGTGTGCCTCGCTGTACCTGTGTGGTGCCACGGTGCAGGCGCCTCCGCACATCGGGCACATCCGCTCGGGGGTGAACTTCGACATCCTCCGGCGCTGGCTCACCTACAAGGGCCTCGACGTCACGCTGTGCCGCAACGTCACCGACATCGACGACAAGATCATCAGGGTCGCCCAGGCCGAGAACGTGCAGTGGTGGGCGGTCGCCGAGCGCAACCAGCGCGCCTTCACCGCCGCCTACGACTCCCTCGGCTGCCTCCCGCCCTCGGTGGAGCCGCGGGCCACGGGGCACGTCCCCGAGATGATCGAGCTGATGCGGCGGCTGATCGACCGCGGGCACGCCTACCCGGCGGCCGACGACTCCGGCGACGTCTACTTCGACGTGCTCTCGTTCCCCGCCTACGGATCGCTGTCCAACCAGCGGGTCGACCAGATGCGCGCGTCCGCCGACTCCGACTCCGACCGCGCCAAGCGCGACCCCCGCGATTTCGCCCTGTGGAAGGGCGCCCGGCCCGGCGAGCCCAGCTGGGACACCCCATGGGGCCGCGGGCGGCCCGGCTGGCACCTGGAGTGCTCGGCCATGGCCACCAAGTACCTCGGCACCACCTTCGACATCCACGGCGGGGGGCTCGACCTCGTCTTCCCGCACCACGAGAACGAACTCGCCCAGTCCAGTGCCGCCGGCGACGGCTTCGCCCGCTACTGGCTGCACAACGGCCTGCTCACCATGAGCGGCGAGAAGATGAGCAAGTCGCTCGGCAACTCGCTGCTGATCCCCGAGATCCTGCGCAAGGTCCGGCCGGTCGAGCTGCGCTACTACCTGGGCCAGGCCCACTACCGCTCGGTCATCGACTACTCCGACGACGCGCTGCGCGAGGCGGCCGCGGCGTACCAGCGCATCGAGGGCTTCCTCACCCGCGCCACCGAGGTCACCGGCCCGGTCGAGCCCGCCTACCGGGTACCCGACTCCTTCGCGGCGGCGCTCGACGACGACCTGGGGGTCTCCCAGGCGCTCGCCGTCGTGCACGGCCACGTCCGCGACGGCAACACCGCCCTCACCGAGGGCGCCAAGGAACGGGTGGCCGACCACGTCGCCCAGGCCCGTGCCATGCTGGCGGTACTGGGGCTCGACCCGCTGTCTGCGCAGTGGGCGGGCGGCGACGGCTCCGGGCTGCGCGACGTCGTCGACGCACTGGTCGCGGTGGCGCTGGAGCAGCGCCAGTCGGCCAGGGCCCGCAAGGACTACGCCGCGGCCGACGGCATCCGCGACCGGCTCCTCCAGGCGGGGGTCGCGGTCGAGGACACCCCGCGCGGGCCGCGCTGGGAGCTGCGGCGCGGCTGACGGGCCGGGCGTACCCCGGCGGGGCCGCGACCGCGGCCCCGCCGGGAGCCCGGACATGCCCGCACAACGAACCGACCACCGATAACGGGGCCGCCACCGGTTCCGGCATGCACGCGTGCGAAACGATCAAGGGGGAGGACGGCGCTCATGCCGGCGAAGAAGAGCAAGAAGGGCCCGACCAAGGGCAGCGGAGGCAAAGGGCGCCGGTCGCTCGAAGGCAAGAAGGGCACCCTGCCCGCCGAGGAGCGCCACTGGTACGGCGACCGCACGCGCGCACGCGCGGCCGCCCGGCCGCAGGCGGCCGACGGTTCCCCGGCGCACGGCGGCGGCCAGGGCGGCGGCGCCGCGTCCCGCGGCGGCTCGGGTCCTGAGCTGCTGATCGGCCGCAACCCGGTGGTCGAGGCGCTGCGCGCGGGCGTTCCGGCCGCGAAGTTCTTCCTCTGCAACAGCCTCGACCCCGATGCGCGGGTCACCGAAGCGGCCCGCCTCGCCGGCGCGGCCGGGATCGAGATCCTGGAGGTCACCCGCGCCGAGCTGGACCGCCGCTGCGAGAGCAACGGCCAGCCCGGCGCCGCCCACCAGGGCGTCGGCCTCCAGGTGCGGCCCTACCGGTACTGGGACCCGGCGGACCTGCTCGACGCCGCCCAGCGGGCGGATTCCCCCGCGCTCATCGTCGCCCTCGACGGCGTGACCGACCCGCACAACCTCGGCGCGATCACCCGCTCGGCCGCCGCCTTCGGCGCCCACGGGCTGCTGATCCCCGAGCGCCGTTCGGCGGGGGTGACCATGGCGGCGTGGAAGACGTCGGCGGGCACCCTGGCCCGGCTGCCGGTGGCCCAGGCCACGAACCTCACCCGGGCCCTGGAGTCCTACAAGGCCGAGGGCCTGTTCGTCATCGGCCTCGACGCCGACGCCGACGTCCCCCTGGACGGCCTCGACCTCGCGACGGGACCCCTGGTCGTCGTGGTCGGCTCCGAGGGCAAGGGCCTCTCGCGCCTGGTCCGCGAGTCCTGCGACACGATCGTGAGCATCCCCATCACCGGCGCGGAGTCCCTCAACGCATCGGTGGCGGCCGGCGTCTCCCTCTACGAGGTCACCCGCCGCCGCTCGTCCACGCAGTAGCCCGCAACCGATAACATGCGACTGGGTGTCAACGACACCGGCCGACGTAGCTCAATTGGCAGAGCAATCGCCTTGTAAGCGATAGGTTAGGGGTTCAAGTCCCCTCGTCGGCTCGATCACCAGGTGACCTGGGAAAACGGTGTAGCGAGACATACGATCCGCAGCCTGCGCCCGTCCCACAGAGGAAAACCATGGGAAAGCGGAACCCGGCGGGGTTTCCGGAACCTCGCCGCTGGGCCCCTCGAACCGCACTTCCGTTCGTCCCCCACATGAAGGCCCTCGGCCGCTCCGACCGCACCGTCACCATGTACGCCGACGCGATCCGCTGGTTCGCCGCCGAACACCTCTAGGCCGGCGGCCATCGCTCCGACGTCGGCCGCGAGCACGGCCGCGCCGAGTACGACGACGAAGAGACCTTCCCCCCGATCGATGACTGGGAAGTCGTCAAGCGGGTGCACATCCAACTCTGGCTCTCCCGCCTGTTCTCCCGCGGGCACGCCGACTCCTACGTCATCAACCGGTTCCGGTGCCTCCAGGCGTTCTTCAAGTGGTTCGTCGAGGACGAAGAGCTCCCCACCATCATGCTCGGCATGAAGGGGCCGACCGTCACTGAGAAGCCCGTGCCCGTCTTCGAGGACGACGAGATCACCAAGCTCTCCGACCAGGCGCAGGGCAAGGACATCTGGGACGGGCGCGACCTCGCCATCATGCTCATGCTCCGCGACACCGGCATGCGCCTCATGGAGATCTCGGAGCTCGCCCCCGACTCGATCAACGTCGTTGAACGTGAGGCATCGGTCATGGGCAAGGCGCGCACCGTGAAGTACTCCTGCTCCGCTACGTCGACCCGAGCACGTACTACCTGGCGCGCATCCACTTCACCGCCGCCGGAAACGTGTTCCTGTCGGTAGCGACGGCGGCCGGGATGGTCGGCACCAACACCAGCGCGGGGTTCACCTACGCCCCCGGCGCTCTGGTGAACGTCCGGGTGAGGGCGATCGGGCACCGGGTGCTCGTGCGCGCCTGCCGCCAACCGCCGGGAACCGCGGTGCTCGCCGCCCGCAAGGCCGAGGGCAGCCGCCAGGACTTCGGCGACCGCATCACCGGCGCCGCCGCCAAGCAGATCATGTCCCAGTTCATCAAGGCCCACCTCTGACCCGAAAGGACGGTTCCCCCATGCACATCGAATCCAAGGTGGCCGCGCCGACCCTCGCCGGCGCCCTCGCCACCGTGCTCGTGTTCGTCGTCGGCTACCTCGCACCCCACACCCCTCGGCCCCAGACGCCGCCCCCGCCTGCCACCTGACCGTGACGCGAGTATGCCCCGCCTCGGCTTCATGCCCGGGGCCGGGCGCTTCGTCGTGTCTGCCTACCGGGGGCGCGGCAGGCGAACGAGGTGCTGGGCGGCTTCGCGCGTGTTGTAGGTGATGACCGCGGCCGCGCCCGATCGCTTGTACATGGCCAGCCGTTCGATCAGGTCGGGCAGGTAGTCGGCGGCCGCCCGCGTTCCGGAGTGGGTGAGCTGCGCCCACTCGCCCGAAACGCAGAACGGCACCAACGGCACGTTGACCTGCCCGTCAGCGCCGAGCCGAGAGAGCAGGTCGATCGTGTGCAGGGCCGGTTCGAGCAAGATCATGTCGGCGCCCTCTTCGACCATGCGCCGCGCCACGGCCACAGCCTGTTCGGGGCGCGAGGGGTGCACCTGGAAGGCGCCGCGGTTCCCGCGCGGCGCGGCGTTCATCGCGGCGCGGCACCCGTCATACATCCGGCTCGTCATGATCAGGTGCGGCATCAGCGCCACGTCACGGAACCCGCCGGCGTCGAGGACGGAGCGCACGTGCCCGGTGAGGCCGTCGACCATCGCGGCGGGCCCGAGGATGTCGGCGCCCACCTCGGCTTGGTGCAGCGCCTGGGCGCCGAGGACGTCGAGGGTGGCACGGTGGTCGTAGCGGCCGTGGTCGTCGGTGAGCACGCACGCGCGCGAGGAGGTGTAGGAGCACAGGCAGGTCTCGGTCATCACGGCGAGATCGGGTGCCGCGTCCTTGGCGGCCTGGATCGCGTGGATCAGCGGGGCGGACGCCGAGGCCGCGTCGCCGCCGCTGTCGGTGCGCTCGCCCTCGGCGAAGATCTTGACCGCCCCCACCCCGAGGCGCGCGAGTTCGCGCACCGCCGGACCGACCTGGTCCAGGGTCACCGTCGGCACCGGGGACAGCGTCTCGCCGCGGCGCACGAGCAGCGGCATACACAGGTCCGCGGGTGTCAGCGGTTCCCGATGCAGGAACCGGCGCACGGCCGGCCGTGCGCGGACGGGGCTGGAACCGGTGACGGCCTCGCCGTCGTGCAGGGTCATCGGGGGGTGGTCCACGGCGCATCTCCTCTGGGGCTATTTGGTGTCCCTGATCTGCGAAAGGATGTGCTCAGCGCCCTGTTCGAGCAGGGCGATGGCCGACCGCTTACCGAGGTCGACGGGGTCGGTAGCGGGGCCGGTCCGGGTGGTGCGCACGGCGGTGGTCCCGTCGAGCGCGGTCACCTGCGCGACCAGGCGCAGCCGGTCACCCTCGACGGTGGCCAGCGCGCCGACGGGGACGCTGCACCCGCCGTGCAGCTCGGCGAGCAGGGCGCGTTCGGCGGTGACGGCGGCATGGGTGGCCGGGTCGTGCAGGGGCGCCAGGAGGTCGGCCAGGTGCCGGTCGTCCTCGCGGATCTGGACGCCCAGGACACCTTGGGCGGGGGACGGCGGATACAGGTCGGGGTCCATGTCGGTACCGATCTCGCCGCCCATGCCGAGGCGGCGCAGGCCGGAGGAGGCGAGCAGGCAGCCGTGCAGCCCCATCTCCCGGGTCGTGCGCAGGCGCGGCGGGACGTTGCCGCGGATGGGAACCGTCGTGACATCGGGGCGCAGGTGCGCGAGCTGGGCGATGCGCCGGGCGGAGCTGGTGGCGATCCGGGCGCCGGCGGGAAGCCCTTCCCAGGGGGTTCCGGTGAGGGCGTCGCGCGGGTCTTCTCGGACAGGTGTGACGGCCAGGAAGGTCCTGGGCGTGGGTGTGGTGGGGAGGTCTTTGAGGGAGTGGACGGCGATGTCGACCTCGCCCCGCAGCAGCGCTTCTTCGACCTGGGTGGCGAAGATGGAGGTGAGGGACTTACCGAGGGCCTGGAGGCTGCTCACCCGGTCCTTGTCGCCGCTGGTCATGATGGTGCGCTGCTTGAAGGTGATGTGGGGGTGGGCGGTGCGCAAGGGGGCGAGGAATTCGCGGACCATGGCTTTGGCGAGGTGGCTGCCGCGGGATCCGATGAGGAGGGTGGTTTCTGACATCTCGTCACCATCTGTATTGATTGGCTACTTTGTGTGATGACAGTAGTGGGTGTCCTGCGCCGCCGCGCACCACCCCGCCCGGTCAGCGCGGATTGCCGTCGATGATCCCCCGCGCCCCCTTGCGCAGCAGTTCAGCGGCCACCCACGCCCCCAGCTCCTCGGGGCTGTCCGCCGGCGCCCACTCCTGGGAGTAGGCGAACTGGCCTCCTTCCCGGGTGAACACCATCCCGAGCAGGCTCAACTGCCCGTCCGCCGTGGTGTGGCAGTGCCCGGCGATCGGCGAGTTGCACCGCTCCCGCAGGCCGTGCGGCATCGTCCGCTCGGCCGCCATGTGCGTGCGCGTCACGGGGTCGTCCAGCAGCCGCAGCAGCTCCGCCAGGGCGGTGTCGGCCGTCCTGCACTGCACCCCCACGACCCCCGACCCCACCGCCGGGCACATCACCTCGGGTGCGATGACCTCGCTGACCCGGTGCTCCATCCGCAGCCGGCGCAACCCGGCGGCGTTGAGCACGAGCGCTTCGAACCGCTTTTCGGCGTCGAGCCGTGCGACGCGCGCATCGACGCTGCCGCGGATGCGGTCCACGTGGAGGTCCGGGCGGTGCTTGAGGAGTTGGGCCTTGCGGCGCACTGCGCTGGTGCCGATCCGGGTACCGGCCGGCATCTCCTCCATACACGTGTACGGCGATCCCTCCCGGATCACCACCACGTCGCGGACGTCATCGCGGGGAAGGTAGGCGGCGAACGCCGTTCCCTCGGGCAGCGGGCCGTCGCCGGGGACGTCCTTCATGGCGTGCACGGCGATGTCGACGCCGCCCAGAACCAAGCGCCTGTCGATCTCCTTGAGGAAGGCACCCTTGCCGCCGAGTTCGGCGAGGTCGCCCATCCACTGGTCGCCGGAGGTCTCGATACCGACGATCTCGGTCGGAACGTCGCCGGCGGCCTTGGTGATGAGGTCTTGGACGAGGCGGGCTTGGGCCATCGCCATGGGGGAGGTACGCGAGCCGATGCGAAGCGGGGGCCGGTCGGCGAGCATGCGCCCAACGTACTGCGCTACCGGCGTGGTTCTGAAGCGTTCAACCTGGCCATGGCGGGTTGTCACGATCTCAGCGGTCACGTGTGCGCTCCTTTCGGGGGGTCGAGGGTCGGCGAGCGCCTGTTCACCTCATTGGGGGTCAGTACCAGAGGCCCTTGCGCTTCCTGCCTTGCACCCACGCGGCGTTCGTCTGGCTGTAGGCCAGGAACTTGTCGCGACACGATTCGGAGCAGAACTTGGCGCTCTCGGCCTCGACGACGTTGCCGCGGATCTCGGTGTCACATTGGGAGCAGTGCTCGTTCATCAGGTCCTTGTCCTGGTTGGGGGTGGTGGCCGGCCCCGCCTCCTTCGCAGGGCCGGCCGTCCGCGCGCCCCGGGCCTCTCCCCCCGCGGGCGAGTCAGGGCGTGCGGTCTGGGTGCCGCGCCTCGGGGGATCTGGGGGTCACGCCGGGCACGGCGGTCTAGTAGGGCGTCCGGTACCGGCGGGTGGCGCGGATCTCCGCCAGGAGGCGGCGCACGTCGGTGTCGAGGTTTTCGGGGGTCGCCGCTTCGACCAGCTCGGGCAGTTCGGGGTGCATCCCCCACCACGCGCCTGTGGTTGTCCCCTGCCACACGACCAGTCCCGGGTGACGCGCCCGCAGCCACTCGGTAGGGGTCACCCGGGCACCGCCGGCCGCTGGTTGCGCCGCGCCTCACACATGAGGTGCCGGGCGGTACGCACCGCGGCCTCCAGACGGTCGAGGTAGTCAAGCTGCTGGTCGTGGTCGGCGGCGCCCGGGTAGAGCACGATCGCCGTGTCGGGGCCGACGCTGATGGAGATCTCTCGGGCGACGTTGCTGGACACCCCGACGTGGGAGCGGTGCGGGTGGAAGACGTCGCTCACGCCTCGATCACCGCCCACACCGACCGGGACCCGATCGGGTGATCGGTGTAGCCCCAGTCCCGGGTGTACATGCTGACCAGGGTCAGGCCGCGGACGGCCACCCCCGGGGTACGGGGGATGGGAGCGGCGACCGGCGCACTCGGCCGCTCAAGGCGCGGCCCGAGGTCGGTCACCTCGATCCGCAGCATGTACGGGTCGGCGGCGACGTGCACGACCAGCTCGCCGCGCCGATCCCCGGAGCGCGAGTGCCTGACCGCGTTCTGGGCCAGCTCCGCGGCGATCCACGCGGCCAGGTTGCGGGCAGGATGATCGGCGCGCAGGGCAGCGTCACGCGCGGCTTCTCCGGCGCGCTCCGGGGCGTAGCGGTCACCGGGCAGGAAGACACCCCGACCGGAAATGCTGAGCGGGGCGGGGCTGACCACGGCCGCGTTCACCGGGTACCGGCCTCGGCGAACCGGCGGGCCGCGAACGGCCGGACCTGGTCCGCAGCGATAGCGATCAGCGCCTTGAGTCCACGCTGTTGCGCTCGCGGTCGCGCCGCGTTTGTGGCGGCCAACATCGCGGGGGACACCCGGACATACGGACGGACCATGGCGGTCCTCGGGAATCCGAGCTGTCTCCTGCCGATCGCGTACCTGTCCATGTCAGCGCTCCCGTTGCAGCGTCGGCCACACCCCGCCAGCCCTCCCACAAGCTCGCCGGGGCTTGTTGTTCGACCGTCGCATGACGAAGGCGCAGCGCGCGGCGTCCCTGCAGGCGTCGTTCCGACGACATTGGAGGCGTCATTTGGGTGTCATTTCGTCGCCTGAGCGCCTACCATCCCCGACATGGGTACACCGAACACCGCACTGAAAGCGGCGCGGAAAAGCCGACTGATGAGCCAAGACGATCTGGCGCGGGCCCTACGGAAAGCCGGAGTCGAAGGGGCATCCAAGCGGCTCGTCCAACGCTGGGAAGCTGGCAGTGTCACAACCCCCCGCCCCGTCTACGCTCGTGCCCTAGAGGGTGTCCTGGGCGTTCCCATCGAATCCCTCGGCTTCGCGCCGACGGTGCTGGGAGCAGGAGCCATCAATCACAACCGAGGACAGGACCAGGACATGGCCGGTCACGATGGGCTGACAGACGAGTCTGTCCACGAAGACAAACACGCCAACTACTCCGGAGTATGGCTGTCCCGCTATGACTACGTCAGCAGCGGTCGGGGCGCCACGTTCACCGAAGAGCACTACGTCGTGCTACTCCAACATGGTGATCGCCTCACCGTTCAGAGCATCCCCGAATCCTCCGGCTCTCCCCTGGCCATGGATCTCACGATCGACGGCGCGGTGTGCACGGGCACCTGGACGGAACAGACAGCAGAAGAGGGTTACTACAGGGGCGCGCGTTACCACGGAGCGATTCAACTTCTGATCGAGCCAACGGGCCGTCGCCTGGCCGGGAAGTGGGTCGGCTTCGGTAAGGACTTCGACGTCAACACCGGACCGTGGGAACTCGTATTTCAGGATGCATCGACCACCAAGGCCACGATCGACCGGTACCGGCGCCACCCGAGCTAAGCGGAGGGGGTGCCATATGCGTGGTCACCCCCTCACTCCTCTTCGGCGTACCCGCCGGGGCGTCCTGTCAGGCGCTGTTCGGTACGACGGACAGGCCGGACAGTGCGCGCGGGCGCCCTGACACGGCGTTCGCCGGACCCGCTGCTGCCAGCTCCTTGATCCCGGTGGCCCAGTGCGTCGACCGGGGCCGGCCGTCTGCCGCGGGGAACATCGCGGCCAGGCGCCGCAGGGACAGGGGTGCGCCGAGCGCGTCGGCCTGGCGCACCGCCCGGACGGCCGCCGCCGTGACGACCTCCGACTTCACCGTCACCGCGTTGGTGTGTCGGGGGAGGCCACCGACGGGGAAGCGGTCTACCGGACAAGCGGCGCCGTAGCCTTGGACCAGTAGTGCGACCTCGACTTCGGGGCCATCACCGCCTGGGGGCCGTGGGGAACGTCCCCCGTCGGCGCGTCCGCGCCCCGAGGGCAGCGAGCAGGACTCTGGCGACCGCATCGTCGGCGCCGTCGCCAAGCAGATCGTGTCCCGGTCCCTCAAGGCCGCGGTGAAGTAGGCGGACCTTCGCTCGATTCTCGGCCCCTGCGTTCCCGATCGTGCCGGGCCGGAACACTGGTCCGTCTGTCGCGATGCCATGGCCAGGGGCAACGTGGTTCACTGACCGGGAGACGATTACACTTCGGGCGTCCTCCCGTCGAGCATCCGGAGTCTTCATGCTTCCCGCGACCAACGCTGCGGCCTTCGCACTCTCGGCCCTGGTGCTCATCGTCGTCCCTGGGCCGAGTGTCCTGTTCGTGATCGGTCGATCGCTCTCGCTCGGTCGACGGGGCGGATTTCTCAGTGTCCTCGGGAACTCCCTCGGGACGCTCCCCGTGATCGCCGCCGTCGCGCTGGGAGTGGGTGCGGTCGTCGCGGAAAGCGTCGTCGTCTTCACCATCATCAAGATCGCCGGGTCTCTCTACCTCGTCTACCTCGGAGTGCAGGCCGTTCGACACCGGAACGCCCACACGGAGGTGAACGCGGCGAACGACACCCGAGCGTCATCGTTGCGCCTGCTGCGTGAGGGATTCCTTGTCGGTATCACCAATCCCAAGGTGGTCGTGTTCTTCGTCGCGGTGCTGCCTCAGTTCGTCAGCTACGAGGCCGGCGCCATCCCCCTACAGCTCGCCCTCCTCGGGCTGATCTTCGTTGCCATCGCCCTTGCCTGCGACATCGTGTGGGCGTTCACGGCCGGAACCGCTCGCACGTGGTTCGCCCGCAACCCCAAGCGCCTGTCGCACATGGGCGCCGGCGGTGGCGTCATGATGATCGGCCTCGGAGGCACACTGGTCCTGACAGGGAACAAGAATTAGGGGCGCCTCGCGACCCCGCCCACCACCACGCCGATGACGACGGCGAACTGGAGGACTCCCGCCAGAAAGTCCACGAGCCTCCGGACGTCCAGCGTTCCGGCGATGTAGGCGACGGCGAACCCGGCGGGGAACGCGCAGCCGGCGACCCCTACGGCTCCCGCCAGGACGCTCAGCGGGCCGTCGTCGCCCATCATCTCGGCGAGCTCGTCTTTGAAGGGCGTAGGCCAGGCATCCGATGCCGCCGATGATCAGCATGGTCCCTATCAGGGCGTTCACCCGACCACCTCCAGGGGAGCAGGGGCGCGATGCGCCCATCCCTACCCGCTGCCGGTGGTTTTCCGGACCGATCGGCCGGCCGGATCGGGCCGCCTCGCGCGCAAGCGCCGCGGCGCCTCACTGTGTCGTCCGCCGATGGCGGTCACCCGCGCGCCGCACGCGATATCGGCGGGAATGGTCACGCCGGTGGCCGGTCACCCGCGCACGGTCTATCGTGATATCCCCGGCGGCCGTGCCGGACACGGCGCCCCCGCGAACGAGCCGTCCGGGTCGGTTCAGGGCCGCGTCGTCGAGGGCCGCCCGGAGGCTTCTCTTGGACAGTGACCGCAAGAACTCGGTCGAAGGTGTGGGGCTGGGCGTGGGGCTCGTCCTCGCGTCCCTGGTCGCCCTCGCGCTTCCGGGGATCCTGAGCGCCGCCGACGCCTGGGAGACCGTGCTCTACTGCGCCGCCATCCTCTTGGGCGGGATCGGCATGTGCGGTGCGCTGCTGGACATCGGTCGGCTCCGCAAGAGGCAGTCGATGGAGAGCTTCGGCGTCAGTACGCTGTTCGCGATCGGTGCCGGGATCCCGCTGCTGATCCTCGTGCGCCATGAGCTCTGGTCCGCCCTGGACGTCATCCTCATCGTGCTCCTGGCGGCTTTCGCGATCGTGTTCTTCGGATTCTTCGGGATGGGCGTCTCCGCGGCGGTCGCGGAGAGCAACGCGTTCCAGGGCGGCGGGCCCCGGGAGGCGGACGCCGGCCGGAGCGGCACGCGGCCCGCCGGCCCGGACAGGGGCGGCCGGGGCCGGCCCGACCCGAACAGGCTCACCAAGGCCGAGAAGATCACCATCTTCGTCACCGTGATCGTCGGTATCGCGTCGGCGGTCTCCCCGATCGTCGTCGCGCTGGTGCAGGAGGGGCTGATCCTCTAGCGGCGCCCGTGCGGACGGAGGGAGCCGGGGCTCCGGCGGCGCTCCGCGCCGGCCGGCCTCAGCTCGGCGGGCGGGAGGTCAGGCGCGGGCCTCGGAGATGACCTTGTTGGCGATGACGTCGGGGTCGAGCGGTACGGCGTCGCGGGGGGTCCACGGGCCGCCGGGGGAGGTGACCTGGCCGTACTCGGGGAACGCGAGGGAGCGCCAGTGCCGGAAGAGGCGGTCCTGCTCGGTCTCGGTCCGGGCGGTGAACCAGTCGCGGTTCTCGCGGGTCAGGCGGGGCAGGAAGGCGTTCAGCTCCTCCTCGTCCGGCATGGCGCCACCTCCGGTTCCGCCGCACCCGGTGAACTCGGTGAATCACGGCGAGTGGGCATGTGGATTCACACGGTACTCGTTTTCGGATGTCCCGTCACCGATCGGCCCGCGCGCCGCCGGCGGGCCGCACCGGGGCCCCGGAGGGGGCTTCCGGGTTCTCCGGAGCGGCCGTGGGATCGCGGTCGATCTCGTTGACGACCTCGAACCGCTCCGCCGACACCCGGGTGTCGTTCACCTCCAGGGCGCGGCCGTCGGCGCCGCGCGTGATGCGGGTGATGCGCAGGACCGGCACCCCGGGGGGCAGGCCGAGCCGCCGGGCCTCGTCGGGCGACGGCATGCGGGCGGACACCGCCTCCTCCCATCTGAGCGGGCCGTAGCCGGCGTCCTCCATCCGGTCGTAGATCCCGCCCGGCCCGGTGTCGGGCTCGGCGAGGACGGGGAGCGCGTCGACCGCCGTCGGCGCGAGATAGGACGTCGCGAGCTGGGTGACGTCCCCGCTGTCGGGGTCGCCCATCACGCGGGAGCGGGTCACGACCTCTGCGGCGGGGGCGAGGTCCAGGGCGCGGGCGACATCGGCGGGGGCCGGGGCGCGGCCGACGGCGGGGGGTTCGAGCGGGCGCCAGCCCTGTGCCGCGGTGTCGAAGTAGTAGCCGATCGCGTCGCGGTGGACCCGGCGGGAGCGCGGGATGCGCCGGCGGGTGGGCGGCCGCCGGACGACGGTTCCGCGCCGGCGTACCTTCTCGACCAGCCCTTCCTTCTCCAAGGCGGCGACGGCCTGGCGGACGGTGGTGCGCGAGGTGCGGTAGCGCTCTTGGAGGTCGGTCTCGCGGGGGAGGACGTCGCCGGGCGCGACCTCCCCGCCGGCGATGGCGGCTCGTAGCTCATGGGCGATCTCGTGCCAGCGTGCCATGCGGATCCTCCTGGCGGGTGGGGGTTCGCCTGGTGTGGCCCACAGGGTAGGTCATGACCTATTGACGGATGTTCCGGGGTGGTTCACCCTGAATAGATCACTACCTAACAGTGAGTGAGTGCATGGGTGATCATGGTGAGGATCGTCCGGCGCGGTGCCGCCGACCTCGACCTCTATACCCGCCTCGGCGTCGCCGGGTTCGGCCCGTGGGCCGGTGCCGGCGAGCTCGGCCGGTTACTCGCGGCGATCGGGCTCCGCCGGCCCGGGCCCGCCGCCGATCCGCACCGCGAACTCCCCGGGATCGCCGCGGTCGCCGCCGATCCCGTGGTGGCCGGTGCGGCGCGCGGCGTTCTGGGTGCCGACCTCGACATCGAGGCATCGCGGCTCATCGTCGTGCCGCCCGGTGGCGCCGATTCCCCTCCGCGGCGAAATCGACGCGCCGACCTCGTGGAGTTCGACCCCCGTCGCACGGTCACCCTGTGGCTCGCGCTCACCCCCGCCACCGCGCGCACCTGGTGCCCGCACATCGCCCCGGGGTCGCACCGCGGCTCCGGCCCCGCCCCCGGCGGCGCGGCGGCGCGCGGCCCGGCCCGGCCGACGGCGGTGCTCGACCCCGCGGCGCCGGCCCGGTGGGAGCCCGTCCCCATGGCGGCCGGCCACGGCCTGCTCATCGACCCCCGCCTGGTCCGGCGCGTCCCGCCCAACCGCGGGCGGGCCCCGGCGGTGGCGCTGGCCATCCGCTACACCGCCCCCGGCGGCTGCACCATGCGCGACGGCACCGCTCCCGCCCACCTCGTTCCGGTCCCCTCTCCCTACCAGTGATCCGCGCGCCCGCCCGCTGATTCCCTGGCGTGCTCGCCGATGCAATGACGGGGTGGGTTTCGGTCCGCCGGACGGCGGCCGCGGCCGGCCGGCGGGGAGTGGGCGCGCGTCGAAGCGGGAAGAACCGGATGGAGGTCCGGCACCGCCGGGCGAAGCTGTGACGCCGTCCGGGGTGGTGGTGTGGTGGGGGACCGGGCTCGTGTGGCCCTCGTGCCCGGGTGTGCGCAATGGGAACCGGGAAAGCTCCGATTTTCCTCCCCGAAGTCGATCACCTGCGAAGATGTGATCGTCCTCAAAGAGGTAAGCGCACAATTCCCGGAGCGGACAGGGCTCGACGGGGTAGTGTCGGACGTGTCGGTGGCCGATCGGTGGTGCCATGTCCGCAAGCAATTGCATGGCGGGTTTTGCATTCCACCGGTCGCGGTCAGTGGACAGCCATGGAGGTGGAGCATGCCCCGTCCCATCACCTATCCCGGCGATCAGTGCGATGCGACCGATCGGTACCGGATCCGGCGGCATCGGCTCGACACCCCTGTCGGGGAGGTCGCCGTCAGCATCATCACCGACCAGGAGGCCGACAGCGGCGGGGTCAGCGCCGCGGAGGCCGACCGGATGGTCGACGACGCACTGCGCAGCATCCGGACCCAGACCGCGGTCTTCGCGCAGGCCGAGCTGGAACGCGCGAACCGGTTCAGCGCGACGGTCGGCGGATGGTAGTCCCGGGGGCCGGTTCCGGACGCGGAACCGCGTTGCCGGCCCCCAGCCGGTGCACACCCGCAGTGCGCACACCGTGACCGGGACCGCTCCCCGTTCACGGTGATCGTTCCACCACCCCATGCTCCCGGGAGGGGACCCGTGCCACACATGCGGCTGCAACGCTCGGCCTACTGGACGCCGCCCCTGTCGATCACCCTGGGCAGCCTGCCGCGGAGGACCCCCTTCATCCTCGCCAAGCGGCCAGGGGGCTACCTCATCGTCATCAGCGACGGCATCACCTTCGGCGAACTCGAACACGCCTACATGAACACGCTGCGCGGACCGGTGCGCGGCCTGCTGTACGCCGCGTGCGGGGTGCCCGACCCGGCGATCGACCCCGACGGCTACGAGAGAGCCCGATGGTGGGACCTCGACCAGGTCGTCGACTGGGAGACCATCGCGGGGCTCGAAGAGCTCGGCCGGATCGCGCGGTGGCCGCACCGCTGCTGACCCGGCTCCCGCTCCCCGTGCCCGCCTCCGGGGGCATGCGCGCCCGCGATCCGGGAAATGACGGTCTGCGGCGGCGCGGAACGAGACGGGCCGCCGCATCCCCCGACCGCGATCCCGGAAAGGCGGACGCATGGCCGTACGCGTGTGCTCCCTGATCGTCGAAACCCCGCAGACCATCCCCGCGGATGGCGCCTACCACCTGCTGCGCTTCCCCTACTCCGGGGAGTCCTCCGATGCGCACCGCATGCACCAGCCCGGCCAGCCCGACGGCGTCGACTCGGAGTTCCCCGACCCCCGCTCCGGCCTGATCTGGCCCGCGGTCTCGGGCTGGGGGGAGCTGAAGGCGCTCGTGTACTGGGATACGGGCGACTACACCGAGGTCCGCGACCGCTTCGTGCGCGACCCGCTCGACATCGCCACCGGCGCCGATTCCACCTGCACCGAGGACCACCGGGCGACCCCGGGCGGCCAGTACCGCGCGAAGTCGTGGGGTATCTTCGTCGGGCCCGAGACCCCGCTGGGGGTGATGGTGCGGCACAACGGAACGTCGCCGGTGACCGTCACCCAGGCCCAGTTCAAGCTGGCGATCCTGACCTGACGGGGGCCCGGCCCCGCCGGGCCGGGCGGACCACCCGGCCCGCCGGGCCGGGCCGCCGGTTTCGGTCCGACCCGAGTCGGCTATCGGGTGCGTCCGCAGACGGGGTCGGGGTGAGATCCCCTGAGCAGCGGGTATCCGGCGATGGGGGAGTCCGGGCAGGGGTGCAGAGGAGGGGCGTGTGCTGGACGGCGATTGGCTCGCGGAGACCGGATCGGAGATCCGCGGCGTCCTCAAGGTGATGGTCGACGCCGGCTGGCTCCCCGGGGGGACCGCCGTCGTCGGCACCGGGAGCATGTGGGAGTTCATCGCCGTTGGGCGGACCGGCGACGACCCGCAGGCGGGCCCCGCGGCACCCGATGTGCACTACGACGTCGCCAGCCTCACCAAGGTCATGGCGACCTGGCCGCTGGTGGGGCGCGCGGTCGACGGCGGCCTGCTCGACCTCGACGCCCCCCTCGAGGAGTACGTTTCCGGCGGACCGTATCCCGGCGGCACGGTCACCGCCCGGCAGATCCTCACCCACACCTCGCGGCTCAACCCCGTCACCTGGCTGGAACGCTACGTCGGCACCGAGCAGGACCTCGCCGAGGCCATCCTCTCCGAACCGCTCGACGAAGAGGGCTACCGCTACATCGACCGCGGGTTCATCCTGCTCGGCCTGGTGATCGAGCGGCTGTTCGGCGCCCCGCTGGACCGGCTGGCCGGCGACCTGTGGGCCGAGAGCGGCATGGTCGCCACCTCCTACGGCCCCTTGGCCCGGTCGCCGATGGTGGCGCCGACCGAGCGCCGCATCCCCGGCGCCGCGCCCGCGTGGGGCGTCGTGCACGACGAGGCGGCGGCGCTCATGGGCGGGGTCGCCGGCCACGCCGGCGTGTTCAGTACAGCCATCGACCTGGGGGTCTACGCACGCGAGCTGATCCGCGCGCACGCCGAGGGCGACGCCCTCGGGCTGTCGGCGGGGTTCGTCCGGCAGAGCTGGACGGCGCAGGTCCCGGTCGAGGAGCGCTACGCGCGCGGCCTGGCCTGGCTGGTGACCGACGACGGGCTGGTCTACCACAACGGCTACACCGGGGTCAGCCTCTATATGCACCCGGAGACCGGCCGTTATGTGGGCCTGCTGACCAACGCCGTGCATTTCGGCCGGCGCAGAACCGGGCTGTTCGATCTGCGCGCCGCCGTGCGCGCGTCGTTCGGCGATTAGCGCCCGGCGCCGGGCTGGAGCTCGGCGCGGAGCGACCGGAGCAGGCCGGCGACCCCCTCGGGGCCGTCGACCACGAGGTCGGCGCGGTCGGCCAGCGCCGTGACCTCGTCGGACCCGCTGCACACGGTCAGCCCCGGAACCCCGCGCTCGCGCAGGGAGGCGACGGCGTCGAACGCGGCGAGGTCGCCGAGGTCGTCGCCGGCGTAGAGCACCGCTGTGGCGCTGCGGTCGGCGACGAGCGCGGTGAGGGCCGCCCCCTTGTCCATGCCCGGCGGCCGGAGCTCGATCACCATCCGGCCCGGCTCCACCACGAGCCCCGCCCGGTGGGCGAGGTCGGCGAGCGGGCCGCGCAGGGTGCCGAGCACGGTGTCGGGGTCGGGGGTGCGGCGGGTGTGCACGGCCACGGCGTGCTCCTTGTCCTCGACCCAGGTGCCCGAGGGGGCGCCCACGCGGTCGAGGAGCCCGGGGAGCTCGGCGCGGACCAGGTCGATGCCGGGCGGCCCGCCGGGCGACGTGAGCCGGCCGTCCTCCCAGCGCTCGCGGCCGTAGTGGCCCAGCACCACCACGCCGCCGATCCGGTCGAGGCCGCCGTACTCCACCGCGGCGGCGGCCGGCCGCCCGGTGATGACCGCCACCGTTCCGACCAGCGACGACAGGGCCGCGAGGGCGTCGGTGACGCCCGGTAGGGCACGGGCGTCGCGGGGGTCGGGGACGATCGGCGCCAGGGTGCCGTCGAAGTCGAAGGCCAGGAGCGCGCCCGAAGGCCGCTCCACGATCCGGTCCAGCGCGGCGGAGGCCGCGCCGGACCGGGGTGCGGGCAGAGGCATGGGTGGATGTCTCTCGCTCGGTTGGTATATCCGCTCGTGCGCGTATGTGTCTGCTATGCCCTCGTTGCGGGTCGCGGGGCGGCGGCTGCCGGGTCCCGTGGCGCGCTAAAGCTGGATACCCAGCCGGCGGGCGGTGCGCTGGCGTCGCCTGGCGGCGCGCAGGCGGCGGAGTCGTTTGACGGTCATGGGGTCGAAGGCGAGTGCTTCAGGACGGTCGACGAGACCGTTGAGCAGCTGGTAATAGCGGGTGGGGGAGAGGCCGAACTCGTCGCGGATCGCCTGCTCCTTGGAGCCCTCGAACTTCCACCACTGGCGTTCGAAGGCCAGGATGCGCTGTTCGCGGTCTTCGAGGCCGGTTTCCTGTGCGGATGTCACCGCATCCGCGGAGAAATCGGACGGTTCTCGATCAAATAGCCCGGGATCTGACACTGGGCGCCTCCTCGTCCGGATTGGCGCGACTCATGGTAGCGACTCGGCGGGGGCGCTGAGGAGAAGTAGCAGGAGGATCGCCCCCCGCGGTTAGAGTTACCTGTCCTCGTGTCCCGCCGCCGGCGCACGCCCCCGACAGTGGATCACCCAATGCGGCGGTACATGCGAGAATGGCCCGCGTTCGCGCCTGGACGGCCTGGTCGGGGCCGCACTGTATTCGACATTGACGACGATACGTCACGGGGGTCCACCGCCATGCGCACATCCGCAGCCGGGACGCGTCCCGCACGGGCCGCGGGGGCGGCCGCGGCGGCCGCGGCCCTCGCCGTCGTACTCGCCCCGCCCGCGGCCGGCGACACCGGCGCCGAGCTGCGCGTCGACCAGTGGGGCATGGCCGCGGTCGGCGCCGCCGATCCGGCCGGGGAGACCCCCGGGGAGGGGATCACGATCGCCGTCCTCGGCAGCGGAGTCGACGACGGCCACCCCGACCTACGCGACACCGTCACCATCGGTCGCGATTTCACCGGACAGGACCGCGCCCCGGGGGACGACGGCTACGGCGGTTCCACCGGGACGGCGGGCATCATCGCGGCCAGCGGGCACGGGCGCGAGTTCACGGGCGGCATCATCGGGGTCGCCCCGGCCGCCGACATCCTGTCGGTGCGGGTCGAGCCCGGTGCCGGCGACCCCGACCCGGGGGCGGTCGACACCGCCGCCGCTCTCGCCGACGGCATCCGCTACGCGGCGGGCGAGGGCGTGCAGGTCATCACCCTCCCCGAGAGCGCCGCCGACGGCGCCGCGGCCGACCCCGGCGTGCAGGAGGCGATCGACACCGTCGCCCGCCGGGGCGTGCTGGTGGTCGTCCCCGCCGCCGGCTCGGGCGCGGCGGCCCCCGCGGCCGCGACCGGCGACACCGCGGGGGGCGGCGCCGACGAGGACGGCTCCGGCCCGGGCCCCGTTCTGACCGTCGGCGCGTTCGACGAGGACCTGCTGCTCACCGCCGATTCCCCGCGCAGCGACTCCGTGACCCTCGCCGCACCGGGTGCGGGCGTCGAGGTCCTGGAGGCAGGGGAGGGCTACACGACCGCGGACGGCACCGGCCCCGCCGCCGCGTTCGTCGCCGGGGCGGCGGCGCTCGTCCGCGCTGAGCACCCCCAGCTGCTGCCCGGCCAGGTGGCGGGCGCGCTGATCGAGGGCGCGGCCGCGCCCTCCGACGGCGGCGGCCCCGGATACGGCGCGGGATTGCTCGACGTGCCCGGTGCGCTGGAAGCGGCGGGCACGACGGCCGAGGACATCCCCCTCTACGACGAAGACCTGGCCGCCGCGGCCGACGACCCCTTCCTCCCACCGTGGGCGATGTGGACGGGGGCGGCCGTGCTGGCGCTCCTGCTGGCCGCGACCGCGACCCTCCTGGTCCGCCGCTCGACCGCCGACCCCTATGGGCTGTCGTCGCGGCGGCGCCGGGCCGAGGCCGGGGCGGCCGCCGATACCGGATCCGGCCCGCAGGCGGCCGCCCCCCGCGGGCACCGCCGCCGCGGCGGGTCCCGGCGCAAGCGCTGAGCCTCTGCCCCGCCCCGCCCCGCCCCGGCGCGTCCCGGCCGGATCGCCGCCGTTTCGCCAGGGGACACCGGGACCGGCCGCCGCGTCGGGAGCCGGTGCGGCAAGGGCTTGACGGAGGGGCCGCCGGGCGAAAAGCTTGTCCGATATGTCCCCCAGTGATTCCCTGCCCCTCCGCGGCCAGGACCGCGCCGCCCGGCCCCTGGTCGGCCGGCGGCTGGTCGACGGCCGCGTGCCCGTCGCGGATTACGACGCCAAATGGCCCTTCCTCTTCCTCCGCGAAGCCGGGCGCATCCGCAAAGCACTCGGCGAAGCCGTGCTCGACCTCCAGCACGTCGGCTCGACCGCGGTCCCCGGGCTCACCGCCACGCCGTGCGTGGACCTGCTGCTGCTGGTCGCCCATCCCGCCGACGAGGACGCCTACCTGCCGCCCCTGGCCGGCGCCGGGTACACGCTGGTCGACCGCGACACCGGCGGCGACGGTCGCCGGCTGTTCAAGGGCCCCGACGTCAACATCGACCTGCACGTGCTCGGGGCCGGCTCGGCCGAGGCCGCCCGCATGCTGCGCTTCCGCGACCACCTGCGCACCCACCCCGGCGACCACGAGCTCTACGCCGCCGCCAAGCGCGGGCTCGCCGAGCGGCGGTGGGAGAGCGTGCAGGACTACGCCGACGCGAAGTCGCCGGTCATCGACGACATCATGTCGCGGTCCTGACCCCTTCGCGCGCGGTGTCCGGCGCCGCCGACGGCCCCGCGCGGGGCCATCGGGGGGGGCCGGAGCCGGCACGGACACGTCAGCCGAGCGCGCGCAGCTGGTCGCCGAACCAGCGCTGCGGCGACACCGCAGTGGCCTTCTCGGCCAGGTGCGCGCCGCGTTCGCGGCGTTCCGCGTCGGGCATCTCCAGCGCGGTGTGCAGCGCCCGCGCGGTCTCGCTGACGTCGTAGGGGTTGACCAGCAGGGCGTGTGCGCCGAGTTCGTCGGCGGCCCCGGCCTCGGTCGACAGCACCAGGGCGCAGCCGTCGTCGGAGAGCACCGGCCCCTCCTTGGCGACCAGGTTCATGCCGTCGCGGATCGGGTTCACGAGCAGCACGTCGGCCAGCCGGTAGGCGGCCAGGGAGCGCGGGTAGTCGTCGTTGACCTCAAGGATCAGCGGAGTCCAGGAGTCGGTGCCGAACTCCTCGTTGATCTCCTTGGCCACCCGGAGCACCGATTCGGTGTACTCGCGGTACTCCGGGACGTCGCCCCGGCTGGGGTAGGCGAACGCGAGGTGGGTGACGCGCCCGTGCCATTCGGGGTGGTCGCGGAGCATCTCCCGGTAGGCGTCGAGGCCGCGGACGATGTTCTTGGACAGCTCGGTGCGGTCGACCCGGACGATGAGCCGGCGGTCGCCGACTCTTTCGCGCAGCGCGGCGCGGCGCTCGGCGACGTCGTCGGCCGCGGCCCGCTCGCGCAGCCCGTCGGCGTCGGCGCCCAGGGGGTGCACGGCGACACCGATGACCCGGCTGCCGTACTCGACGGTGCGCTTGGCCCAGTCGACGTCGGCGCGCAGGAAGGTCTCGCAGCAGCGCAAGAAGGCATCGGCCCAGCGCCGGCTGAGGAAGCCCAGGTGGTCGGCGCCGAGCATGCCCTCCAGGAGTTCGCGTCCGATGTCGGCGGGCAGCATCCGGAAGTACTCCGGCGGCGCCCACGGGGTGTGCGAGAAGTGCGAGATGCGCAGGTCGGGGCGGCGGCCGCGGAGCATGCGGGGCACCAGGGCCAGGTGGTAGTCCTGCACGGCGACCCGGGCGTTGTCGGCGGAGCCGGTGAGCAGCCCCTCGGCGAACGCGGCGTTGTAGGCGCGGTAGTCGGCCCACTCGGCGCGGAAGCCGGCGCCGAAGCCGGGCTTGTTGGGGGTGTCGTAGAGCATGTGGTGGACGAACCACAGCGTGGAGTTGGCGACCGAGGTGTAGGCGTTGGCGAAGGTCGCCGGGGGGATGTCGAGCATCCGCACGCTGGTGCCGCCCACGTCGAACCCGGCCCGGTCGAGCCGGCCCTCGGGCGCGCGGGCGGCCGCCTGGCGGTCGGCGTCGGACAGGGCCGCGCACACCCAGAGCGTGTCGGCCTGGGCGGCGGCCGAGCTGAGGCCGGACACGAGCCCACCCCCGCCGCGCCGGTGGCGGAGCCCGCCGTCGTCGTCGATCGAAAAGGACACCGGTCCCCTGTTGGATGCGACGAGGATCTGTGCCTTGTCCACCTGATCGTCCACCTCTCGCACGATGTCCGGGCCGAGCTCCCATTTGACCACCCGCCTCCGGCGCCGGGCGGGGCCGGGTGGGTGTACGGGAAGGTGTCATAGGTCTCGCCCGTCACAGTGGAACCCAAACCTGCCGAGATGTCCGCGCGTGTCCGCCCGGATACGGAGCCGGCGCCGCGGCGCGCATCCGGTGCGCCCCAGGGCGTCGCGCGCCCCGGACGGGCGTGCGGCGGCCCGGACGCGCCCGGGCGGCCGCGGCCCGCGCGCCGCCATCGCGGTCGCCCCCGGATGGCAGAGCCGGTGGGGAGTCGGTTACAGTGGCGAACGTATCCCGAGCGGATCACCGACAACTTCATATTGCTCATCCAGAGGGGTGGAGGGAACGGCCCTGCGAAGCCCCGGCAACCATCTCGGCGTGCGATTCCGCGGAAATTGCGGGGCGGCCGGGGCAGGTGCCAACTCCGTCCTGGAGCCAGATCGGCTCACAGGGAAGATGAGGGGAGACGCCTCGCATGGCGATGACCGCCACCGGCCCTGGTGCCACCACCGCCCGCCCTTTCGGCCCCGCAGTGGCCCTTTCCTGCCGCGAGTGCGGCGAGCGCTACGACCTCTCTCCGCGCTTCGCGTGTGAGTTCTGTTTCGGCCCCCTTGAGGTCGCCTACGAGTTCGGCGAGGTCAGCCACGCGTCCATCGCCGCCGGGCCCGCCAGCATCTGGCGCTACGCCGAACTGCTTCCGGTGCCCGCCAACGTCGCCGAGCTGCCCAACATGAACCCGGGCCTCACCCGCCTGGTCCGCGCCGACCGCCTCGCCGCCGAGCTCGGCATGCGCACGCTGCACGTCAAGGACGACTCCGGCAACCCCACCCACTCCTTCAAAGACCGTGTGGTGGCCATCGCCGTCGAGGCCGCCCGCACCTTCGGGTTCCGCACCCTGTCCTGCTCCTCCACCGGCAACCTCGCCGGGGCGGTCGGCGCCGCCGCGGCGCGCGCCGGCTTCGGCTCGTGCGTGTTCATCCCCGCCGGGCTGGAAGAGGGCAAGGTCATCATGGCGGCCGTCTACGGCGGCCGCGTGGTCGCCATCGACGGCAACTACGACGACGTCAACCGGTTCTGCTCGGAGCTGATCGGCGACCCGGCCGGCGAGGACTGGGGGTTCGTCAACGTCAACCTCCGCCCCTACTACGGTGAGGGCTCCAAGACGCTGGCCTACGAGATCGCCGAGCAGCTCGGCTGGCGGCTGCCGGAGCAGATCATCATCCCGATCGCCTCGGGCTCCCAGCTCACCAAGATCGACAAGGGCTTCCAGGAGCTGATCCGGCTGGGCCTGGTCGAGGACCGGCCCTACAAGATCTTCGGTGCCCAGGCCACCGGCTGCTCGCCCGTCGCCCGCGCGTGGGAGGAGGGCCACGACGTCATCCAGCCGGTCAAGCCCGACACCATCGCGAAGTCGCTGGCCATCGGCAACCCGGCGGACGGCCCCTACGTGCTCGACATCTGCCGGCGCACCGGCGGCGCCGTCGCGCACGTCGGCGACGCCGAGGTGGTCGACTCCATCGGGCTGCTGGCGCGCACCGAGGGCATCTTCGCCGAGACCGCGGGCGGGGTGACGACCGGCGTGCTGCGCAGGCTCCTCGCCGAGGGCGCCCTCGACCCCGCGGCCGAGACGGTCGTGCTCAACACCGGCGACGGCCTCAAGACGCTCAACGCGGTCGAGGCCGGGGTGACCGCCACCATCAAGCCGTCCCTGAAGGCATTCAGGGACGCCGGGCTGCTCTGACGCCGCCCCCGCGCCCTTTCCGGCCCGGTCCCGCCCCGTCCGGGCGGGCCGGCGCCCGTTCACGAAGACAAGGAGTCATGCGCTCATGAGCGTCAGTGTTCGCGTCCCCACCATCCTGCGCACCTACACCAAGGACGCGGCCGAGGTGACCGCCGATGGGGCCACCCTCCAGGACGTGCTGGACGACCTTGAGGCCGCCCACCCCGGTATCCGGGCGCGGATCCTCGACGACAGCGGGAAGATCCGCCGCTTCGTCAACGTCTACGTCGGCGACGAGGACGTCCGCTTCGCCGACGGCCTGGCCACCGCGGTCGCCGACGGCACCGAGGTCTCCATCATCCCGGCGGTCGCCGGCGGCTGCTGAGCCCCGCCCGGGCGGCGCCGGGGCGCGCCGCCGAACCCCCACCCGCATCCCCCGGGCCCGTCCCGGGGGTGCGGGTTTCGGCTTCGGGGGCCGGGTTGACCTGCGGGTGATCACCCGGCGAATTCGGGCACAGGTCGTTTGCACTCGACCATGGAGAGTGCTAAAAATGGGAGCCTTAGCACTCTGAGATGAGGAGTGCTAACTCCGGATCGAGACGATGAGGCCGCGGTCTCCGGCAGACGGGTTGCCGGGGCGAGCCGGGGCCGTCCGTCGCGGGCATCGGCTCGTTCCCACGCGTACCAGCCCGGTCTCGGGAGGACAAGAAGTCTATGGCAGCCAAACTGATCGCGTTCGACGAGGAAGCCCGGCGCGGCCTTGAGCGCGGCATGAACCAGCTCGCCGACGCCGTCAAGGTGACCCTCGGCCCCAAGGGCCGCAACGTCGTGCTGGAGAAGAAGTGGGGCGCCCCCACGATCACCAACGACGGTGTCTCCATCGCCAAGGAGATCGAGCTCGAGGACCCGTGGGAGAAGATCGGGGCCGAGCTCGTCAAGGAGGTCGCCAAGAAGACCGACGACGTCGCCGGTGACGGCACCACCACCGCCACCGTCCTCGCCCAGGCCCTGGTGCGCGAGGGCCTGCGCAACGTCGCCGCGGGTGCCAACCCGGTCGGCCTCAAGCGGGGCATCGAGGCCGCCGTCTCCCGCATCAGCGACGAGCTGGCCAACATCTCCAAGGACGTGGAGACCAAGGAGCAGATCGCCTCCACCGCCTCCATCTCCGCCAGCGACACCCAGATCGGCGACGCCATCGCCGAGGCGATGGACAAGGTCGGCAAGGAAGGCGTCATCACGGTCGAGGAGGGCCAGACCTTCGGTCTGGAGCTCGAACTCGCCGAGGGCATGCGCTTCGACAAGGGCTACATCTCGCCCTACTTCGCCACCGACCTCGAGCGCATGGAGACGGTCCTCGAGGACCCCTACATCCTCATCGTCAACTCCAAGATCTCCAACAACAACGAGCTGCTGCCCGTTGTCGAGAAGGTCCTCCAGGCCGGCCGCCCGCTGGTCCTGATCGCCGAGGACCTGGAGGGCGGCGCGCTCCAGACCCTCGTCCTCAACAAGATCCGCGGCACCTTCAAGTCCGTCGCCGTCAAGGCCCCGGGCTTCGGCGACCGCCGCAAGGCGCAGCTCGGCGACATCGCCGTGCTGACCGGCGGCCAGGTCATCACCGAAGAGGTCGGCCTCAAGCTGGAGAACACCGAGCTCGACATGCTCGGCCGTGCCCGCAAGGTCGTCGTCACCAAGGACGAGACCACCATCGTCGACGGCGCCGGCGAGGCCACCGCCATCTCCGGCCGGGTCAACGAGATCCGCAACGAGATCGAGCGCACCGACTCCGACTACGACCGCGAGAAGCTCCAGGAGCGCCTGGCGCGCCTGGCCGGCGGTGTCGCGGTCATCAAGGCCGGTGCCGCCACCGAGGTGGAGCTCAAGGAGCGCAAGCACCGCATCGAGGACGCCGTCCGCAACGCCAAGGCCGCGGTCGAGGAGGGCATCCTGCCCGGTGGCGGCGTCGCGCTGCTCCAGGCCGGCGTCCCGGCGTTCGAGAAGCTGGAGCTCCAGGGCGACGAGGCCATCGGTGCCGACATCGTGCGCCGCGCCATCGAGGAGCCGCTGAAGCAGATCGCGATCAACGCCGGCCTTGAGGGCGGCGTCGTCGCGGAGAAGGTGAAGAGCCTGGACCCGGGTGTCGGCCTCAACGCCGCCACCGGTGAGTACACCGACCTGTTCAAGGACGGCGTCATCGACCCGACCAAGGTCACCCGCTCCGCGCTGCAGAACGCGGCCTCCATCGCCGCTCTGTTCCTGACCACCGAGGCCGTCATCGCCGAGAAGCCGGAGAAGGCCGCCCCGGCCGCCCCGGACGCCGGCATGGGCGGCATGGACTTCTAAGCCCTCCTGTCGAGGTCTTCTGAGGTCCGGGTACGCGAACAGCAGCACCTGCGACGACAAGGGCGGTCCCCTGCGGGGCCGCCCTTGCTCGTGTCCGCGGCCGGGCGCTCCTTTGCAGCGGGCCGGCGGGACGGCGGAGCGCCGCGGCGGTGCCGGTCCCGGGGCCCGCGCGTCACCGCGCCGACGCGGGCCGTTCTCCCGTGTGTCGGCTGCTTTTCTCGTATTCCCGCGCCCGCCATTCCGCCGTCCGCCTGATGCGGGCTACGCGAATGTGTCATTGGCCGCATGTCGAAGACGCATGGAACCGTTTCGGTGTTCCGTGCGTCGCACTGCTTTCCCCCGATGCCCTTTTTTCGGGATGTCACTGAGAGTGCTCTGAAGGGGTTGCGATACGGCAACGGAAACGCAACCGTACGGTGGCGCAGGCGCGCGAAAACCTGAGGGTACAGGCATTGCCGCTCGGGAATCCCGAACGTGTTCGCAGCGTTACCGAAAATCTTCCCCCGGTCTGACCTGGACATAAACCTCATCCATGGGGCAAAATGTTCGAGCTGCGGATGCGTGCTGATACGTTCACTGATATCCCCATTCCCCGCTCCCCTCAATGGAGTTTTCCCGATGTCCAAGCCTTTTAATGTCCGCATGCTGATCGGACTCGCCGCTGTCGGGGCCATGGTCTCCCTCAGCGGTTGCGGCGCCGCCCTCCAGGAGACGCTCGACGCGGCCGAGGACGTCCAGGCGTCCGCCGAGGCCGAGCTCGACGACCCCATGGCGGACGAAGCGGACACGGACGTCTTCGACATCTCGGTCGGCGACTGCCTCAACGACGCGACCGTCACCGACGAGGTCACCGAGGTGCCCACCATCGGGTGCGACCAGCCGCACGACTCGGAGGTCTACCACGAGTTCGAGTCGACCGCCTCGTCGTTCGACCAGGCCGCCATCGACACCGAGGCCGAAGAGGGCTGCCAGGCGGCCTTCGAGCCGTTCGTCGGAGCCTCGTGGGAGACCTCGGTGTTCTACTTCTCGTGGTACGCGCCCACCCAGGAGTCCTGGGACTCCGGCGACCGCGAGATCGACTGCCTCATCTACGAGGAGGGCGTCCAGAACACGGGCACCCTTGAGGGCTCCGGGCGCTAGCCGTCGCCCGCTCGTGCAACCGCCTCTCCGCCCGTAGCGCGGAACAACGGAGTTCCGACCGATCCGGGCCGCCCCGCCCGGACCGTGGCGGGCCGCGGAGTTCCGCCCGGCCCCCGCAAACGGCCGACACAGGTGTCACATCACCAAGGATGGAGTGTTTCTGATGTCCAAGTCTTTGACCGTCCGCACGCTGATCGGTCTCGCCGCCGTCGGCGCGACCGTGTCCCTCAGCGGGTGCGGCGCCCTGATCCAGCAGATCGCCGGCGGCGGTGCTCAGCCGGCCCCCGAGACCGAGTCGGCCCCCGCGGCGGAAGGCGGCGACACCGCCGCGCCCCCGGCCGAGGCGCCCGGAAGCGGTGAGGAGAACACCGACATCTTCGACCTGTCGGTCGGCGACTGCGTCAACGACGGTGCCAGCACCGGCGAGGTCACCGAGATCCCGACGATCTCCTGCGCCGAGCCGCACGACTCCGAGGTCTACCACGAGATCCAGTCGACCGCCTCGTCGTTCGACCAGACCGCCATCGACACCGAGGCCGAAGAGGGCTGCCAGGCGGCCTTCGAGTCCTTCGTCGGTATCGACTACGGCTCGTCCGTGCTGTACTTCTCGTGGTACGCGCCCACCCAGCAGTCCTGGGACTCCGGCGACCGCGAGATCGACTGCCTGATCTACGAGCCCGACGTGCAGACCACGGGCACCCTCGCCGGCGCCGCCCGCTAGCGACCGCCCCGCGCCCCTTCCCCTACCCACCCTCTCCGCGGAACCGCGGAACGCCGATGTGCCGACCGACCCGGGGTGCCCCGCCCGGTTCGGGAAGGCCGCGGAATTCCGGCCGCCACGTGGTGTTGATACAGGTGTGACCCTGCGATCGACACGCCTGTCCGTCCTCGACCGGTCCAGCGTCCGGGAGGGGCGGGACCACGCCGGCGCCCTGCGCGAGACCCTCACCTTCGCCGGTCAGGCCGAGTCCCTCGGCTACCACCGGTTCTGGGTGTCGGAGCACCACAGCGTCCCCGGTGTGGCGGGATCCGCGCCCGCCGTCCTGGCGGCGTCCCTCGCCGCGGCCACCCGCCGCATCCGCATCGGCACCGGCGGCGTGATGCTCCCCAACCACCGGCCCCTGATCGTGGCCGAGCAGTTCGGCGTCCTCGCCGCACTGCACCCCGGACGCATCGACATGGGCCTCGGCCGGTCGGTCGCCTTCACCGGCGGCATCCGGCGCGCACTGGGCACCGGGACCGAAGCGGCCGACGCCTTCCCCGCCCAGGTGGCCGAACTCCTCGGCTACTTCACCGGCGACCAGCGGGTCCACCCCGGTGTGCGCGCCATCCCCGGGGAAGGGCTCGACCCCGCCCCGTTCATCCTGGCCACGGGCGAGGGCTCCGCCTTCGCCGCCGACGCCGGCCTGCCGCTGGTGATCGCCCCCGTCCGCGGCACCGACGAGATGCTCCGGCTCATCGAGCGCTACCGCGCGCGCTTCCGGCCGTCGCCGTGGTCGGCCCGGCCCTATGTGGTGGTCTCCATGAACGTCGCCGTGGCCGCCACCCCCGATGCCGCCCGCATGCTGCTGGCGTCCGAGGCGTGGGCCAACGCCCACGCCCGCACGCGCGGCGTCTTCCCGCCGTTGTCCCCGCCCGAGGAGGTGGCCGCGCGCGAGATGACGGCGCGCGAGCGCGACCGCTTCGACGAGGCGATGCGGGGACACGTCCACGGCACGGAGGACCAGGTGTCCGCCGAACTCGACGCGCTCCTGGCCCGCTCCGCGGCCGATGAGATCCTCGTCACCCTCAGCGCCTTCGACCGGGGCCGCATGCTGGACTCCTACCGCCGGCTCGCCGGGATCGCCGGGCTGGGCGACGGCACGGGGTACCGCGCCGGCCTCCCCGGGACGGTCGGCCGCGCCGGACGCTGAGCGCCCGCGCGGCGCACCGGCCGTCGGCCGGCGCGCGTTCAGTCGATACGGCCGTCGTCGCGCAGCAGGTCCAGGAGCCGCCGTACCGCGGGGGCGCAGCGCGGCCGATCGGCGGAACCCAGCCAGGCCAGCTCGGCGATCTCGCTGCGCGCCGCCGGCTCGCCGTCGTGCTCGGCGGTGAAGCAGGCCAGGCGCACCCGGGTGCCTTCGGGGTAGCCGTCGGCGGCCTCGTCGATCACCGCGTAGGGGGTGATGGTCGCGGGCCGCAGCGCCACGCCCACCTCCTCGGCCGCCTCACGGGCGACCGCCTCGGCGTCGCTCTCGCCGGGTTCGCGCTTGCCGCCGGGCAGGTAGAACAGCTCGCGCCCGCGGGTGCGGACGCACAGCAGCCGGCGGTCGTTCAGCCGAACCCAGGCCAGGGCGTCGATCACCGGGGCGGGTGCGGCGGAGGAGGCGTTCATGGGCGCAAGCCTAGCGCTCCCCCGTTCCGCCGCCGGCCTCGGCGAGTGCGGCCCGGTCTTCGGCGCCGAACCGCTCCTCCAGCTCCTCCGGGGACGCGTCCACGTCGATCCGCGCCACCGGCACCCCGCGGGCCGTCTCGATGGCGCCGAGCCGGCGCATGGCCCGGTCGCTCGCGTACTTCAGCAGCTCTCCGTGGGGGATCTGGTACTGCCGCGCTTCGGGGTCGGTCAGCGGCTCGTCGTTGCGCTCCACGGTCGCCATGAGGTGCGGCATCAGCTCCTGCAACCGGTCGGAGATCACCGCCCAGTTGGCGTCGTCGGCCGCGACGTGGCGGCGGCAGGTGAACGTGCCCCACGCCATGTGGCGGCGCTCGTCGTCGCCGATGCGCTTGATGATCTCCCGCATGCCCGGGAAGATCCCGCGCACCGTGCAGATGTGGTTCCAGGCGTAGTAGCCGGTCAGGGCGAGGGACCCCTCGATGACGTGGTTGTAGGTGACCGAGGCGCGCACCTGGTTGCGGGGCCCGGGGTCGTCGTCGAGCGCCTTGAGGGAGGCGGGCAGCTCCTCGTAGAACAGCGCCCGGTAACCGGGGTTGCGGTCGAGGTGGGAGTGGAGGTCGGCGTCGACGCCCAGGGCGTCCAGCCAGAGCCGGAAGACCTGGACGTGCTTGGCCTCCTCGAACGCGAACTGGGTCAGGTACATCTCGTCGCCGATGCGCCCCTCGGCGGCCATGGCCCGGATGAACGGCTGGATGTCCTGGGTGACGGCCTCCTCGCCGGCCACGAACTGGGCGCAGAGGCGCAGGATGCGCTCGCGCACCTCCTCGCTCAGCCCGGCCCAGTCCTCGGCGTCGCGGGTCATGTCGATGTCCGCCGGGTCCCAGAAGCGGGCGTTGCCCTTGGCGAAGAGCCGCAGGGGGAAGGAGTCCCAGTCGAGACCCCCGGAGCGCAGGGAGTGGAAGCCGTCGCGGTGGGGGGAGGGGGAGGGGGCCGAAGGGCCGGGGGGAACTGGCATCGTCGTCCTCCGTGTAGTCCGGGCCCCCATGATTTGACATTCCTCGCTCTCATGTAAAGCGGGTGCGGGATTTTTCCGCCCGGCCGCGCGACGCCGGTCGGCCGGCGCACGGCCGGGCGCCGCGGAGCGGTAACGTCGTGGTGCGCCCCGCCGCGGGACGCCTCCGACCACGGGGCTCCGCGCCGCCGCCGACCCCGCTCGGCCGCCCCGGGGTCCCGTTCCTCGAACCCCTCTGACGTGGGAGACAACGTGTTCTGTGGCGATCCGAGCCGACCCGGCTACGCCTCCTGCGCCGAGCAGGAGGGGCTGTTCGCGATCGCGTCGCTGATCCCCGCGATGCTCGCCCTGGTGCTGATGGTCGCCGCGTTCGCCACCCCGGCCATCCGCCAGAACGCCTCCCTGCGGGCGCGGACCCTGCTCTACTCCCTGATCGCGTGGGCCATCGCCGGCTTCACCTACGTGCTGGGGGCGCTGCCCTCGGTCTAGGGGCGCCCCTCCGGCCGGAAACGGCGCCGGCGCGCCCGCCTCCCGTGTGTGTGCTGGACCCCCGGCGCCTCCCGGGTGAAGATGGCCGGGTGACCTTCCAACCGAGCGCTCAGCTGACCGCCCGTATCGACGCCGAGCACGTCGTGTGGCTGACCACGGTCTCGCCCACGGGGCGGCCCTCGCCGCGGCCCGTCTGGTTCGCCTGGGACGGTGCGGCGTTCATCGTCCGCTCACAGCCCGGCACCGCGAAGCTGCGCCACATCGCGGCCAACCCGAACGTGGCGCTCAACTTCAACAGCTCTCCCGCCGGCGGCGACGTGCTGGTCGTGCACGGCACCGCCGCGGTCGCCGCCGATCCGGACCCGCTGGCCGGCGTCACCGGCTACCTCGACCGGTACCGCGACGGGATCGCCGGCCTGGGGCTCACCCCGGACACCTTCGAGGCCGCCTACAGCGAGCAGATCCGGATCACGCCGCGGCGCACCTGGGGGTTCTGACCCGCCGCCGGGTCACTTCTCCTCGCCGGCGAGGAGGTCGCCGGCATCGGCGATGCGGTAGGCGTAGCCCTGCTCGGCGAGGAAGCGCTGCCGGTGCGCCGCGAAGTCCTGGTCGATGGTGTCGCGGGCGACCACCGCGTAGAACCGGGCGGTGCGGGAGTCGGCCTTGGGGCGCAGCAGCCGGCCCAGGCGCTGGGCCTCCTCCTGCCGCGACCCGAACGACCCCGACACCTGGATGGCGACACCGGCCTCGGGCAGGTCGATCGAGAAGTTCGCCACCTTGGAGACGACCAGGGTCGACACCTCCCCGGAGCGGAACGCGTCGAACAGCCGCTCGCGCTCCTTGAGGCGGGTCTCGCCCTTGACCACCGGGGCGTCCAGCGCCGCGCCCAGCTCGTCGAGCTGGTCGATGTAGGAGCCGATGATCAGCGTCCGCTCCCCCTCGTGCCGCCGGACCAGCTCGCGGACGACCTCGGTCTTGGCGCCGGAGGACGCGCAGAAGCGGTACCGGTCCTCGGGCTCGGCGGTGGCGTAGGCCAGCCGCTCGGACTCCGACAGGTCGACCCGCACCTCCACGCAGTCGGCCGGGGCGATCCAGCCCTGGTTCTCCATCTCCTTCCACGGCGCGTCGTAGCGCTTGGGGCCGATCAGCGAGAACACGTCGCCCTCGCGGCCGTCCTCGCGCACGAGCGTCGCGGTCAGCCCGAGGCGGCGGCGGGCCTGGAGGTCGGCGGTCATCCGGAAGATCGGGGCGGGCAGCAGGTGCACCTCGTCGTAGATCACCAGGCCCCAGTCGCGCGCGTCGAACAGCTCCAAGTGGCTGTAGACGCCCTTCCGCCGCGCCGCCATGACCTGGTAGGTCGCAATGGTGACCGGGCGGATCTCCTTGCGGGTGCCGGAGTACTCGCCGATCTCGTCCTCGGTCAGCGAGGTCCGGCGCAGCAGTTCGGAGCGCCACTGGTGGACCGACAGCGTGTTGGTCACCAGGATCAGCGTCGTGGCCTTGGCCAGCGACATCGCGGCGGCGCCCACGATGGTCTTGCCCGCGCCGCACGGCAGGACGACCACGCCCGAACCGCCCGCGTAGAAGCTGTCGGCGGCGTCGCGCTGGTAGCCGCGCAGCTCCCACCCGGCCTCGGCGAGGTCGATGGCGTGCGCCTCCCCGTCGACGTATCCGGCGAGGTCCTCGGCCGGCCAGCCGAGCTTGAGCAGCGCCTGCTTGAGGTTGCCCCGCTCACTGGGGTGGACCGTGACGATGTCGGGCTCGACCTGGTCGCCGATCATGCCCTTGACCCGCTTGGCGCGGACGACCTCCTCCAGCACCGGCCGGTCCAGCGCCTGGAGCACCAGGCCGTGCACCGGGTGCTGGTGCAGCCGCAGCCGGCCGTAGCGGCCCATGGTCTCGGCGATGTCGACCAGCAGCGCGTGCGGGACCGGGAAGCGGGAGTAGGTGATGAGCGCGTCGACGACCTGTTCGGCGTCGTGCCCGGCGGCGCGGGCGTTCCACAGCGCCAGCGGGGTCACCCGGTAGGTGTGCATGTGCTCGGGTGCCCGCTCCAGCTCGGCGAACGGGGCGATGGCGCGGCGGCATTCGCCGGCCAGCTCGTGGTCGACCTCCAACAGGAGCGTCTTGTCGGACTGGACGATCAGGCAGGACACACGTACCTCGCATCGGGGTGACGGCAGGCGGACGCGTTCTCCCAGGTCCCCGGGGTGCGCGCGCCCACAGGTGCAACGCCCGGGGCCACCCCGCTATGCCCGGGCCCGCGGCGTCGGCCCCCCACTCTATGTCGGCCGCGCCTTGAGACCCCCTCGAACAGCGAGGTCGATCCTGGCGTGCGGCGCGCCGGGCGGGCGCCACCGGCGCGCGGCCGGGCTGTTCCGCGGCACGGCCGTGGCACGCCCTTTCGGCGGCGCTGACGGACATGCGGGCCGTTCGCGGTCCGCGGAAAGGACGCCGCACATGTCGGAACCCGCTTCCCCCGTGGTGCACGGGCCTGCGGAGGCCGCCGGGATCACCCGGCGCTCCGCCGAGGCCGCACGGGCCGCCGCCGCCGCGCACGCCGCGTCGGCCGACCGCGACCGCCGCCTCGCCGGCGACGTCGTGTCCGCGATCACCGAGGCCGGGTTCGCCCGGCACTTCACCCCCCGGGAGTTCGGCGGCGCCGAAGGCACGTTCGCCGCCTACCTCCGCGGCACATCGGTGCTGGCCCAGGGGTGCGCGTCGGCCGCCTGGTGCGCGTCGGTGATCGCGTCGCAGTCCCGCGCCGCCGCCTACCTGCCCGCCGAGGGCCGGCACGAGATCTGGGCCGGCGGCCCCGACACCGTCATCTGCGTGGGCGTGGTCCCCTCGTCGACCGCCGAGGTGCGGCGCCGCGACGGCGGGTGGTCGCTGTCGGGCGCGTGGCAGTTCGTGAGCGGCGTCGACTTCGCCGACTGGCTGCTGCTGGCCGGGCGGGAGCCCGGGGACGAGGTCCGGGTCCGGTGGTTCGCCGTGCCGCGCACGGCCGTCGTGGTCGAGGACACGTGGTTCACCGCGGGCATGCGGGGCACGGGCAGCCGGACCGTGCACACCGAATCCGTGTTCGTCCCGGGGTACCGGACCTTCGACCAGGAGGTGCTGATGTCGGGCGCCGCCCCCTTCCCCGTCGGGCCCGGCGCCAGCGGGCGGGCGCCCTGCCATTCCGCCCCGTTCCGGCTGATCAACGGCCTCACCATGATGGGCCCCGCCCTGGGGGCGGCCCGGGCGGGGCTGGAGTCCTGGTCGGAGTGGATGGCGCAGAAGACCGAGCCCGCCATGGGCCGGCGGGTGCGCGCGGCCGACCGCGGCACCGTGCAGGCGGCCCTCGCGCGGTCCTCGACCGCCATCGACGCCGCGGAGCTGCTGATGGAGCGGACCGCCGCACTGGCCGACACCGGGAAGCCGGTGCCCGAGTCCGGCATCGCCCGCAGCCACCGCGACTACGCCGTGGCGGCCGAATACCTCGCCGACGCCGTCGAGGGGGTGTTCCGCGCGAGCGGGGCCAACGGGCAGGCCGACGACAACCCCGTCCAGCGGGCGTGGCGCGACGTGCACGCGGCGGTCTCCCACGCCGCGCTCCGGTTCGACAGCGGAGTGGCGGCCTACGCCCGGTTCGTCCTGAGCGTCGGCGCCCCGTGAACGGCCGCGGCCCCGGCGGCAGGGCGTCGAGCGGTGCCGGACAGGGGTTCGAGCGCACGTCGAACCCGGCAGCCTACGTTTCCGGAGGAACCCGGGCTGTGGGCGGGACTCCGGTGGCCGCACCGGCGACCACCGCGGCCACCGGACCCGGCCGCCGCATCCGACCCGAGAAGAGGTCATCGATGAACCGCCGTGTCGCCATCACCGGTCTAGGCGTGGTCGCGCCGGGCGAACCGGGCGTGAAGCCCTTCTGGGCACGCATCACCGAGGGCCGCCCCGCGACCCGCACCCCCACCTTCTTCGACCCCGCGCCGTTCCGGTCGCGCGTCGCCGCCGAATGCGACTTCGACCCCGTCCGCGAAGGACTCTCCCCCCAGGAGATCCGGCGCATGGACCGGTCGGCCCAGTTCGCCGTGGTCTCCGCCCGCGAGGCCATCGCCGACAGCGGGCTCGACCCCGGAGCAGTCCCCCCGGAACGCACCGGCGTCAGCATCGGTACCGCGGTCGGCGGCACCATGAACCTCGACGAGGAGTACCGCGTCCTCAGCGATAACGGCCGCAAGTGGGTCGTCGACCCCGAATACGCCGTGCCCCACATGTACGACTACGCCGTGCCCAGCTCGCTGGCGGCCGAGGTCGCCTGGGCGGCGGGCGCCGAGGGGCCGGCCACGGTCATCTCCACCGGGTGCACCTCGGGCATCGACTCCGTCGCCCACGCCTTCGACCTCGTCGCCGAGGGTTCCGCCGACATCATGGTCACCGGCGCCGCCGACGCGCCGCTGTCGCCCATCACCTTCGCCTGCTTCGACGCGATCAAGGCCACCTCCAACAGCAACGACGACCCCGAACACGCGCTGCGGCCGTTCGACCGCAACCGCAACGGCTTCGTCCTCGGCGAGGGCGGAGCGGTCCTGATCCTGGAGGAGTTCGACCGCGCGGTCCGCCGGGGCGCGCACATCTACGCCGAGATCCTGAGCGCCACGTCGCGGGCGAACGCCTACCACATGACCGGCCTGCGCCCCGACGGCCGCGAACTCGCCGACGCCATCCGGGCCGCACTCGCGCAGGCCCGGGTCGCCCCCGGCGACGTCGGCTACATCAACGCCCACGGGACCTCCACCAAGCAGAACGACCGCCACGAGACCGCGGCCATCAAGGCGGCCTTCGGCGAGGCCGCCTACGGCGTGCCCGTCTCGTCGATCAAGGCGGTGGTCGGGCACTCGCTCGGCGGGATCGGCTCGATCGAGGTCGCGGCATCGGCCCTGGCCATCGAGCACGGGGTGATACCGCCCACCGCCAACCTCACCGAACCCGACCCCGACCTCGGGCTCGACTACGTCCCGCTGACAGCGCGCGAGAGCGGGCTCGACACCGTCCTGACCATCGGCAGCGGGTTCGGCGGGTTCCAGAGCGCGATGGTCCTGGCGAAGCCGCGAAAGGGGGAGCGATGAGCGCGGTCGTGACGGGCGTGGGGGTGGTGGCGCCGAACGGGGTGGGGACCCGGGAGTACTGGGAGCACACGGTCAGCGGCACCCGCGGCATCGGACCCATCACCAACTTCGACGCATCGGACTACCCCGTGCGCCTGGCGGGCGAGGCCACCGGCTTCGACCCCGTTGACCACATCCCCAACCGGCTCCTGCCGCAGACCGACCGCGTCACCCAGTTCGCGCTGGCCGCCGCCGAATGGGCGCTGGCCGACGCCCGGGTCGACCCCGCGCAACTCGACCCCTTCGACATGGGGGTGGTCACCGCCAACTCCACCGGGGGGTTCGAGTTCGGCCAGCACGAGCTGGAGAACCTGTGGGGGCGGGGGCCGCAGTACGTGAGCGCGTACCAGTCCTTCGCGTGGTTCTACGCGGTCAACACCGGCCAGATCTCCATCCGGCACGGCATGCGCGGGCCCACGGGGGTGGTCGTGGGCGAGCAGGCCGGAGGGCTCGACGCCCTCGCCCAGGCCCGGCGGCGCGTGCGCAGCGGCACACGGCTGCTGGTCAGCGGCGGCATGGAGGCGCCGCTGTGCCCGTGGGCGGTGGCGGCGCAGTCGCCCAACCGGCGGATCAGCCGCAGCGACGACCCCGAGCGCGCCTACCGGCCGTTCGCGGCCGGGGCGTCGGGGTACGTGCTCGGCGAGGGCGGCGCGATCCTGATCGTCGAGGACCCCGTGGCCGCCCGCAGGCGCGGCGCACCGGTCTACGGCGAGATCGCCGGCTACCGCGCCACCTTCGACCCCCGCCCCGGCAGCGGGCGGCCGCCGAGCCTGGAGACGGCGGTACGCGGGGCGCTGGAGGACGCCCGGACCCTCGCCGCCGACATCGACGTCGTCTTCGCCGACGCCGCGGGGGTCTCCGACCTCGACCTCATCGAGGCCCGCGCGATCGCGTCGGTCTTCGGCGCGGCGACCGTCCCGGTGACCGCGCCCAAGACCATGACCGGCCGCCTCAACGCCGGCGGGGCCGCCCTGGACGTCGCGACGGCGCTGCTGGCCATCCGCGACGGCATCATCCCGCCCACGGTCAACCACACTGGCCTGGCCGGAGGCTGCGACATCGACCTCGTGACCGAGGCCCGCCCGGCCCGCATCCGCACCGCCCTGGTGATCGCCAGGGGCCACGGCGGCTTCAACGCGGCCATGGTCGTCCGCGCCCCGAGGTGAGGGGGTGGGCAAGATGGGCGAGCCTAGGGGGGTCAGAACTGGTCGGTGCCATCGGGCTGGCCGATGGGGAACACGTGCCGGGACGCCGCGCAGATGGTCTCCAGGGCGTGAACGGGGACGTCGTCGGTGCTGATGCTCACCCGGAGGATCTGTACCACCCATTCGCCGGGAATTTCGAGGAGGTCGGCTTCGCGCGGCGTCGCCGGACGCGCGGTCAGGGCCTCGACCGCGTGGCCGAAGGTGTGGCCCAGGTCTTCGATCGCGGCCTGGAGCGTGGGCAGGACGAACCCTTCACCGTCGAGCCGCGTGTCCTCGCCGACGTCCAGCCGGAAGTAGCTGGTGGCGATGCGCACCGGGACGCCATCGGCCCAGAACTGCTTGCGCCGGGCGATGACGGCCGCACCGGTCTCCACGCGCAGGGCCGCCGCCACGTGCTCGTTGGCGGGCTCCTGCCCGATGAAGAGCATCTTCCGCTCCGGAGTGATCCCCTGCCGCGCGGCCTCGGTGAGGTACAGCGACGCCGATCCCCGGACCGCCGGAGGGGTCGGCAGATGCCGCTCGACCAGTACCCGGGGGCGGGGAGGCGTGGAGTCGTCCGCCATCTAGAGCCCCATCCGCTTCACAGCCCCGAGGAACGCCACCCACTCGGTCGCCGCGAGGGACAGGTGGCCGTCCTGCGGGTTCTTGCTGTCGCGCAGAGCCGCGCCTTCGGGAAGGTCGGCGACCTGCACACAGTTGTCGCCTGAGCCGCTGAAGGAGGATGTGCGGAAACGGGGTTCGGTCAGGTTGCGGTTCCGGGGGGAGTACGCAGCCGCCACGACGGGCTGAACCGCAACCTCGACGCAGGCGCTCTCATTCGCGCTGTAGCTGCTCTTCCGGAAGTCCAACGCTACCTCCACGCAGTTTTGCGTGTTGCTGTACGAACTCGTGCGGAACACGAGAGACTGAGAGTCGGGCGTGATCGGTGAGTACACGGTCGTTGTGGTCCTTCTAGAGCAGGTTTCTCAGGTACCCGGGCACGTCATCGGGGTCCATGGCCTTGGCGGTGAGCCGCCCGAAAAGCTTTCGGTAGCGCTCGATCTCAGGCTGCTGGTACAGGTAGATCCCGTCCACATCGGCTTCGATGAAGACGAGGGGGTCACCGTCCGCGTAATCCAGAATGACGAACGGCCCGACCATTCCACTATGCAACCCGGCTGAGGTCGGTAGCACCTGGATCGTGACGGAGTTCGCCGCTTCGGCGATGTCGATCACGTGCGAGATCTGCTCGGCCGCGATGTCGGAGTCGTGGGCCAACAGCAGCTCCAAGGCGTGCTGATCGATGACCGCCCACACGTCCGGTGGTTGATCCGCGGTGATCAGCTTCTGGCGTTCGAGCCGTGCGGCGACCACCTTGTCGATCTCACTCGCATCGCGGACCAGATTCGCCTGCGCGGTGGCAGCGACATAGCGCGGTGTCTGCAGGAGTCCAGGGATGTACTGCGGCTCGTAGACCTGCACACCGGCCGCATCGGCCTCGTAGGTGGCGTATGCGCCACTGAGCACGTCGCGATACTCCTCCAACGCCTGCTTCTTCTTTGACTTCGTCCGTGAGGTGCGCGCCAGTTCGAGTACTGCTTCACGTGGGGCCGCTCCCGTGACGCCGTAGTTGTTGAGCAGCAGCCCGATGTCGCTCGTCGCGGGGTACTTCGATCGCCCTGTCTCGATGTTGGAGATCTTGGTCGGCGACCACTCCATCTCCTCCGCGACCTGACCGAGGGTCTTGCCGGCCTCGATCCTCAGGCGCCGCATCTGCATGGACAGCTGGCGTCGAGCCGCCGAAGGCGTGGACACGTCTACCTCCCCGAATACAGGCGTCGATCGTACCGGGAACAAGCCCGAATCAGACATATCGCAACTTTCAATATAAGAAAACTGAATCAAAAATTTCGAATTAAGCTTGCGATTCGAAAATTTTAGATCCATCCTAGCGGTGTACTCATCCGGGCGGTCGCCGTCATCCGGCGGCCCAGAGCCCCTTGGAGAGACCTTGAGAACGACGTACCCGAGCCCTTCAGTGGCAGCCCCGGCCACCCCCTGCGGGGCCCGCGGCGGCAGCGCTCACGTGTCCGCCCCTACCTGTTCCGTTCGGCTCCGCGGGGGTGGTCGCGGTGGTGAAGTACTTCCGGGGCTTTCCCGGGTGGGCCGAACAGGTGCGGGAAGTGCGGCGGTGGACCGAGCACGTCCTGACCGCCCATTCCGGGTTCGAGATCCCCGATGACACCGTCGCCGCCGCCGTCCTCCTGGTGTCGGAGGCCGCGACGAACTCGATCCGCTACACCGCATCGGGACGCGGCGGGACGTTCGGAGTGACCGTGTTCGTCGACCGCGGGCGCATCACGGTCGAGGTGGACGACGAAGGGTGTCCCGCCGGCGGGACACTTCCTTTCATCCGCCCCCACACGCCCATGGCCCAGTTCGGCCGGGGCATGGCGCTGGTCGACCACTTCGCCGACTCCTGGGGGCCGCTCCCCGCCCCCCGTACCGGGGTGGCCTTCACGCTCACCTGGGCCCCCGAGCGCGGCACCGTCGCCGCCTGACCCGCCCCCACAGGACCACGCGTGGCCTGCCCCGCGAGAGGGGGCGGGGCGGACCACGCCTCCCCGCCGGACCGCCCCTGACCCCCGGGCGGTCCGGCATCCCCCGTTCCCCCGCTCCCCCCATCCCCCCGTTCCTTGGTGGTCAGTGCGCTCCGATGGGCTCGAAGCGGTCGGAGGAGGCGGTCACGTGCCGGGCCATTTCGCCCAGCCGCAGCCGGAAATCGGGGTCGGCCACCGCCGCGCGGTGGGCGTCGGCGTCGGCCCACTCCACGACCTCGACATAGGTGTTCGGGTCGGTGAGGGAGCGGTGGAGCTGCGAGCCGCCGAACCCGGGGAACCCGGACGCGTGGGCGATCACCGCGCTCTGCGCCTCGACGAACGCGTCGGGGTCGCCGGTGACCGTGAAGGTGATGATGAGCGTGAGCACTGGCGCGTCTCCTTCGGATGCTTCAGGGCGTGTCCGGGTGGGTGGGCGCCGCCCGCCGCGCCGCACGGCACCCTCAGCGCGCGGCACGGCGGGCGCCGCCGACTCTGGGCGGTCGGGGTCGGGCGGCGCTCGATCGGGGGTCGAGCGCGTCGACCAGGTCGGGCCGGGCGATCCGGTCGGGCCGGTCACGGCTGGTCGTCGCGGGTGATCCGGCGGTGCCGGACCTTCAGCGTCCCGTCCTCCCGGACCAGCAGGTCCTCGACGGCGCAACTGGTCTTGATCGCGGTCGGCCCCCCGGCCGGGCTGAAGACGATCAGCGCGTAGGAACGCACCACGAGGGTGCCGTCGGACCGGGCCTCGGCGTGGAGCATGCCGAGCCAGTGCCGGCGCTGGATCCCCTCGTCGGCGTACTTCCGGGTGACCTCCCAGGCGGCGGACTCGATCGCGGCCCGGTTCTCGGCGACCGGAGGGCCCGCGGCGTCGAAGACCCCGTCCTCGGTGAACGTCGTCGCCCACTCGGCGACCTTGCCGTTGTCGAGCCAGTGCATCTGGCGGGCGTAGAAGTGCTGGAGTTCCAGGTACACATCGTTGTCGACGGGCGTGCTGACCTGCTCGTCCACGGAAGTCATGGCGGGCCGTCCCCTTCTGGCGTCGGACACTGCGGCGCGGCCGGCGCGTCGGGGCCGGCACGGCGGTCGCGAGCCTGGCACGGCGGTTTCGAGCGGCGGTCGACCCGCGGCGCTCCGCCCGTGCTCCATCGGTCGTCGTTCCGTCCTCGATCGCCGATCGCCACGCTGCCAGCGGATCGGGTGGCCTGTGCAGCACCGGTCCCCAAGCAGAGCGCAGGCCCGAAGCCGGAGGAGAAGACCATGCACGGAGCCAGAATCCCCGACGTCGCCCTGGTCACCGGCGCCACGAGCGGAATCGGCCTCGCCGTGGCCAAGAGGCTGGCCGCACGCGGGGTCCAGGTGTTCATCTGCGCGCGGACCACCGACGCCGTGACCACCACGGTCAAGTCCCTGCAGGCCGAAGGCCACGACATCGACGGCCTCGACGCCGATGTGCGCTCACGTGCCTCGGTCGAACGCCTGGTCCGCGCCGCGGTGGAGCGGTACGGGCCCATCACCGTGCTGGTGAACAACGCCGGCCGCAGCGGGGGCGGCGCCATCGCCGGCATCGCCGACGAACTGTGGGACGACGTCATCGACACCAACCTGCACGGCACCTTCCGGGTCACCCGCGAGGTCCTGACCACGGGCCGGCTCGGCGAGGCCGGCACGCGGGGCCGGATCATCAACATCGCCTCGACCGGCGGCAAGCAGGGCGTCGCGCTGGGCACCCCGTACTCCGCGTCCAAGGGCGGGGTCATCGGCTTCACCAAGGCGCTCGCCAAGGAGCTGGCCGAATCCGGGGTCACGGTCAACGCGGTCTGCCCCGGCTACGTCGAGACCCCCATGGCCGTGCGCATCCGCCGCTCCTACGCGGCCGTGTGGGACACCACCGAGGAGAACGTGCACGACGGCTTCCGGCAGAAGATCCCGCTCGGCCGCTACTCCACCCCCGACGAGGTCGCCGGGCTGGTGGACTACCTGGCCACCGACACGGCGGCGTCGATCACCGCCCAGGCGATGAACGTCTGCGGCGGCCTCGGGATCTACTGACCCCGCCCCGCCCCCCACCCCATCCGCCGGGTCCGCCGGCGAGGAAGGACGGACAGGAGTGCCCACCGGTTCCCGAACAACGGTGCACCACGTCGACATCGACGCGCCGCCCGATGTCGTCTACGCCATCATCGCCGACGCCACCCAGTGGCCGCTGTACTTCACCCCCACCGTCCACGTCGACCGTTCCGCCATCGACGGGGCCACCGAGCGGCTGCACATCTGGGCAACGGCCAACGGCGAGGTCAAAGCGTGGACCTCGCGGCGCCAGCTCGACCCCGCCCGCCGCACGATCGCCTTCCGGCAGGAGAAGTCCTCCCCGCCGGTCACCTCGATGGGCGGGAAGTGGACCGCCGACGAAGCCATCGGCGGCGGCACGGTGCTCACCCTGGCCCACGACTTCACCGCCGAGGACGACGCCGGGCTCGACTGGCTGACCCGCGCCACCGACCGCAACAGCGACGCCGAACTGCGGGGGATCAAGGCACTGGCCGAACGGTGGGAGCGGCGCTCGCGCACCTGCCGCACCTTCGAGGACTCCGTCGTCATCGAGGCCCCCCTCGACACCGTGTACGAATTCCTCTACCAGGCCGGGAAGTGGCCCGACCGCCTCCCGCACGTGTCCGCCATGGACCTGCGGGAGGACGTCGAGAACGTGCAGGTCATGACCATGCGCACCACGACGGCCGACGGCTCGTCGCACACCACCGAATCCGTCCGCGTGTGCTTCGCGCCCACCCGGATCGCCTACAAGCAGATCGTCACGCCCGCGCTGATGGCGGCGCACACCGGCGAATGGACGCTGCGCGCGGTTCCCGAGGGCGTCCGCGCGGTCTCCCGCCATTCCGTCGTCATCGAGGAGTCGGCGGTCACGCGGATCCTCGGGGCCGACGCCACGGTCGACACCGCCCTCGATTTCGTCCGCGGCGCCCTCGGGCGCAACAGCACGGCCACCCTCGGCCTGGCCAAGGAGTACGCCGAGGCCGGCCGTGGCTGACCCGGCGCCCCCGCCGGGTGGAACCGGTGTCCGGGCCCCGTCCGCGATCAGGGCGGGGCCGCGGGCGGCGCGCGAGCCGGCACGCCCCTAGGCGTGCCGCGCCTCGCCGCGCCGAACGGCGGACCGGCGCCGTTCGGGCGGGCCGGACCCACTCCCCCCCAGGCCCGCCGGACAGGAGAGGGCCGGCACGCCGCCGAGACCGCCGACCGGATCCCCCGGCGGGTCGCCGCCCGGCGGCGTCGCCGGTACGGCTCCGCCGTGCCGCGCCGAACCGCGGCGCCGCGCGGCGCACACGTCATCGACGGTCCGGCCGCCGCGCGCGACGCGGCGGCCGGTTCCCCGTGAGGAAGGCGGAACGGATGCGCATCATCGACCTGTCGACGGCCGTGGACGCGAGCGGCTGGGAACCCGACCCGATCACCCATACGGTCCTGACCCCCGCCGAGGGGGCCGTGCACATGGCCGAGGGGATGCGCGAGCGGTTCGGGGTGGAGTTCGACATCTCGGTCCTGCCCGGCGGCGAGCTGCTGTCCCTCGACACGCTCACGCTGACCACGCACACCGGTACCCATGTGGACGCACCGTCCCACTACGGGTCGCGCGCCCGCTACGGCACACCGCGCCACATCGACCAGATGCCCCTGGACTGGTTCATCCGGCCCGGCATGGTCCTCGACCTGTCGACGGAGCCGGTCGGCGCGGCGGGTGCCGATGTCCTCCGGCGGGAGTTCGACCGGATCGGGCGGCTGCCCCAGCCCATGGACATCGTGCTGCTGCGCACCGGCGCCGACCGGCTCGCCGGCACACCGGGCTACTTCACCGGCTTCACCGGCCTCGACGGCGCCGCCACCCGGCTGCTGCTGAACCTGGGGGTGCGGGTCATCGGCACCGACGCGTTCAGCCTCGACGCGCCGTTCGGCCACATGATCAAGGAGTACCAGCGCACCGGCGACCGCGGGGTGCTGTGGCCCGCGCATTTCGTCGGGCGCGAGCGCGAGTACTGCCAGATCGAGCGGCTGGCCAACCTGGCGGAGCTGCCCGCGGCCACGGGCTTCACCGTGTCCTGCCCGCCGGTCCGGATCGCCGGGGCGGGTGCGGGCTGGTGCCGCGCGGTCGCACTGATCGACGAGGAGTGACAGGGGCCCCGGCCCTGCCATTGGCCCTGTGGCCCCGCACGGCCTGTGGCCGCGGCCCCCTGACCGCGGAATTCCGTGGCCCGCAGGCCCTGTCCCGCGACAGCCTGCCGGGCGTCGCGGGACAGGGCCTGCGGGCCGTCGCGGTGCGCGCGGGCGTGCACGCCCCCGGGCCGGCGCGCCCCCGCGGCCCGGCCTCCCGGCCTACAGCACGGATTCCCGCAGCAGCGGCTCCCACCAGCCGGGGTTGCTCCGGTACCAGTGGACGGTCTCGGCGATCCCCCACGCGAAGGGGACGAGGTTGCGGAAGCCGAGCTCCGCGCGGATCCTGCGGTCGTCGAGCGCGCGCCCCCGGTCGGCGCCGGGGCCGCCGGGGCCGTCCTCGACCGACCGGGCGGGGCCGGGGACGCCGCCGCAGAGGCCGGCCAGGATCCGCGCGAGCCGGGCGCGGTCGAGCACCGTGCCGCCGCCGACGTTGTACACCCCGCCGGCGCGCCCCCGGGTGAGGACGAGGTGGACCGCCCGACAGTGGTCGTCGACGTGCACCCACTCGCGGGGGTCGCGGTCGCCGCCGGGCGCGGGCGGCGGGGCGCCGCCCAGGAGGCCGGTGACCTCGGCCGGGATGGGCTGCTCGACGTGCTGGTAGGGGCCGTAGGTGTCGCAACCGCGGGTGACGCGGACGTCGAGCCCGTGGGTGCGCGCGTAGGCCAGCGCCACGAGGTCGCCCGCGGCCTTGGAGGCCGAGTACGGGGAGTCCGGCAGCGGCGGATGGCCTTCGCCGCGCCTGCTCTGCCCTACGGGGCCGTAGACCTCGTCGGTGGAGACCACGACCACCGGGCCCACCCTGTGCACCCGGCACGCCTCCAGAAGGGTGTGGGTGCCCAGGATGTTGGTCCGGATGAACTCGGCGGACCCGTTCATCGGGCGGTCGGCGTGTGACTCCGCCGCGCAGTGCACCACGGCGTCGTGGCCGGGCACGACCCGCCGCAGCAGGGCGGGGTCGCAGACGTCGCCGTGGACGAAGCGCAGCCGGGGGTGATCCATCGGCAGACTGCGGGTATCGCCGGCGTAGGTGAGCTGGTCGAGCACCGTGACCCGGGCGTCGGCACATCCCGGGTAGCCGCCGGCCAGCATCGTGCGGGCATAGTGCGAGCCGATGAACCCGGCCCCACCGGTGATCAGGACCCTCATGGGTCGACCTCCTGCACGCGGCGCCGGTGCGGCGCCGTCGGCCGCGAAGCCCCGGAGCCGGCCCGGGGAGCGTGGGGGCGGGCGCGGCGCTGCGGGGCGAGACGGGCCGGCGCTAGGCCGGCTGCTCCAGGTGCTGGTTGACCTCCGCGATGAGCTCCTGCGGCGTGAGGAGTTCGCTGACGACGTCTTCGGGCAGGTTGATCGCGTAGTCGCGTTCGATCCGCCCCACCGTGTTGAACAACGCGAGCGAGTCGTAGCCGAGGTCGTCGAACGTGACGCTCTGGATGTCGCCGTCGAGGTCGACGCCTTCGTCCTCGCCCGCGCATTCGCGTAGCAGCCGGACGAGGTCGGCGATGGTGAATTCCGACATTCAGCTTTCCCTTCTCCTGGACGGGCGCCGGTCCGGGCGGGAGGCACCGCGACCGCTGCGCCGCACGCGGCCAGAGTGGTCCCGCGTTCTCGAAGGCGTTTCAAGGGGCGGTCGACGGCCGGAGCGGCGGGCGGCGACGCCGGGCCCACGGCGCTCGGTGCGGCGCGAAGAGGGGGCGGCTCTGTCCCGCCGGCGGGACAGAGCCGGTGCCTGAGCCGCCTGCCGACCGGCGTGATCGCGGCGTGGCTCTGTCGGGGTGGACATGCGGCGTGTGAGGTGCGGGGTCGTGGGTCGTGCGGGCGGCGGTCGGCCGATGGCGCGGGAGCGGCGGGCACCGTACCAATGGAGGGCCGGGGGATCGGTGACGGATCGTCATCCGCCGGCGGGTGCCGGTCGCGGTCCGGGCCGGGGGCCGCGGATCACGCGCGTGAGACCGCCAGCTCCGAAGCGCGTCCGGGCGCGCGGTCGGAGGTCAGCACGTCCTGGTGGATGCGCTGGAGCTCCGCGCTGGGGTCGAGGCCCAGTTCGCGGTTGAGCAGGCTGCGGAGCTCCTGGTAGGCGCGCAGCGCCTCGCCCCGGCGGCCGGTGGTGTTCAGCGCGATGATGAGCTGCGCGTGCAGCCATTCGTTCAGCGGGTGCGCCGACACCAGCGACTTCAGCTCCGGGATCAGCTCGCGGTGGCGGCCGATCCGGATGTCGGCCGAGATGCGCAGCTCCAGAGCGGTGATCCGGCGTTCTTCGAGGTGGGCGGCGTACCCGCGCAGCAGCGGCCCGCACGACACGTTGGCGAGCACGGGGCCCGACCACAGGGCGAGGGCCTCGCGCAGGATGTCGGCCGCGCGGTGGGCGTCGCCGTCTTCCAGGAGGGACTGGCCGGTGTCGAGGAGCCGGTCGAACTCCGAGGCGTCGAGCGTGCTCCCGCCCAGTTCCAGGGTGTAGCCGGGCGGGCGGGTGAACAGCAGCGGGTCGTCGGGACCGCCGCCGGCGAGCGCGTCGAAGCCCTTGCGGAGCTGGTAGACGTAGGTCTGCGCGGTGGTGACCGCGCTGCGCGGGGGGGATTCGTTCCACAGTTCTTCGATCAGGGCGTCAAGGCTGACCACCTGCCGCGCGCGTAGGGCCAGCAGGGCGAGGACCTGCCTGACCTTCGGCGCGCTGGGGGTGCAGGGTTGGCCGTTGTGCGAAATTTCGAATGAGCCGAGTACAGTGAACTTCATAATGCCCTCCGATCGGCATTCCGCCGGTGTGATCCGGCGTAGGAGTCAACGTAACGATGCCGGTCGGCCCATTCAAGAGGATATGCCTAAGGTGTAGATGCGACTACGACTCCGCGAATTATGGCAACGTCGTGATTGCGGGTCGTCGCGAATTCGGGTAATCGAGTAGGGGGCCGGGAGTACGGTCCGCGGCGGGCGTGCGGGGTGTGCGTGGCCGTGATTGCGCCGACGGCATGATATATCGGGAATCACGGCCGGTCGTGGCGTTCCGTCCGAGGTCACAGGGTTGGTCCGATTGTTCGGCCCGCGGTGGGCGCGAGGGGCGACTCGGATGAATTGTGATATGGATCACCATGTTGATCACGGCTTCATCCCCTGACCCGGTAGCCACCTGAACGCTCACGAGGCGAAGATCATTCTTAATTTCCCCTGGTGAAGCGCTGTCTCAGCGGGGAATCCCGGCCCGGTGGCGCAGGCCGGCGCCCGGCGGCTCCGCGCAAAAAGCGGCAAATGAGATTATCAGCGCCGGCCTCATCCGGGAACGCCGATTGTCCCGGGTAATGGTCGGACGGGCGAATCCCGGAGCGCGCGCGTTAGCGCGGTACGGCGGATTGGGTAAGAGCGGAGAAAGCACCGCCTGAGGTAGGAGGACCCGCGAAAACCCCCAAGTGGTATTCGGCACCGCGAGCATGTCCTCCGTCATGGGCCTCGCCCTCATCGGTCCGCGCGCGGGCGGCCGTGCCGCGGCACGCCCCCGCCGCCCGCAGGACACGTACCGGGGCGACCACGGAAGGATGAACGATGAGGAGCCGCAATGCCGAACGCCAACGCGCCGATCAAGGTTCTCCTGTACGACAGCCACACGATGTTCCGTGAGTCACTGGCCACGGTGCTCCGCTCCGCGGACGGGCTGCGGGTCGTGGGCGAGACCAGCGACCCCGCCGAGGCCGACCAGATCGTTCGCGAACGGCGTCCCGACGTGGTCGTGCTCGATGCCGCGGACTCCGCCGAGATCCTGGCCCGCCTCCGCGGGGTCGTCCGGGCCTGGGGCGACGCCCGGGTGCTCATCCTGACCACGCTCGACGACGCCCTGCTGCTCAAGGGCGTGGTCGCCCACGGGATCAGCGGCTACTTAGAGAAGAGCGTGGGCACCGACGACCTCGTCTACGCGATCAAGAGCATCGCCGGCCGCAGAGAGCGCATGGTCATGATGGTCTCGTCCGAGACGCACATCAAAGCCGTCTACAGCGGTCGGGCCGCCGCCGAGGTGATCTCCCGCCGCGAGCGCGACATCCTGATCCTGGTCGCGCAGGGCCTGAGCAACGCCCAGATCGGCCAGAAGCTCGCGATCTCCGAAGGCACGGTGAAACGGCACCTCGGCAACGTGTTCGTCAAGCTCGGGGCGGCGTCGCGGATCGACGCCGTGAACAAGGCGAAAGCCGCGTCGCTCATCCCCTCGCCGCTGGGGTGAGCACCTGACGAGCGGGCCCGCCCCCACCATCAGAGCGAGCCCGCCGCGGCGTCCGGCGGCAGGGAGCCGGGGCCACCGTCGCCGATCCGGTCAGGTGTCGCGGGTCAGGGCGGCCTCCGAAGCGCCGTCGAGGGCGGCCACCACCCATTCGTCGAAGTCGCGCCGCATGGTCCTCGCGGCCTGCTGCCATCGGCGCTCGCGTTCGGCGGGCACGCGGACCCGGACGGTCCGGGCGAGGCCCGGCGCGGTGTCGGCCGTGCCGGTCCCGACCCCGCCAGCCCCGACCCCGCCAGCCCCGACCCCACCGGAGTCGACGGCGGCCGGGCGCCCCGGGGCATCGAACGCGGGGTCCGCGACGGCGCCGCCGCCGGAGGGGACGGAGACCGACGGGGCCGCGAGCCCCCCGGAGGGTGCGACCGGCGCCGGGGCCGCGGTCCCGCTCGGAAGCGCCGCCGACCGGCTGTGCCGCATCCGCCGGCGCAGTTCGTTGCGCGACCAGCGCCCTTTCTCGGCGAGGTCGAGCCAGAAGTCCTGTTCGTCGGGGGGAAGCGGCACCACCTCGGCGTGGTGGGCGAAGCTCAGCTCCGTGCGGCGGCGCGCCACGGGGAACCCCCTGGCCACCCACGCGTAGTTGCGCAGCGTCTTGTAGTCGAGTGAGGTCCGGGCCAGGGCTTCGCGGTAGCGGGACCCGTACGCGCGCTCTCCGAAGATGAGCCAGTCGCCCATCCACCAGCCCATGGCGTCGGAGATGCGGAAGAGGTGGTCGCCGATCCGCTGCCAGGTCGAAATGGGGAGGTCGTCGGGAAGGTGCAGGCCGTTTCCGCGCGTCAGGGCGGCCCTGTCGATCGAGAATTCGCGACCGCGCGGCATAACGCGGACGGGCCGGTGGTCCCGTTGATGACGTTCCACAATTCGTCCTTTGTGTAGGGGGAAATGTCATCGCGAACACCGCCGAGGAGGCGGGCGCGTTTCGCGGACGGCCCGCGGAGGGGCACGGGAATGCCGCTCGGCGGTGGGATGCGGTGGTCGGGCGCCGGTGCGCGTCAGGGACCGCGGAACTAGAGGTCGCGCGGGAAGCCGCTGGTGCCGGGGCGGTGTCTCCGCAGCGGCGGCATCGGCCGGGAGGGGCCGCCGTGGGGAGGGAGGAACCGCCGCATGAGCATCCTCGATTCGCTCGCCACCGGTTTTAATGCATCCCTACGCGGTGGATGCTATGTCCCTGAGAATAGATCCATATGTGGCGATCAGGCAAACCTTATGCGGGCAAACGAAAGGTAAAGGCGGACTTCGGCCGGCCTTTTCCGGTGGATTCGGCGGGCCGTAGTAATGGGGTTTCCTCGACGCCGGCCGGGGGCGCCGCCGGCCCGCCCGCGACCCTCGCCGCGGCCTCCATCGGGCCCGGGCACACGCGCCCTCAGGGCCGTCGGCCGCGAACGGTCAGATCGAGAGGAAGAGGGCGATCACGCCCACGACGATCACCGCGATCACGGCCAGGTAGATCATCGTCCCGGCCCACGTGTAGCGGATGAAGCGCTCGACCTCCGGGGGATCGGCGGTCCGGGTGAGGGCCACGATGCCGAACGCGATCCCGGGCACGTTCACCAGCAGCGCGAGCAGAGGGAGGCCGAGCACGAGGAACAGCAGCGGGAAGAACAGGGTGAGCAGCGCGCAGAGCAGACCCGCCACGGCGCTGCCCACGCGCGCCGGAGGGCCGGAGGGCGGGCGCGCGACGGGACCCGGCCCGATCGGCGCCGGAGGCGCCGCAGAGGGCACCGGCGGCAGGCCGCCGGCCGGAGGGCGCGCGAACACATCGGCGATCCCACGGGAGGACGACTCGCCGTCCCAGTACCGCTGCGCCGCACCCTGCATGTGGTCGCTCATCCACAGACCGCCTTCCGCGTCGTCCTTCAGGCATACCCGATCCGGCGCCCTCCATGGGCGGCCCCGCCACGCGACCCCTGAGCCACCGGTGCCCCAGGGGTTCCCAGGGGCACCGGGGCCCGGGTGCAGGTATCGCGGGGGCCGGGCGCGTGCCCCTCAAGGGCCCCAGGGCCCCGCGACGCGGGAGCCCCATGGCTCCCGCCCGCCCGGCTCAGTAGTTGATCGGGGCGAACCCCTCGACCCAGGAGCCGGCCTGGGTGAGTATCCACAGGAACGACACCGCCATCACCACGAACATCACGGCCGCGGCGCCCAGGGCGTACCAGGAGTAGCGCGTCAGGACCTCGGCCTCTTCGTAGCGCCCGCGGTCGCGCTTGTGCGCGGCGCGCACGGCGAAGACGATCCCGATCACCCCGAACAGCCAATTGGCGCAGCACAGGAACGTCAGCGCGTGCAGGATCAGCGCCATCGTGGAGCTGCTGGCACCGCCGTTGGAGCGTCCGCGCGGGCCGTCGTCGGCCGCGTCGCCGTCCGCGTCGTCGCGTCCGCTCCGGCCCCGGGTCCGCTCCCCGCGCCCGGCCTCGCCGGACTCTCCCGAATCCCGTCCTCGTCCGGCTTCCGCGTCCCGTCCGCGCCCCGCCTCTCCCGGCCTTCCCGCGTCCCGGCCGTCCCCGGTGCCGGGAATCGGCGCGGCCCCGTGCCGCTGCGGCTCATCGGCCCACCGCGGCGGCGCCGCATCCGGCGACCGCAGCGGGAACCCGCCGGTGACTCCGGCCCCACCGGGCGGCACCGGACCCGCCGGGGCGGGAGGGACCCCCGGCGCCGGCATCGGGTGCCCGGTCTCCCCCGGCCGCGGAACGCGACCGGGGTCGCCTCCAGGGGCAGGGGCAGGAGCGGGACCGCTCGCCGAAGGGGGAGCCGCCGCCCAGGGCTGCCCGCCCGGCCCTGTCACGTGGCCCTGGCCGGGACCTGGGCCGGTGGGCTGTGCCGGTCCTGGGGCCGGGCCGGGCCCAGGCGCCGGAAAGGGCCCTGCGGAGGCCGCCGGGTGCGGCGGCCCACCGCCGGGGCCGGTGCCGGGGGCGCCGGCAGGAGCATCGGGCCGTGCCGCTCCTCCCGCCGCGCTCTCCCACGGAGCCGGATCGAGACGCCGGGCCGGCGGAGGACCGAAAGGTGCGCCGCCGGAGGTATGACCGGGCGCATTGCCCGGAGGGGGAACGGCGGGTGCCCAGGGGCCGGGGGGCGGTCCTGTCGTGTGGCTCGGTCCGGGGCCGGGCGCGGATGCCTGTCCCGGAGCGTGGCCGGGCCCTGGCGCTGGGAAGGGGCCTGTGGACGGTGCCGGGTGCGGTGGTCCACCGCCGGGGCCGGTAGGCGGGCCGCCACCGATACCGGAGCCGCTGGCCGGAGGGGGAGCGGCGGGTGCCCAGGGGGCTGGGGTCGGCCCCGCCGTGTGGTCTGCTCCGGGGCCGGGAGCGGGCTCTTGTTCCGGCGCCTGCCCTTGCCCTGCCGCAGGAAAGGGCTCCGAGGCGGATGCCGGGTACGGCCGCACGGGGCCGGTGCCTGCTCCGGTGGCGCCATCGGAGCCGGGGGCCGGCCGGGGCTCCGGGGTAGGGGGCTCATCGCCGGGTGAGGACGCTCCGGGCGGCAGCGGATCGTTGCTCATAGGCACTCGCCATCTCTCTCCGTGGGCCGACACGTCTGCTATCCCACCAGAATCCCACCCCCGCCGGGAGGGCGGTTCTCGGCCGCGGCCGCCTGCCGGGCGCCGTATGTGGGGCGAGTCGGCCGGCCGGCCCCGGCCTCCTGCCGGCCCCTGGGCGCGACGGGGCCGTCTGCACGGCAGCGAGCGCGGTCCGTCCGCGGCCCGGACCCAGCCCCGCCGTGCCGCCGGAGGCCGTTTCGGGCTTCGTGTGGAGGACGTCGCGGAGCTGATCGGCGGCTCGGGTGATGCTCCGTGCCGCGCCGGGCCGGGGTACCGGGTGGAACGCGCGGGACGCGCGAGACGCCGGGGTGACGCGCTCGGCCCGGTGCGGACCGACGTACCGCGCCCTGCCCACCGGTCGCCTCGGTGGCGGCTTTCGCTCTGGCGGCCGTATCGGCCGTTGCCGGTTCCGTCAGCGGTGTCCCGCTGCTCCCGGTGTTCACCGCGCTGTCCGGGCCGCGAACGCCGGTTCCCCTCCCGACGCGGACGCGGCTCACCTCCAACGCTTCGCGGGCCGCGCCCGACCGGCGGGGAACCGATCACCGGCTGATCGGCTGGTTCGCCCTCAGCACGGTGCCGTGTGCGGCGGCGGGCCCGGGATCCGCGCTCCCGGGCGTCACGGGCCGCCGGCCGTGCACACCACGAAAGCGGTCGCCCTATGGTGCCGCGAACGGATGTCCCCCAGCACCCCTGAACGGCCGGAGTATCCCTGAACGGCCGGTCACGGACCGGGCCGGTCTCCACGTCCCCGTGGCCGGGACGGCGGGATCAGCCCGGTGTGGCCGTGCCGAGGTCGGCGACGCCGGTGATGCGGTGGACGGCGAAGCGGTGCACCGCCGCGCGGGTGGCGTCGTAGGCGGTGAGGTAGCCGCCGTCGACCCGGGCGGGCTCGACGATGCGGCTGCTCGCGCGGCCGTCGGCGTCGAGGTAGCCGATCCATACCCGCCGGCCCTGGGCCGCCGCCTCGGCGAGGGCGCTCATGGTCGCGGCCGTGGGCGAGCGGGGCGGGGCGGCATCGGGTGCCGGAATGGGGCTCCGGGCGGCGGTCGCCGCCTCGTCACCGGCGCGGACGGCGCGCACCGCCGCCGCGCGCAGGCCGGGCCCCGGCAGGGCGGGCTCCTCGAAGGCGCGGGACACGGGACGGCCGCCGGCGCGGCGCACGGTGGGGCGCTCCAGCTGCACCGATCCGTCGGCCGTCTCGGTGACCGCGTGGTAGCCCAGCTCGTTCAGCCGCTCCAGGAGGACGGGGCGGCTGCTGCGGCTCGCGATCACCGTCGGGGCGAGCCGGAAGAGGGCGAGGTCGGCCGCCCGCCGGTCGCCCGCCAGCTCGTCGAGAACGGTGGGATCGTCGCAGCGCAGGTAGCTCGACGCGGTGCCCGCGCGCAGCCGCCCGTGCCGCCGCCCCGTGTCGGTGATCAAATAGCGCAGCGGCTGGGGGAGCGGAGTGCGGGAGTGCCGTTCCAGGAAGCCGATGAGGTCGGCCGCGCCGCGGCCGGCGTCCAGCGCCCGGCGGACGGACGCGGCGCCGAACCGGTACACGGTCGCTCCGCCGGTGGACTCGACGTCCGCGGCCAGCGCGAGTTCGCGGGCGAGTTCGGGGACGAGCGGCCCGGGGGCGACCGCGGTGAGGTCGCCCTGCACCAGGATGTGGTCGAGCGGCCGCGGAAGGTCCGGGGCGAGCAGCGCGGCGGATCGCGGCGCGCGGCGGTCGGCGAGCGGTTCATCCGCGCCGCGCAGCTCGTCCAGGAGCGCTCGGGCGTGCGGCGCGAGGGCCGTGCCGCCCCCGGTGAAGCCCAGGAGGCCGGCTTCGCGGAGGGCGCTTTCGGCCAGCTCGGTGTAGGCCGGGCCCTGGCGGCGCGGGCGCAGCCACGCCAGGTGGTCGGCCACGGAGGCGGGTTCGGGCGCGGTGCCCTCGGGAGCGGCCGCGAGGGCGTGCAGCACGTCGAGGCGGACATCGGGCGCGGAGCGCCGCTCCAGGCCCTCACCGAGGATGTTGCGCGACCGCCCCCGGGCGTCCTTGGACCCGGCGAGGGCCGCGACGCGGGTCGACCGCAGCCACGCCTCGGCCAGGCGCAGCCAGCGGCGCTCGGGTTCCGCGGCCCGCCACACGTCGAAATCGTGGGTGGGCAGCCAGTCGCCGTCGACGTCGTCGTCGGTTCCGAGCAGCCCGGCGGCGTGGGCGGTCTCGATGAACAGGGCCGCGGTGGGTTCGTCGGTGTCCAGCTCGCGCGCCGCGCGGCGCAGGTCGCGTGCTCCCAGGCCGCCGCTGCGCAGGACGGCCGGCGGGTCGGCCGACCAGCGGTCCAGCAGCTCGTCGACCGACCGGATGAGGGTGAACGCCTGGCCGGCCGCGGCCCGGGAGACGGTGGCGGCCGGGCGTTGGGGGCCCGTCGGCCGCGGTGGGGTGGAGGCGTCCTCCCGGAACAGCCGCCCCCCGCGCAGGTGCAGGCCGACCTCCAGGGGCAGGACGACCGTCGTGTCGTCGGCGGCGACGAGCAGCCCGCGGGCCAGCAGCCGGTCGATGGGGGAGGCGGCGGTGGCGGCCGACACGTCGCGTCCGGCTCCGGACACGGTGCCGTGCGGCGGCCCCCACACGAGCCGGTCCAGGACGGGGCGGGCGTCGGCGCCGGCCTCGTCCAGCAGTGCGGCCAGGCGGCCGGGACGGGCGAGCTCCGCGCTGATCCGCTCGGCGGGGTCGCCGCCGTTGTAGCCGGTGGGCAGGCCGAGGTCGGCGGCGAGCCGGTCCAGCCGTGCGGCGGGGCGGGCGGTGAGCAGTACCCGCAGCGGCTGCCCCAGGCCGGCGGGGCGGGTGAGGATGTCGCGCAGGACCGCCACCGGGCGCAGCCGCTCCGCGTCGGGCCAGACGAGGGCCGCGCCGAGGAGGCGGTCCAGTGCGTGGTCGAGGCGGCCGGCCGGGGCGTCGAGGGCGGCGCCGAGCCGTTCGCGCGTGACACCCGGGGGCACCGCCGCACGGTCGTCGCCCAGAGCGACGAGCCCTTCCAGGACCTCCAGGCAGAACCGGTCGAGCCGGTCCAGGACGCGGAGCACCGCGGGCCGCGAGGTGGCGCGCGCGGCCAGGCTCGCGATGTCGGCCGGGACGGGCGTGACGAGGTCGGGACGCACGGCGAACAGCGAAGCCAGGTCCGGGTCGGACAGGTTCCGCAGCCACGAGGTGAAGGTCGAGGGCCTGCCGCCGGAGGCCCTCTGCGCTTCGCTGTCGACGATCATCGACCATCACGCTATGCGATGCGCCGCCTCGGCGGCAGACCCGTGTGCGGCGTTGCACACCCTCCCCTGCCCGGCCGCCCTTCCTGGCGCCGGCCGGCGCGGTGGCCGGGCGGGGCCGGTCGGGGCGTCAGGCGTCGAAGCGGATGTCGACCGAACGCACGCCCTGGAGCGGGGGGATCCACTGGGTGTCGTCTCGGCCGGAGCCCGCTTGGCCGCCCGTGCAGCCGGGGCCCCGGTAGAAGACGTAACCGGCGATGGGGTCGGCGTCGGCGAAGGCGATCATCCGCGGGTCGAAGTCGTGGCAGCCGTCGTCGACCTCCAGGAGCTGGTAGTCGAGGCCGGGGACCGAGTACATCTCCAGCGATCCCGACGCCGCGTGTGCGGGGGCGGGAGCGGTGGTGGCGGCGACGGCCAGGGCGGTGCCCAGCAGTGCCGTGAGACGGGTGCGCATGCTTCTCCTCTGCTCGGGTCGGGCCGGTGGGCGCGGGTGCCGTCGCGGCGGGGAGCATCCCGCCGACACACCGCGCATGGTGATCGTATGACTACCGATCGTGTCGCCGGGCCGTCTTCGCCGCCGTGTGCCGGTTCCCGTGCCGCGCGTTCCCCGTGTCCTCCCAAGCGATTTCTGGGGCGTATGCGGCGGAGTGTGGCACTATCCAGTCCTGATCCCTGACCCGATCCCTGATCCCGTCCTGATCCATTGCCGGTCCACCGCCGGTCCGGTCCCGTTCCCCTGTCCGCGGGCGCCGGCCGGGGCCGCGCCGACCCGGGGGGTTGCGAGATGACCGAACAGGCCGAACGGATGGTGCTGGACTACCTGTCGAGGGTCGCCGACGCGGCCTATGGCCGGCTGCCGTCCCGGCGGCGCGCCGGCTACCTCGCGGACCTGCGCGCACGCATCATGAGCGCCTGCGAGGCGGCGGGCGCCGAGCGCCCCGAGGACGTCGAGCGCGTGCTGGCCGACTTCGGCGAGCCCGGCCGGCGGTTCGAGCGCGACCAGGCCCGCGCCGGCGACGGCGCCGAGGACGAGCCCGAGCGGGCCGTCGACCGCCGGCTGCACCCCACCCGCAACTACCGCCCGGCCCCCTGGAAGAACGCGGACGCCGGCGGCGGCGCGCCGGCCGTGCTGGCGCCGCCGAGCGTCGTGGTGTCCGTCCTGCGGTCGTGGATGCGCCACCCGGCCGAGGCGGTCTCCATCGCCGTGTACCTGTTCAGCGGCATCATCGGCGCGTTCGCGTTCACCTGGGTCGTCGGGGCGGTGATGGTCGGCCTGAGCGCGGTGTGGACGCGCCGCGACAAGTGGATCGCCGTGGGCGGTCCGATCGCCGCCACCCTGGTCGGCATGCTCCTCTGGCAGCCCGATGTCGCCTACATCTACGCCGACCAGTTCATCCGGCAGGCGCTGGGGGCGACCGGCGTCCTGGGGCTGCGTGTGGCCGCCGTTCTGGGCGCCCTGTACCTGGCCGTCCGGCTGTTCCGTAGCACGGGTGCCGCGTCCCCGCGGTGAGCCGCCCGCCCCATCGCGGCCGGGCCGGCGGCGAGCGGGCGCACAACCGCGTCATCGACTGGCAAATGCTCCGGAATATCATCGTTGACCTGCTGATTCACCGGCGTGTCGATACTCCGTGCGGGTGATGATGGTTATGCGTTCCGCATGGATTCTCGGCGAGTGGGGCGCAGGATGGCCGTGTTCCGACAACGGCACGCGGCGTCGTCAGGGTTGACGGTGAACCCGTCCCGCCGGATCCCGTCCCATCACTCCGCAACCGGGGGCGACGGGGGCGGCCGTCAATGGAGAGGCCCGGAGATCCGCCTCCGGGCCTCTCACCTGCGTCATGAGGGGCCGCGACCGCGGAGCGGGCGCGGCCCGCCGCGAAGAGGGCAGGCGACCCACGGGCTCCTGGCAGGCCGGGGGCCGCCGGGCGCACCGGCCCCGGCGCAAGCAGGCCCGGAATATCCCTCGCTTCAAGAGATCGCCGCGCATTAGCCTGGAAACGGCCCCGTGAAAAGATGGGGACAGAGGAGGTCGGTGGACACCCGGCGCACGGCGCGGTCGGTCCGCCCGGCTTCCTCATGCATGTTTCGACGGCGAGAGCGTGAGGTCACACGTGCCCACCGGCAAGGTCAAGTGGTACGACAGCGACAAGGGTTTCGGTTTTCTCACTCGCGACGACGGCGGCGAGGTCTTCGTGCACTCCTCCGCGCTGCCCCCGGGGGCGGAGCCCCTGCGCCCCGGGCAGCGGGTGGAGTTCGGGGTCGTCGAAGGCCGCAAGGGCGCCCAGGCACTCCAGGTCAAACCGCTCGATGCGCCACGCTCGGTGACGAAGGCGTCGCGCAAGAAACCGGACGAAATGGTGCTCATCGTCGAGGATCTGATCAAACTCCTCGATGGTGTTTCCACGACCTATCGTAGGGGCAAGCATCCCGAACGCCGGGAGGCCGCGAAGATCGCCCAGGTGTTGCGCGTCGTCGCCGACGACCTGGAGACCTGAGCCCCTCGGCACTCCGGCGATGCCGGGAGCCACGCCGACCGGACCGCCGGCGGCCGCCCGCGGGTTTCGGGCGTGCCGCCGCGCGGGACCCGACGCGACGTAACGGTCGGCTATCGATCGGTGTGGTGGTCAAGTTGGTGCCGTTTATCAGCGAAAATGGAACCGTGAGCCGTAGCCGTCGTTCTCCCGCACCAGACAAGGCATGTATCGAAGCGGTAGGTCTCGCCCGTGATGCGGCGGCCGAGATCGGCTTCCCCGAATGGGTCGGCGACCACCTCGCGGCGATCGTCGAAGGCGACCGCCTGGTCACCCATTTCTTCGCGTGCCTCGATCCCGCCTACCCCGGCTGGCACTACGCCGTGACCGTCGTGCGCGCCTCGCGCGCCAAGGCCGTCACGGTGAACGAAGCCGTGCTCCTGCCCGGCGACGCCGCTCTGCTCGCACCCGAATGGGTGCCGTGGAAGGAGCGCCTGCGCCCGGGCGACCTCGGAGTGGGCGACCTCCTGCCCAGCCCCGAAGACGACGAGCGCCTCATGCCGGGCTTCGCCCAGGTGGCCGAGGACGACCTCAAGGACGAGGGCCTCGACAAGCAGATGGTCTGGGAGCTCGGCCTGGGCCGCCCCCGCGTGCTCTCGGAGATCGGCCGCGAGTCCGCCGCGGAGCGGTGGTACAGCGGCGAGGCCGGCCCGCGCAGCCCCATCGCCACCGCCGCCCCCGCCCAGTGCGCCACGTGCGGGTTCATGACCCCGCTGGCCGGCGAGTTCCGGCAGATGTTCGGAGTCTGCACCAACGAGTTCGCGCCCGACGACGGCCGCGTGGTCTCCCTCGACCACGGGTGCGGCGCCCATTCCGAGGCGTCGCAGCCCGCGCCGCGCCCCGAGCCCGTGGCCCCGGTGGTCGACGAGCTGGGCTACGACCACATCGTCTTCGACGACACCACCGGCCTGGAACTGGTCTCCACCGACGGCTGACCCCGCCTCCGGCGCGGCGCACCGCGGCGCCGCGCCGGCACCGCCGTATCGGCCCCGGCCCCGCCCGATTCGGGACGGGGCCGCGGCGCTTTTCGGGCCGCCCGCCGCGGCCGCGCCGCTCCCTCCGCGGGGGCGGCCCGCGCGCTCCCTGCGCCGCCGTCGCCGCAGCCCAGGACCCCGGGGCGCGCCCCATGCGCACGGGTCCGGCGAACGCGAGCGGAACACCGGTGAGCGGCTGTGGAAAACCCCGCCGTGAATGGTCCCCCGGTCGCGTACCGTGGTGCAGCACCCACCGCGGGAGGAGTCCTCATGGCCCAGCTGCACCCCGACCCGTTCGGCACCGCCGAACTGCGTCGGCGTGTCCTCGACGGATGGGCCGACGCACCCGCCCGTTTCCGTGAGGACGCCAATGCCGAGGAGGACCACGCGCTCGGCGGCTACCGCGACCGCGCCGTCATCGAACTCGCGCAGAACGCCGCCGACGCCGCCCTGCGCGCCGGCGCCCCGGGCCGCCTGCTCCTCGCGCTCGGCCCCGCCGGGTTCACCGCGGCCAACACGGGCGCGCCCCTCACCGCAGCCGGCGTGGAATCCCTCTCCACGCTCCGCGCCTCCGCCAAGCGCGACCACCCCGCCGCACCCGGCCCCGCCGCCCACGGCACCGTCGGCCGCTTCGGCGTCGGCTTCTCCGCGGTGGCCGCCCTCAGCGACGACATCGCCGTCGCCTCCGCCACCGGAGCGGTGCGGTGGAGCCTCGACCTCGCGCGCCACGCCGTGCGCACCGCCCTGCTCGACTCCGAACGCGCCCGCCCCGAACTGGCCGAGGAGATCGGCCGGCGCGACGGCCACCTGCCGCTGCTGCGGCTGCCCTTCCCCGACGACTCCGCCCCGCCCGAGGGCTACGACACCGCGGTGCGCCTGGTCCCGCGCGATTCCGCGGCGCGCGACCGCCTGCGCGCCCTGCTCGACTCCACCGACGAAGCCCTGCTGCTCGCCCTGCCCGGACTCGCCGAGGTCCGCATCGTCGCCGACGGCACGGAACGCGTCCTCACCCGCGAACCCGGTGCCGACGACCACCACGTCCGCACCCGCGTCCGCGACTCCGCGGGCGACCGCACCGTCCTCTGGCGGACCGCCACCCGCACCGGCCGCTTCGAGCCCTCCCAGCTCGCCGACCGCCCCACCGAGGAGCGCGCCCGCCTCGACTGGGCCGTCACCTGGGCGGTCCCGGTCGGGTCCGACGGCCGGGTCCACGACCTCCCGCCCGGGGTCCGCCGCGTCGTGCACGCGCCCACCCCCAGCGACGACGAACTCGACCTCCCCGCCCTGCTCATCGGCGCGTTCCCGCTCGGCCCCGACCGCCGCCGCGTCGCCCCCGGCCCCGCCGCCGAAACCCTGATCGCCGCCGCCGCCGACACCTACACCGACCTCCTGCGCGGCCTCGGCGGCCGGGCGGCGCTCGACCTCGTCCCCGCCACCCTCATGGGCCGGGGCGAGTTCGACGGCCGCTTCCGGGCGGCCGTCGCCAAGCCGCTGCTCGACACCCCTTTCCTCGTCACGGCCGGGGGCGACCCCGTCCGCCCCCGCGACGCCGTCGTCATCGAGGGCGGCCCCGACGTCACCGGGGCGCTGGCCGACCTCATCGGCACCGCGCTGCCCGGCGACTGGAATCCCCGCCACCCGGCGCTCGCGCAGCTGCGGGTGCGCCGCATCGGCTTCGCCGAACTCGCCGACCTCCTCGCCGACCTCGACCGCGAGCCCGCGTGGTGGGCCCGCCTCTACGCCGCGCTGCGCGCCGCCGGCCACGGCGGCTCCGACCTCTCCGAACTCGGCGCGCTGCCCGTGCCGCTGGCCGACGGCCGCCTGGTCCGCGGGCCGCGCGGGCTGCTCGCCCCCGCCCCCGACACCTTCGGTACCGGCGCCCTCGACCCCGCCGCGCTGGCGCCCCTGGGCCTGCGCATCGTGCACCCCGACGCCGTCGACGAACTGCTGACCCGCCTGGGCGCGGTCGAGGCCAACGCGGCCGCGGTCCTCACCGACCCCCGCACCCGCGCGGCGGTCGAGGCCTCGCTCGACGCCGACGACCCCGACGACATCGCCGCCCCGGTGCTGCACCTCGCCGCCGCGTCCTCCACCACGGTGGCCGACGCCCCGTGGCTGGCCGAACTCGCGCTGCGCGACGACGAAGGCGGCTACTCCGTCGCGGGGGAGCTGCTGCTGCCCGGCAGCCCCCTGCTCGACATCCTCACCGACGACGCCCCCTTCGGCGTCGTCGCCGACGACCTCGTCGAGCGCCACGGCGCCGCCACCCTTGAGGCCGTGGGGGTGCTGCGCACCTTCGCCCTCGTCCGCGCCGACGACCTCGCGCTCGGCCCCGCCATGGCCGGCGAGGACCTCCCGCTCGATTCCCTGGACGAATGGGCCGAGGACATCGCCGAACGGCTGGGCGGCTGGGAACTCCCGCCGGTCGTGCCCGAACTCCTCGCGGTCGCCGACCTCGAATTCGTCCGCGACGACCGCTGGCCGCAGGCGCTGGAGCTGCTGGCGGCCCCGCCGCTGCGCGCCGCCGTGGTCGAGCCCGCGCGGGTGCTGCGCGGCGACGGCCGCGGCGCCGACGTCCCCTCCTACACCGCGTGGTGGCTGCGCACGGGTGCGCTCCTCGACGGCCGCCGCCCGGTCGAGCTGCGGGCCGCCGATGCCGACCCCGCCCTCGCCGGGCTCTACGACCCCGCGCCCGACACCCTCGACCCCGGCCTGGCACGGGCGCTGGGCGTGCGCGGCGGCCTCCAGGAGCTGATGGCCGACCCCGACGGCCCCGAGGACCTGCTCGACCGGTTGGCCGACCCCGAACGCCACGTGGAGCGGTCGGTCCTGCGCGACATCTGGACCGCGCTCGCCGCGGTCGACAGCGACCGGGTCGTCCCGCCCGAGCAGGTGCGGGCGGTGCGCGGCGGCGCGATCGTCGTGGCCGGTGCCGACGACACCGTCGTCCTGGACTCCCCGGACCTGCTGCCGCTCCTGGGCGACCGGCCGGCGGTGCTGGTCCCCGCCGAACACGCGGTGGCGGTCGCCGACGTCCTCGACCTCGCCCTCGCCGGCGAGGAGATCGAGGGACGCGTCACCTCCACCGGCGAGGTCCGCCCGGTGCCCGACGAAGTCCGCGCCTTCCTCGACTCCGGCGTGCTCACCTACCTGCACCACGAGGAGCTGATCGTCGACGGCGTCGCCGTCGAGTGGCGGTGCGACGGCGCCACCGTGCACGCCTCGGGGACCGACGGCCTGGCCCGCGCGCTGTGCTGGAAAGCGGGCCGCTGGCCGCGGCGCCACCTCATCGCCGCGGTCCTCCGCGACCCGCGGGGCCTGCCCGCGCTCCTGGCCGAGGCCGACCTCGACTGAACCCGCGCCGACCGCGCCGGCCCTGCCGTTCGTCCGGTCCGCTCGGTCCGCCCCGCCTCAGCGCGCGACGCGGAAGAAGCCCTCGGCGATGAGGGAGCGGAGCACGTCGGGGGTGCGTGCGCGGACGGCGGCGGGGTCCTGCTCGGTGAGTTCGGCGATCGCGTCGAGCAGCGGCCCCACCGGCATGGTGCCGTCGCACACGCTCGCCAGCGCCGCCTCCACCGTGCCCACCTGGGCCACCCTCCGCAGGCCGCCGCTCTGGCGCAGCAGGATCCGCTCGGGGTCCGGCGCGCCGGGCACGCCGATCCGCTCCTCCACCACGCCCGGTGCCAGCGCCACGTGTGCCGACAACAGGGCGGCGTCGGTCAGCCGGTGGGCGGTCATCGCGCCGTCGACGACCCCGGGCAGGTAGGGGCCAACGGGCTGCTCGATGTCGTGGCGGAACTCCTCGACCCGCACGGTGGCGTCCTGCGCGACGTCATTGCGCAGGGAGATCCAGCCGAACCCGATCGCGCGCACCCCTTCGCGGTCGAAGTAGTCCAGCCAGGCGTCGTAGCGCCGGGTGTACTCGGGGGTGCCCTGCTCGCAGGAGTCGCGCAGCCACAGCTCCACGTACTCGGCGGGGTCCTGGACGTCGCGCTGGACCACCCAGCCCGAGCAGCCGGTCCCGGCGACCCACTCGCCCACCCGGTCGCGCCAGTCCTCGCCGCCCACGTGCAGCCAGTTGGCGAGCAGTTGGCACCAGCCGCCGTCGGTGAGGTGCCGGGGCGCCTGGCGCACCAGCTCGGAGCAGAGGGAGTCGGCCGCGTGGTCGGACTCCCGGTAGGTGTAGCGGGCGGTGTCGGGGGTGATGACGAACGGCGGGTTCGACACGATGAGGTCGAACCGCTCGCCCTCCACCGGGGCGAACAGCGATCCCTGCCGCATGCGCACATTGTCCGCCCCGGACAGCGCGCAGCTCATCTCGGCCATGCGCAGCGCCCGGGGGTTGACGTCGGTGGCGACGACCTCGGTGGCGCGCGCGGCCAGGTGCAGGGCCTGCACGCCGCATCCGGTGCCCAGGTCGAGGGCGCGTTCCACGGGGCCGTCGACGATGAGCTTCGACAGGGTGGCCGAGGCTCCGCCCGCGCCCACCACGTGGTCCTCGCGGGGGCTGCCGTCGCCGGGGCGCACCGTGGGATCGGACAGGACATAGCCGGCCCGCCCGTCCTCCAGCTCCCACGGGCCCAGGTGCGCGGTCGCCCGGACCGTTCCGGCCCCGGGTTCCAGCAGCCCGGCGTCGACGAGCTCGCTCACCGGCAGGATGGCGCGGGCGGCGTCCGCGGACACCGGCTCCTGGAGCCACCACAGCCGGAGCAGGACCCCCAGCCGTTCTTCGCCCCCGGTGGCGCGCAGGGCGGGGACCAGTTGTTCGCGGGAGAGCGCCCGAGCGGCCATGTCGCCGAGCCGGTCCCGGACACCGGAGACGGTGTAGTCCGCGTCGGTCAGCGTCTGCCGCAGTCGATCGGCGAGCCGGCGGGGAAGCGCGCGAAACGTTTCAGACACGCGCCCATTATCGATCAGGCTCCGCGGAATCGCGCCGGGCCGTGTGGCGCTCCTCGGCTTCGGCGCGCTTGCGCAGGAGGCGGGGGATGTACGCGTAGCCGAACACCCCGAGGACGAGCCCGGTGGCGCACACCCCGAGCCACCACTGCTCGGACGCCGCGAGGCGGTCGCCCATGGCCAGCAGCACGATCAGCGCCACGGCCCAGGCCAGGCTGCCCAGGGCCGTGGGGACGCGGTAGTCGATCTCCAGGACCTCGGGATCGGGCCGACGGGGTTTGCGCACGGTTTCAGGCTAAGCGATGGATCGGTCACACTCGCCGGAGCCGACCCCCTGTAATCTCGGTGTTTCCGATCGGTCCGCCCGGAATCCACCCCTTTGACCTGGTGTGTCCGTGCAAACATGCAACTAGTCTGACCTCGTACCTTAATCCGGACATGTCAGGCTCAATCGAGTGAATCCAACGCCTCCATCCACCGAACCGGGCCGGCTCGACCGCTACTTCCACGTCTCCGCCCGCGGATCGGACTTCCCGCGTGAGGTCCGGGGCGGCCTGGCGACGTTCTTCGCCATGGCCTACATCATCGTCCTCAACCCGCTGATCGTGGGCACCGCGCCGGACATGAACGGCGACGAGCTGGGGATCGCCCGGGTCGCGGCGACCACCGCACTGGTGGGCGGCGTGATCACCATCCTCACGGGGATCCTCAGCCGCTACCCGTTCGCGATCGCCGCGGGCATGGGCCTCAACGTCATCGTCGCCTACACCCTGGCGCCCCAGATGACCTGGGCCGACGCCATGGGGCTGGTGGTCCTCGAAGGCATCGTGCTGCTGGTGCTCGTGCTGACCGGGTTCCGCACCGCGGTCTTCCGCGCCGTCCCGCCGGGGCTGAAGACCGCCATCGCGGTGGGCCTGGGCATGTTCCTCACCCTGGTCGGCTTCGTCAACGCCGGCTTCGTCCGGCGGGTCCCCGACGCGGCCGGCACCACCGTCCCGGTGCAGCTCGGCGACGGGGGCCTGGCCGGCTGGCCGATCCTGGTCTTCGTGGTCGGCCTGCTGGTGACGATCGCGCTGATCGTGCGCAAGGTGAAGGGCGCGATGCTCATCGGCATCGCCGTCGCGACCGCCGTCGCCATCGCCGCCGAGACGTTCGCGCACGTGGGGCCGTCGGTGGGCGCCGATGGCGAGCCCAACCCCACCGGGTGGTCGCTGACCGTGCCCGCGCTGCCGGGGTCGGTGTCGGACCTGGTGGCGGTCCCCGACTTCTCGCTCATCGGGAACTTCTCGCTCTTCGGCAGCTTCTCCAACATCGGCGCCATCGCGGTGATCCTGCTGCTGTTCACCCTGCTGCTGGCCGACTTCTTCGACACCATGGGCACCATGGTGGGCGTCGGCGGCCAGGCGGGGCTGACCGACGACGAGGGCAACCTGCCGGCGGCGCGCGAGGTCCTGGTGGCCGACTCCCTGGGCACGATCGCCGGCGGTGCCGCCAACGCGTCGGCCAACACCCTGTTCGCGGAGTCCGCGGCCGGGGTCGGCGAGGGGGCGCGGACCGGGATCGCGCCGGTGGTCACCGGCGCGCTGTTCCTGGTGGCCACGTTGTTCTCGCCGCTGGTGGAGCTGGTGCCGTTCGAGGCCGCCACGCCGGTGCTCATCATCGTCGGATTCATGATGATGACCCAGATCACCAAGATCGACTTCAGCGACTACGCGATCGGGATCCCCGCGTTCCTGACCATCGCCATGATGCCGTTCACCTACTCGATCGCCAACGGCATCGGTATCGGCTTCATCTCCTTCGCGTTCATCAAGCTGGTCCAGGGCCGGCCGCGCGACGTCCACCCGCTCATGTGGCTGGTGGCGGCGGCCTTCGCGGTGCACTTCGCCATCGGTCCCATCGAGACGCTGCTCGGCGTGTGACCTAGGCTCATAGCGGCAGCGGTGCCCTGTCCGCCCTGGGGGCGGGCAGGGCACCGGTGTCTGTACAGGCCGACCGAGATGTCCCCGGAGACCACGGAATGTGGCCGCCGCGCCGGTGGGAATCTCCGCGGTACTTGATATTGTTAGCAAAAGTAATGAGTCATGCTAATGAACCAGCCCCACCTCTCCCGACAGACCCGGACCGACGCGGGTCTGGCCGCGGTGCTCCGCGTGACCGTAGGCCGACTGACCAGGAGGCTGCGCGCCCAGCGTCCGGACGCCTCTCTGTCCCTCGGGCAGAGCGCGGTCCTGTTTACCCTGGCCCGCCACGGGCAGCTGACCCCGGGCGCGCTCGCCGACCACGAGAAGGTCCAGCCTCCGTCGATGACCAGGATCATCGCCGCTCTGGAGGAGCGCGGCCTGGTGCGCCGCATGAAGCACCCCGACGACCAGCGCCGCCAATTGGTGGACCTGACCGACGAGGGCCGGGCACTGGTGCGCGCCGACACGCGGCGCCGCGAGGCGTGGCTGGCGCAGCGCCTGATCGAGTTGACAGCGGAGGAGAAGGAGACGCTACGCAAAGCAGCGGAGATCCTCGACCGGCTGAGCCAGGCATAGCCGAAGGCCCGCCCGCCGGAGCCGTCGCCGTGGCCGGGACCGGCCCGGCCGCCCCCGAAGACTTACCCGCCGCCGGGAGACCGGCCCGCCCCGAAGAACCCGTCCCCGGGCCCGTGCCGTCCGCGGGCCCGGCGGCTCCCCCCGAACCGGCGGACACCGGCGAGCCCGAGGCTCCCGGCACCCGCCGCACGTCGATGTTCCGCTCGCTGCGCAACCACAACTACCGCCTGTACGCCTCCGGCCAGCTCGTCTCCAACACCGGCACCTGGATGCAGCGCATCGCCCAGGACTGGCTGGTCCTGCAGATCAGCGGCGGCAGCGGCATGGCCCTCGGCCTCACCACGGCACTGCAGTTCCTGCCCATGCTGCTGTTCGGCCTCTGGGGCGGCGCGCTCGTCGACCGCGTCGACAAGCGCCGCCTGCTCATCGCCACCCAGGCCGCCATGGGCCTGCTCGCCCTCGGCCTCGGCGCCATCGCGACCACCGGAACCGCCCAGGTCTGGCACGTCTACCTCTTCGCCTTCGGGCTCGGCCTGGTCACCGTCGTCGACAACCCCGCGCGGCAGACCTTCGTCGTCGAAATGGTCGGCCGGCGCGACCTGCCCAACGCCGTCGCACTCAACAGCGCGAGCTTCCAGCTCGGCCGCGTCACCGGGCCCGCGGTGGCGGGGCTGCTCATCGCCGCCATCGGCAGCGGCCCGGTGTTCCTGCTCAACGCGCTCTCGTTCGCCGGCGTCCTCATCGGCCTGGTGCGGATGCGCCCCGCGGAACTGGACGTCGCCGAGCGCGCGCCGCGCGGCAAGGGGCAGACCCTCGCGGGCCTGCGCTACGTGGCCGGGCGCCCCGATCTCGTCCTGCTCCTGGTCATGACGGTGTTCGTGCAGCTCTTCGGGGCCAACGGGCAGACCCAGATCGCGCTCATGGTCAACAACGTTTTCCAGGCGGGGGCCGCCGCGTTCGGGGTCTCCGCGGCCGCGCTGGCCATCGGCGCGCTCAGCGGCGCCCTCCTCGCCGCCCGCCGGGAGAGGCCGCGGCTGCGCACCGGGCTGATCGGCGCCTTCGCCTTCGGCCTCGTGCAGATCGCCGCCGCGATCATGCCCGGCTACCTCACCTTCATCGCGGTGCTGCTGCCCATGGGGATCGCCGCCATGACCTTCACCACCACCCTCAACACGACCTTCCAGCTCAGCGTCGACCCGCAGATGCGCGGCCGGGTCATGAGCATCTACATGCTCGTGTTCCTCGGGGTCGCGCCGATCGGCGCCCCCATCGTCGGCTTCCTCGCCGACACCTTCGGCCCGCGGGTCAGCTTCGCGGTCGGCGGTGCGGTGACCGTGGCCGTGGTCCTCATCGTCACCGCGCTCCTCGCCCGCTCGCTGGGCGTCCGCTTCCGCTGCACCCCGTTGCGCCGCCCGTTCCTGCACATCACCCGGCCCGCCCCCACCGACTGAATCCCGCGCCGCGCGGCCCCGGCTTGCCAACGGAGCGCGACCGGACCATGATCGTCGGTGCACTCCGACGATTACGAGGTGGGGATGAAGCTCTTCGTCGAACTCCAGCCGCCCCCGGAGGTGCTGGAGGACGTCGCTGCGGCCGTCTCCGCGCTGCCGCCCGTCGACGGCCTCCACCCGTCGAGCCGGGAGGAGTGGCACGTCACCCTGGTCTTCCTCGGCGAGGTCCCCGACGACACCGCCGAGGGCCTGCGGGAGCGGCTGGCCGCGGAGGCCGCCCGGCACCCCCCGCTGCGGCTCGCGGTCCGCGGAGCGGGGACCTTCCCGGGCGACACCGCCCGCGCCAACGTGCTGTGGGCGGGGATCGAAGGCGACCTGGAGGGCCTGTCCGCGCTGGTCGCCGGGTTGCGCCGGGCCGCGCGCAAGAGCGGGCTGCGGGTGGAGCGCCGGGCGCACGTCCCGCACCTCACCCTGGCCCGCAGCGGTCCGCCCATGGACCTGGGGGAGCAGCGCACCGCCCTGGCCGGGCTCGGCTCGCCGTTCTGGACCGCCGAGGACATCCGGCTCATGCACAGCCGGCCGGGGGAGGAGCCCCGGTACCGGACCGTCGCCACCTGGCGGTTAGGCTGAGTCGCGCGGCCGCCACGGCCGCGCCCCGCCGATGATCGAGGTCCCCGATGAGCATGCTCACCAACAACCGCAAGCAGCGCTGGCTGCTGCCCACGGTGCTCGGGGCCATCATGCTCATCGTCGTGATCGGCGCCCTCCTGGGCTGACCCCGGCGCGCGGATAGGATCGGCGCATGCGCTGACCCCTGCCCGGCCCCCGGGCACCGCCACCACCTCCTTCGTGACCCGCCACCGAACCCGGAACGCCCACGAAGGAGTCCCATGAACACCCCGATCCGCATCGATGTCCCCGATGCGCTGATCGCGTCGCACGGCCGGGCGGACAACCCCTCCGGCCGCGCCTGGCTCGCCGCGCTGCCCGGCCTCGCCGCGGAGATGCTCGACCGCTGGTCGCTGCGGCCCGACGGCCCCGCCGCCAACGGCATGGCCGGGATCGTGCTGCCGGTCGCCCGCGCCGACGGCACGCCCGCCGTCCTCAAGCTCCAGCCCGCCACCGAGGACAACGCCGGCATCCCCGCCGGCCTGCGGGCGTGGAACGGCGACGGAGCCGTGCTCCTGCTCGACCACGACCCCGCCAACGGCGCCATGCTGCTGGAGCGGCTGGACGCCGCCCGCCCGCGGTCGGCCGTGCCCGACGACGACACCGCCATGCGCGTCCTCGCCGGACTGCTGGCGCGCCTGACCGCGGTCCCGGCCCCCGCCGGCCTGCGGGGGCTGGCGGACATCGCCGCCGCCATGCTCGACGCCGTACCCGGTGCGGTCCCGGCGCTGCGCGACCCGGCCGAACGCCGGCTGGTCCGGACGTGCGCGTCCGCGGTGGCCGAACTGGCGGGCGAACCCGGCGACCGCCTCCTCCACTGGGACCTGCACTACGACAACGTCCTCGCGGGAGAGCGGCGGCCGTGGCTGGCCATCGACCCCGAGCCGCTCGCCGGCGACCCCGGGTTCGACCTGTGGCCGGCGCTGGACAGCCGGTGGGACGCCGTTGTCGCGACCGGCGACGTGGAGCGGGCGGTGCTGCGCCGCTTCGACCTGCTGACCGAGGCGGTCGGCCTGGACCGGCAGCGGGCCGCCGGGTGGACGCTCGGCCGCGTCCTGCAGAACGCGCTGTGGGACATCGAGGACGGTAAGACCGCGCTGGAGCCGTCCCAGGTCGCCCTGGCGGCGGCGCTGCTGGGCCGCCGGCCCTGACGGCGGGGCCGCCCCCGGGTGGCAGGATGGCCGCATGAGGACCGGCATCGTGATCGCGCTCTCGACCGCTCTCGCGGTGCTCCCCGCGCTCCCCGCGGCCGCCGAGCCGTCGCCCCCCTCTCCCGACGCGTCCCCGGCGCTCCCGGAGGGGTCGGAGGTCCTGTTCCGCATCGAGGACCCGCGCATCCGGGAGTCCAGCGGGCTGGCCGCCTCACGGCTGCACGACGGCGTCTACTGGACCCACAACGACAGCGGCGACTACGGACCCGACCTCTACGCCGTCGACGAGACCGGGGCGACCCTCGCCACGGTCACCCTCGCCGGCACCGGGGTCGAGGCGCGCGACTGGGAGGCGGTCGCCGTGGGGACCGGCTCCGACGGCGATCCGGCCGTCTACGTGGGCGACATCGGGGACAACTTCCAGGGCGGCTGGCCCAATGTCCGCGTCTACCGGTTCACCGAGCCCGACGTGCTGACCGATCAGACGGTCGACGCCACCACCTTCACCTTCACCTACGAGGACGGCGGGCGCGACGCGGAGGCCATGATGGTCGACCCCCGCGACGGCCGCCTCTACGTCATCAGCAAGGAGGTGGCGGGCGGCGTCTACGCCGCACCGGCCGACCTCGACCCCGAGGGCACCAACACCCTCACCCGCGTCGACTCCGCGCCGCTCTTCGCCACCGACGCCGCGTTCGCCCCGGACGGCCGCCACTACGCCGTCCGCACCTACTGGGGCGCCACCGTCTACGACGCCGCCGACGGCGTCCCCGGGCGCGGTGTCGACCGGCTGAACCTCCCCGAGCTGGACCAGGGGGAGTCGATGACCTTCGGCCACGACGGATCCGCGCTGCTGGTCGGCACCGAGGGGCCGGGCAGCCCGGTGTGGCGCATCCCGCTCCCCGGCGAGGTCACCGCGGACGCCGACGGCGGGGACGGGGACGGGGACGGTTCCGCGGCCGAGCCCGGCGCCGAATCCGGCGGGAGCGCCGCGGACGACGACGGCGCGGCGGCCGGCGGCGGCCCGTCCCCACTGCTGTGGACGGGGGTGGGCCTGGCCGTGGTGCTCATCGCCGGGATCACCCTGCTCGCGCGCGCCGCCTGACCGCCCGGCCCGGAGCGGCGCGCGCTCAGACGCCCGCGATCCGCGCCAGGACGGCCGCCTGCCCCAGCTCCGCCCGCCCCCGCGGCCGGCCCAGGCGCAGGTGGTCGAACGCCGATTCCACGGTGCGCGCCAGGCACCAGGCGGCCAGGCGGTCGACGGGCTCCCCGAGGATGCCCGACACCAGCGCGAAGCGGCGGCACAGCACCGCCTCGGGGTCGGGGTAGGCGAAGGGGTCGTCCACCTGCTGGAGCAGCGGCCACAGGTCGTAGCCCGGGTCGCCGGCCATCGGCTTGGGGTCGATGGCCAGCCACGGCGCCCGCTCGGCGGCCAGGACGTTGCCCGGGTTGAAGTCGCCGTGCAGCACCACCGTGCGCGCGGCCGTCGCGGGCAGCGACTCCAGCAGGTCGGCGGCCGTGTGCACCAGGCCGGGATCGACCCCCTCGGGGCGCAGCCGGTCGAGGCGCTCACGCGTCAGCCCCGCCCACTCGGTGAGAACGGAGGCGAGCGGCTCCAGTCCCAGATCGCCGGTGGCCTCGCGGTTCCACAGCCCCGCCAGGGCGTGCGCGCCCGCGGTCAGCAGCTCGTCGGCCGGGGTGCGCGCCGCGGCCATCGGCGTGCCGGGCGTGCACTCCTCCAGCAGCAGGGCGAAGCCGTCGCCGGAGCGGCGGAGCAGCCGCACCGCGCCCTCGCCCGCCCAGAAGCGCAGGGCCGCCGCCTCACCGCTCGCCTCGCGGTGCGGGAAGGACACCTTCAGCACCGCCCGCGTGCCGTCGGCGGTGCGCGCCGGCGCCGCCCACGAGCAGCTCCCGCCGGAGTACGGGCGGCCGAGGGACAGGCCCCACGCGTCGCGCAGCCCCTCCAGGGCGTCGGGGAGGCCGCGCAGCCACCCCTCGCCGCCGTCGAGGAGCCGCACGTTCGCCGCGACCGCGTCGGGCAGCGGCAGCGGGGCGGGCAGGTCGCCGGCCATGGCCTCAGCCCTCCCCGAGGAAGATCTCGCGGGCCAGGAAGGCGTGGCGCGAGTGGTCGGTGAACACGCCGTCGACCCCGGCGGCGAAGAACGCGTCGTACTCGGCCGCGAAGCCGCCGAAGGCGGTGGGGCCGGCACCGGAGCGCAGCGCCTCGGGCAGGAAGTGGTTCTCGCTGCGGAAGGTGTAGGGGTGGACCAGCAGGCCCGCCTCGTGGGCGTCGTCGACCAGCGCGGTCGGCTCGCCCAGCCCGCCCTCTCCGTCGCGCGGCACCACCAGGTCCTTGGCGGGGCCGATGGCGTGGGCGAACCCGGCGACCTCGGCCAGCCCTTCGGGGGTGGTGAAGCGGCGCCAGTGCTCCTCCGTGCCCATCAGGTACACCAGTGGCAGCCCGGTCTCGGCCAGCTTCTTCAGGCTCTCGCTCTCGAAGGACTGGAGGAACACCGGGACCTTCGGCTCCTCCCCCTCAAGCCCGTGCTCGCGGAGGGCGGCGATGAGCGGCGGCTCCAGCTCCAGCCCGATCGAGGCGTGGTAGGCCGGGTGCTTGGTCTCGGGGTAGACGCCGATGCGGCGGCCGAGCCCGGCGGTCAGCCGCTCGGCCAGTTCGAGGATCTCCGGCAGGGCCGGGATCTCGTAGGAGCCGTTGTGGCCGGCGTTGTCGGGGCGCACATCGGGGATCCGCTCGGTGGCGCGCAGCGTCTTGATCTCGGCCAGCGTGAAGTCCTGGGTGAACCAGCCCGTGTACTCCCGGCCGTCGATCGTGCGGGTGGTGCGGCGGTCGGCGAACTCGGGGCGGTCGGCGACGTCGGTCGTGCCGCCGATCTCCGGTTCGTGCCGGGCCACGAGGTGGCCGTCGGCGGTCGCGACGAGGTCGATCTCGATGAAGTCGCCGCCGTACCGGGCCCCCAGCTCGTAGGAGCCCAGCGTGTGCTCGGGCCGGTGCCCCGACGCCCCCCGATGCGAGATGATCTTGATGGCGGGTTCCTTGGTGTTCCTGCGCACAGCCGAATCCGTCCTCACGAACCTCACGCGGCGCCCGCCGGCGGACGCCGCCCCACGACAAAAGCGGCGGCCGGTCCGCCGTGCGAATCGGCGGACCGGCCCGGTGACCTCGGCGGGGCTCAGCCCAGCGCGGCGACCACGTGGTCGACGCACTCGGTGAGCGCCCGCACGTCGCCCGGCTCGATCGCCGGGAACATGCCCACCCGCAGCTGGTTGCGGCCCAGCTTGCGGTAGGGCTCGGTGTCGACGACCCCGTTGGCCCGCAGCACGGCGGCCACCTTGGCGGCGTCGACGTCGTCGGTGAAGTCGATCGTGCCCACGACCTGGGAGCGCTGCGCCGGGTCGGCCACGAACGGGTCGGCGTAGGGCGACTTCTCGGCCCAGGTGTACAGCGCCGACGAGGACTCCGCGGTGCGCCGCACCGCCCAGTCGAGGCCGCCCTGGGCGTTCAGCCACTCGACCTGTTCGGCCAGCAGCAGCAGCGTGGCCACGGCCGGGGTGTTGTAGGTCTGGTCCTTGCGGGAGTTGTCGATCGCGGTCGGCAGCGAGAAGAACTCCGGGATGTAGCGGCCGCCGCCGGCGATCTCCGCGACGCGCTCCAGCGCCTTCGGCGACATGATCGCGACCCACAGCCCGCCGTCGGCGGCGAAGCACTTCTGCGGCGCGAAGTAGTAGACGTCGGTGTCGGCGATGTCGACCGGCAGGCCCCCGGCGCCGCTGGTGGCGTCGACCAGGACCAGGGCGTCGTCGTCGGCCCCCGCCACGCGGGCGATCGGCGCCGCGACGCCGGTGGAGGTCTCGTTGTGGGTGAGGGCGTAGGCGTCGACGCCGCCCTCGGCGCGGGTGGCGGCCAGGGTGCCGGGGTCGGCGGAGATGACGGTGGGCTCGGCCAGCCACGGGGCGCCCTTGGTGACCTTGGCGAACTTGGCGGAGAACTCGCCGAAGGAGAGGTGCTGGGACTTCTCCCGGACCAGCCCGTGGGCGGCGATGTCCCAGAACGCGGTGGTCCCGCCGTTGCCGAGGACGACCTCGTAGCCCTCGGGGAGGGAGAAGAGCCCGGCCAGACCGGAGCGCACCCGGCCCACAAGGGACTTGACCGGCTTCTGCCGGTGCGAGGTGCCCATGTAGGCGGCGCCGGAGGAGGCGAGGGCGCTCAGTTGCTCGGGACGGACCTTGGACGGGCCGCACCCGAAACGGCCGTCGGAGGGCAGCAGGTTTGCGGGAATCTCAATCTCGGTCACCTGCGCAATCGTAGTGGCTGACGCACCCTGCCGTATGGCGCGGGGCCGCCGCGCGGGCGGAGTCACGGAAGGGGAAACTCACCGCAAAGCCACACGGATCGGTGAACGAGCTGCATACTGTGGGGACGAACGCGTGACCCAGCGCACCCCCAAGGGCCGGAAGGAGCCCGCCACCCCAGGATCGCCGCGCCCCCGTCCCCCGCGGCAGTCCCGTCACCCAGCGAGGGTCGTTTGACCGATTCCACAGTGACGGACGCGCCCGGACGCAGACCGGCGCCCCCTTGGAGCAGCGCTCCGGACTTCCTCCGCCTCTTCACCGAACTGCGCGTGCGCCCGACCCGGGCTCAGATCCGCGAGGAGCGCAAGGCGCAGTCCCTGGCGGGCCGCCGTCGGCGGCACTGGTCGCCCGCCGGCCGCGAGCGCGGAGACACCACCGACCCGCCTCCCGTGCTCGACCTCGCACTCGTCGACCCCGATGACGACCTCGTGGTCGTGGACCTGCTCAAGAGCGCCTGCGGGGAGCACCCGCGCTGGGTCCTCGGCGCCGGCTCCGCGAAACGGGCGGCGGCTCAGCCCCGCCGGGCCAGCGACCGGGTGCCGACCGCCACGACCCGCGACGTGGTCAGGCGGCTGTCGGAGATGGCCGACTCCTTCACGGACGGTTCGGCCGCGGCACTCCGTTGGTGGGAGCGCGACCCCAGGCCCAAGCGGCTGCGCCGGCTCTGGTCGCTGGTCCGCCTGATCGACGGCGTCGACGTCGAGGAGATCCGCCGCCGCATGGTGCAGGAAGAGGCGATCGACCGGACCGACGCGGGCCGGCTCCTGCCCGAGGACAGGAGGACCGAGATCTTCCTGATGGAGGCGCTCGGCCTGGCGCGCACCGATGCGCCGGACGGGCCGGACGACGACCCCTCCGGCGGCGCATCCGGCGCGGATTCGCCCCTGAAGCGCCGGATCCTGGAGTTCCGCACCCGCATCCTCCGGAACTGGACCCGGTTCGTGCAGTTCATCGCCGGGCTCAAGCTGTTCTCGTTCCTCGACGAGAAGTTCCTGACCCCCGTCTCCTTCATCGTGGCGGCGCTGCTCACCGTCGGCCTGCCCTCGTTCGCCGTCAGCGCGATCACCGCGGCCAACGACCTCGCCACCCAGGCGGTCGTGGCGGTCCTCGCCGTCGGCAACATCTCCCTGCTCGCGGCGCTGGTCGTGCCGTGGTGGCCCTACACCTGGCTGAGCGACTACCGGCAGATGGCGAAAGGGGCGGGCGACGAAACCATCGCGTTGTCCCATCGCACCGTGGGCATCCGCGTCGTCAACGGCTATGCGGCGGGCCGGAGCGCCCCGGCGGCGTCGGCCGAGGACGCCCCCGCCGTCCAGCGCATCGCCGTGAACGCCCTCTTGGACGATCTGGACGCCGCCTACGGCAGCACCCGGTGGGGCCACCGGTGGCTGCCGCGCCGCAGGCGTACCCGGCGGCCGGTGCTGATCGCCGCCGGGCGGCGGATCGACACCGTCGACCGGCACATCATCCGGCTGATCGAGGCCGAGCGCATGCGGCGCCGGCTGCCCGACCCGCTGCTCATCGTCCGGGTGGGCGCGGGGGAGCGCGGGACCCGGGACCTCGCGCCGTGGAACGACGTCGCCGAGCGCGCCGCGCGCGAGGCGGTGGCCGACCCCCGGCCCGCTGTGTCGCAGCTCGTGCGCGCGTGGCGGCGGGAACGCGTCGCCACGGGGGTACTGGGCGTCAAACGCGTACTCACCTGCGACGTCCCGCGCCACGATCCGAAATGGGGGCGCATGCGCCCGCCCGGGCGCCCGATCCGGCAGGTCGTCTGGGAGACCCCGGCGCTCGCGGCCGGCTGGCTGGCCGGCGGGTCCGCGGCCGGCACCGCACTCACCGTCCTCACCGCGCTGCTCGGTCCGCCCATCGCGCACAGCTTCGACGCGTGCGTGCAACCCGGCGAGCTGAGCGTCCCCGACGGGATCTATACCGCGGACGGAGCCTGTTACGGCTGGACGGACGGCTCGTATCCGTTCAACGGGCGGCTGGCGGCGGTCCAGAGGGCGATCGCCGACGAGAACGCGCGGGTGGAGAAGGAGTCCGAGCGGTACGTCACCGTCATGTTCGTCGGCTCGCTGTCGGCGGGGAGGAACGAGGAGGACCGGCTGGCCGGTATGCACGGCGAGCTCGCGGGCCTGGCGATGCGCCAGCGCCAATACAACGAAGCCCACGGCTACGGCGAAGGAGCCCCGCCGGTCCGGCTGCTGCTGGCCAACGCCGGGTCGCGCTGGGCGCAGGGCGGCGCCCTCGGCAAGAAGGTCGCCGCCGACCTGGTCGCGAGCGAGGACCAGCCCGTCGCCGCGGTCGGGTTCGGGCACAGCGTGCGCGGCAACACCACGGTCATCGGGGCCTTCACCCGCGCCGGAATCCCGATGGTGGCCGGCACCGCCACCTACGACGACATCGCCCTGTTGGCGGACGAGACGGGGGAGCGCAGGTTCAGCCAGTTCTTCTTCCCGATCGCGCCGTCCAACACCCGCATCGCCCAGCAGGCCGCCTATTGGGCGTATCACGGAGCCGAGCGCACCGACCCGGATTCGGATCCGGCGGCTCCCGATGTGTGGCGCCTCGAACCGGCGCGCCGCGTCGTGGCGATCGCCGACACCGCGGAGGGGGACAGCTACGGCCGGAATCTGGCGGAGGCGTTCGCGGCCGGGTTCGCCGACCTGGCCGGCCCGGCCGCCGATGGCGAGAGCGCGGCCGAAGTGCACACCTACCGCGGTGGCCGGCCGACCGAACTCAGCGCGGCCCTGGACGAGGTCTGCGCGGACCCGCCGGACCTGATCTACTACGCCGGGCGATCCGACGACTTCGACGTCTTCCAGGACCAGCTCGACCGGACGCGCGACTGCTCGGCGGGCGTCGCGGTCCTGGGCGGTGACGACGTCTCCAAATATGTCGCCGACAACGCCGCCGCGCTGCGCAGGCAGGTCTTCTACACCCCGCTGGCCGCGAGCGGCGCCTGGGAGCTGAACGGGGACCTGCCCGAACGCGGCTTCTACGGCGAACTCGAAGAGTTCGAACGCGACGTCCTGAACCTGGGGGAGTCCGCTGGGGAGGACGACCGGCCCTCGGCGGCGCACGCGGCCATTGCCGGCGACACGTTCACGGTCGTCACCGAGGCGATCCTCGCGGTGCAGCGTGACCGGTTCGGCGGCAACGCCGACTGGGGCGACGGCTCCGTGCCCGCCCTGACGATGGCCATCCGGGACATGGAGGGCGAGGTCGGCGTGAGCGGGCTGCTGCGGTTCGGCGGCGCGGGCGGTGACGGCTCCGGCCACTGGTTCGATGACAAGCTCATCCAGCTCGCCGTCGCGGGCCCGCCCGACGGACAGGAGGGCCGGGTACGCGACGTCGCTCCCGGCCACGAGGTGGTGGTCGTCGCCACCTGCGGCAGCATCACCCCCGAGCAGGAGGGCTCCGGACCCAACTGCCGTCCCTGAGGCCGCGGGCCGGACCGCGGATGCCGGGGGTCCGCCGGGGTCGGCCCGGGCCCGCTCGGGTCCCGTGATCAGCACTGCCGTCCCTGAGGCCGCGGGCCGGACCGCGGATGCCGGGGGTCCGCCGGGGTCGGCCCGGGTTCGCCCGGGTCCCGTGATCAGCACTGCCGTCCCTGAGGCCGCGGGCCGGACCGCGGATGCCGGGGGTCCGCCGGGGTCGGCCCGGGCCCGCTCGGGTTCGCTCGGGTCGGCTCGGGTCCCGTGATCAGCAGATCACGGGACCTTTCGCGTCATGCGGGGTGGCGGGCGGGTCACACGCCCTGGGACAGGGCGGCGTCGGCGCCGGGGATCTCGCCGAGCTCGCGCTCGGCGGGGCCGGTGTAGCGGGCGCTGGGCCGGACCAGGCGGCCGGTGCGCTTCTGCTCCAGGATGTGCGCCGACCAGCCGGCGGTGCGCGCGCTGGTGAACATCGAGGTGAACAGCGAGGCGGGGATCTCGGCGAAGTCCAGCACGACCGCGGCCCAGTACTCGACGTTGGTCGCCAGCACCCGGTCGGGCTTGCGGGAGTGCAGCTCCTCCAGAGCGGCGGTCTCCAGGGCCGCCGCGACCTCGTAGCGGGGCGCGTCGAGCTCCTTGGCCGTCCGCCGCAGCACGCGGGCGCGCGGGTCCTCGGCGCGGTACACGCGGTGGCCGAAGCCCATCAGCCGCTCGCCCTTGTCCAGCGCCTGGCTGACATAGGTGCGGGCGTCGCCGATGCGCTCGGTCTCGTCGAGCATGTGCAGCACGCGCGCCGGGGCGCCGCCGTGCAGCGGGCCCGACATCGCGCCGACGGCCCCCGAGAGGGCGGCGGCGACGTCGGCGCCGGTGGAGGCGATGACGCGGGCGGTGAACGTCGAGGCGTTCATGCCGTGCTCGGCGGCCGACGTCCAGTAGGCGTCGACGGCCTTCACGTGTCTGGGGTCGGGCTCGCCGCGGAGCTGGATCATGAAGCGCTCGACGATGCTCGCGCCCTCCGCGACCCGCTCGTGCGGGACCTCGGGGGCGGCGCCCCGGGCGGACCGGGCGATCACGGACAGGGCGGCGGACGCGGCGCGCGCGACGTTGTCGCGGGCCTCCTCGTCGTCGATGTCGAGCAACGGCTTGAAGCCCCAGAGCGGTGCCAGGGTCGCCAGCGTGCTCTGCACATCGACGCGGACGTCGCCGGTCCTGACCGGCTGCGCGACGGGCTCCGCGAAGGGGAGCCCGGGGTCGAAGGCGTTGTCGACCAGGAGCCCCCAGACGCGCCCGAAGGTCACGCGCCCGACGAGGCTTTCGATGTCGACGCCGCGGTAGCGGAGGGCGCCGCCCTCCTTGTCGGGTTCGGCGATCTCCGTCTCGAACGCCACGACCCCTTCGAGGCCGGGTTTGAAGTCCGACATTCCGGCTTCCTCCGTCTTCTCGGTCCAGGGAGAAGGGTGCCTCCGGTGAACCGTTCGGGGATGTATCTGCGGCGCGCCGGGCGCCGCACACGGATGGTGTGGTGCGGTTCGGTGGCGCCGACCCCACAGGTCGTGTGAGGATGCACCACTGTGAACCATTGTGACCCTGCTGAACTGCGGGAACCGTACGACGGTACGCCCCTGTCCCGGTCGGACCTGTCGGCGCACCCCATGGAGCAGTTTCACATTTGGTTCACACAGGCGAACACAGCGGGTCTGGCCGAACCCAACGCCATGGTGCTGGCCACGGTGGAGCCGAACGGCACGCCGCGCGGCCGGACCGTCCTCCTCAAAGGGTACGACCGCTCCGGCCTGCGGTTCTTCACCAACTACCGGTCCCGCAAGGGGCGCGCGCTGACGGAGAATCCGCGCGCGTCGGTGGTCTTCCCGTGGCACGCGATCCAGCGCCAGGTGCTCGTCTCGGGCGGTGTCGAACGTCTCAGCGACGCCGAGAACGACGCCTACTTCCGCTCCCGGCCGCGCGGATCACGCATCGGCGCGTGGGCCAGCGAGCACCAGTCGTCGCGCGTGGCCGACCGCGAGGAGCTCGACACGCGGTGGGCGCGGTTCGCCGACATGTGGCCCGAGGGGGAGGAGATCCCCCGCCCCGACTACTGGGGCGGGTTTCGGCTGCGGCCGGTGGAGGTGGAATTCTGGCAGGGCAGGGGCGATCGAATGCACGATCGATTCCAGTATCTGCTGGTCGCGGGCGACCCCAGGGACGGACCGTGGCGGATCGACCGCCTGGCGCCGTGAAAGACCCCGGGCGCAGGGGATTTCGGATCGTCGCCCGAGTGTGGCGCACTGCACATTGCGCGTAAGTGGGTTGTCGCTTGCCGCTGTATGATGAAAGACATCGGTGGCCGCTCCCGCGGCCGGGGCGCAGCCGGTGGACCCGTCCGAGCGACCGGGCCGCCGGCGGGGAATCCAGCGCCGTCGGCCCGTGTTGAGAGTCCTGCCGTTGTCACTCTCAACGGGCCCTTGAGGGGAGGGGGAGCCTTGACCGCACACGGGCTTATCGACACCACGGAGATGTACCTCCGCACGATCTTCGAGCTGGAGGAAGAGGGCATCGTACCGCTCCGGGCGCGCATCGCCGAACGCCTGCAGCAGAGCGGACCCACGGTCAGCCAGACGGTCGCCCGCATGGAGCGCGACGGGCTCCTGCGCGTGGAGAACGACCGCCATCTCGTCATGACCGCCGAGGGCCGCAGGCTCGCCACGCACGTCATGCGCAAGCACCGCCTCGCCGAACGCCTCCTGGTCGACGTGATCGGCCTGCCCTGGGAGGACGTCCACGTCGAGGCGTGCCGCTGGGAGCACGTGATCTCCGAGGCCGTCGAGGAGCGCCTGGTGCGGCTGCTCAACGCGCCGTCGGTCTGCCCCCACGGCAACCCCATCCCCGGCCTTGAGGAGCTGGGGCTCTCCGACTACGCCCCCGAGCCCTTCACCGACGACTCCATCGTTCCGATGGTCGACGTCGCCAACGGGGCCGAGACCAGGGTGACCGTCCGCCGGATCAGTGAGCAACTGCAAAGCGACGTCGATGTGATGCTCGCGTTGAAGCGGGCAGGGGTACAACCTGAGCAGGAAGTGACGCTCCTCGCGAGCGACGACGGCGTCCAGGTGATTGGTGGTAGCGGCAAGGATGTCGAGCCGAGCGAACTGTCACGGCAGATCGCGAGCCACATTTTCGTTGCCAAGCCTTGACCTGGATGCGCGGCGGCGACGGCCTGCACGGTGTCATCACAAAATCGCTTTACTCTGCGGATACACTCCGGGTCAAGCTATGCTCACTGCATGGTGCGCGTCGGCCGGTATAGGCGGCGGCGCCGTGCGGGGGCGAATTGGATCGCGCGGGTCGTCGTCATGACCGTGATCCATGACGGCAAGGTGGCGGCTGTATGAAGCGGTGGGGGGAAGCCTTCTTCGACGATGACGCCCTTACCGGGGCCGATGTCGTCGCACAGGCGCAGATCGCCGTTGTCGTGGCCGACCGGTTCAGCCACCTCCGCTACTGGAACGCCTTCGCGCGCGACCTGTTCGGGTTCGCCGACGACCGCGACCACATCGGCATGTCGCTGCTCGACCTCGGCATCCACGAATCCGACCAGGAGCACGCCTCACAGCTGGCCCGCCGGGTGCTGCGCGGCGGAACCTGGGAAGGCTCCTTCGCGGTCGTGCGCGGCGACTCCTCGTGGGTCCACGTGCGTGCCCAGGCGGTCCCGCTGAAGGACGCCTCCGGCGAGGTCGACGGCATCGTGCTCTTCGCCAACGAGGCCATGCGCAGCGGGCGCGTCGAGGAGCAGTACGGCCTCCTCGAACGGGTCGGCAGCCGGCTCGCCGGGTCGCTGGAGTTCGACTCCACGATGAAGGCCGTCGCCGAGATCCTGGTCCCGCAGTTCGCCGACCACTGCTTCATCGACCTCTTCGACCACGACCGGCTGGTGCGCCGGGTCTCGGTGCACTCCGAGGGCTGGAGCCCGCCCCCCGGCACCTGGTTCGACGTCGGCGACGACGTCCGCTACCCCGACCGGCACTTCGTCTACACCGCCATGCGCCGCGTCGAGACCGTGCTCGTCAGCGACTACGCGCACGCCGTCAACGCCCCCAGCGAGGGGTCGGCGCGCGTGGCCGAGCAGGTGGGGCTGACCTCCGCCATCGCGGCGCCCCTGCGGGCCCGCGGCGAGCTGCTGGGCGTGATCACCCTCGCCCTGTCCCGGCTGTCCCCGCGCGAGAAGGTCCACTACAGCGGGTTCGACCGCGACCTCGTCGGCGCGATCGCCTCGCGCGTCGCCCTGGCCATCGACAACGCCCGGCTGTTCGAGGAGGAGCGCAGCACCGCGCTCGCGTTCCAGAACAGCCTGCTGCCCAGCTCCTTCCCGCCCTTCGACGGCCTGTCCATCGCGCACCGCTACGTGCCGGCGAAGCCGCTCGAAACGCACGGCCACGGCATCCAGACCCAGGTGGGCGGCGACTTCTACGACGTCATCCCGCTCTCGGCGGGCCGGGTGGGCATCGTGATCGGCGACGTCGAGGGCCGCGGCCCGCACGCCGCCGCCGTCATGGGCCAGCTCCGCGCGGCGCTCCGCGCCTTCGCCCAGGCCGACCGCGAGCCCGCCGACATCCTCCGCGAACTCGACGAATGGGTGCGCCAGCTCGGCCGGCCCGACGGCGAGGGCGGAACCTGGGTGCCCAGCGTCAGCTGCCTCTACATGGTCTACGACGCGTGGTCGCGCGAGCTGTCCTACGCCAACGCCGGGCACCAGGCCCCGCTGCTGATCAGCGACGGCGACGTCGAGGAGCTCGCGCTGGAGGTCTCCGACACCCTGCTCGGGGTCAAGCTCAAGGGCGTCCCCTACGACGACGCCATCTACCACCAGGCCGACCTCACCCTGCCGCCCGGCGCCACCCTGCTGCTCTACACCGACGGCCTGGTCGACCGGCGGCCCCTGGGCGGCGCCATCGACATCGAGCGGTCCATGGCGCAGCTCTACGGCCGGATCCGCGAGGTCGCCGACAAGGACGTGGAGCAGATCGCGCAGTCCGCCGTCACCGCCGTGCCCGGCGAGATCGACGACGACACCGCGCTCCTCGTGGTCCGCGCCCACCCGGGCGAACTCGCCATGGAGGAGGGCTGGTTCGTCGCCGAGGCCCCCACCGTGGGCGAGGCCCGGCACCTGGCGGCCAGCACCTTCAAGGACTGGGGGATGGACCGCGACCAGGCGGAGCTCGCCTGCCTGCTGGTGTCGGAGATCGTCACCAACGTCGTCATCCACGCCACCCCGCACCCGGTGCGCCGCGAGTTCACGCCCGACGGTGTGAAGGACTCCGGCGACGCCTTCGAGGCCGCCGCGGAGTCCGGCGGCTCCAAGGAGTTCGACGAGTTCGACGAGGACTGGTCCGACCTGCTCGACGAGGTCGCCGACGACACCGGCGGGCCGTCGCGTTCGGAGTTCCTGCTGCGGCTCCGGCGCGGAGCGTCCTCGGCCTGGGTCGAGGTCTACGACAACGATTTGCGTCTGCCGCGTATCCGGAGTGCGGGGGCCGACGACGAAGGCGGACGCGGGCTCTACCTCGTCGACCAGCTCGCCACACGCTGGGGGTCGCGCCCCACACCCGACGGCAAGGCCGTGTGGTTCGAGGTGCCGCTCAAGAGCGAGTGAAGCGCTCTGGAGCGACCTGGGGCGGTCTGGAGCGAGCAGCGGCGGGCCGAGGCGAGCACAGGCGGGCGAACGGTCCGCGGCGCCGGGTCCCTCCCGGAGATCTCACCCTACCCGCGGTCAGGAGGCGGCGGTGACGCGCCGACGCCGTGCGGTCGTTCGTGGGTCGTGGCGCGGCTCGCGGGGCGCGAGCCGCGAGTTGTGGGGCGGGCGGGTCGCGGGGCGGCCTTTGGTCGGTCAGCGGTTGGACCACGCCCACAGCATGAGCACGATGAAGATGAAGAAGACCACGATGCCGCCGGTCGTCCAGGGGATGTGCACGCGTGGGCGCAGCCTGCGCACACCCAGCACCAGGAGGAGGACCAGCAGGCCGAGGACGATCAGCCCGTCCCACGCGCCGCTCATATGGTGTGACCCTTTCGCCGTGCCCGTCGGGGGGTGTGGCTAAAGGCCCAGCGAGCGGCCGACGATCTCCTTCATGATCTCGGTGGTGCCACCGAAGATCGACTGGATCCGCGCGTCCTGCCACGCCTTCGCCACGGGGTATTCCATCATGTATCCGTACCCGCCGTGGAGCTGTAGGCACCGGTCCATCACCTTGTTGCACAGCTCGCTGGTCCACCACTTGGCCTTGGCGGCGTCGTCGGCGGCCAGCTCCCCGCGGTTGAGCAGCACGATCGCCCGGTCCACGTAGGTCCGGGCGATGTCGGCCTCGGTCGCGAGTTCGGCGAGGACGAACCGGGTGTTCTGGAACGAGCCGATGGGGCGGCCGAACGCGGTGCGGTTCTTGCAGTACTCGACCGTCTGGGCGATCATCAGCTCCGCCGCCGCGACCGCCGAGACCGCGATGGACAGCCGCTCCTGCGGGAGGTTGTCCATCAGGTGCGCGAATCCGCGGTCGGGTTCCCCGATGAGGTTGGCCGCCGGAACGCGCGCGTCGGCGAAGTACAGCTCCGCGGTGTCCTGTGCCTTGAGCCCGACCTTGTCGAGGTTGCGGCCGCGTTCGAACCCCGGGGTGTCGCGCTCCACGGCGATCAGCGAGATCCCGTGCGCGCCCGCATCGGGGTCGGTGCGGGCGGCGACGATCACGAGGTCGGCGTTGATGCCGTTGGTGATGAAGGTCTTCTGGCCGTTGAGCACGTAGTGGTCGCCGTCGCGCACCGCCGTGGTCCGGATGCCCTGGAGGTCGCTGCCGGCGCCCGGCTCGGTCATGGCGATGGCGGTGATCAGCGTGCCCGCGGCGAAGCCCGGCAGCCAGCGCCGCTTCTGCTCGTCGGTGCCCAATCCGACGAGGTAGGGGGCCACGACGTCGTTCTGCAGCGCGAACCCGAGGCCGCTCGCCTGCACGCGGCAGACCTCCTCGGTGACGACGGCGTTGAAGCGGAAGTCATCGGTACCGGATCCCCCGAACTCGTCGGGAACGCCCAGCCCGAGGATCCCGGCCTCGCCGGCCTTGGCCCACACGTCGCGGGGGACGATCCCGTCCTTCTCCCACTCCCCGTGGAACGACACCACCTCCCGATCGAGAAACCCGGCCACCGCCTCGCGGAACAGCTTGTGCTCGATGCCGAAGAGTTCCCGCTGCATTGGACACCCCTCTGTTCATCTCCGCCTCTACCGCCGCCCACGCTCCACGGGAGGAAGAGGCACGTGCCACCACGGTAACCGAACAGGGTTCGGCGCAGCGGCACACGGATCACGCGGATCCGGTCGTTCGCGATATGAGCGCCAGCGTCGACTACAGAGGGCAACGGGCAGGGGGTAGTGCTGTGGGCGCCGTGCACCGCCACTCACGCAGCGGCCACGGCACCCACAAGCGAGCCGGAATCCCCTTATGGGGCATGTGGTCGAGCACCCCAGCACAGGGCTGACCGCTTTCCGGCCTTCCCGAAACTCCGCCCGAACCAGGGTCAGAAGTCGGGAACACGTCCCGGAACGCCGCGTTTGGCGACCGGTCCTAGCTATCGATCCGAAAAGAATCGTAACTTCGGATCGGCCCCCATTTATCAAATACCCAAGAAAATACGCGACAAAGCACGGAATAGAACGATCCTGCACGGCCACGAACAGTGGTGCACAATCATGCACGCATGAAGTCGCTTGGGTTTGGGTGGGATTTGCGCTGGTGTGGTCGATGTGATAATGGCGAACCTGTGCCTGGGGGGTTGGCTGAAGTGTGCGAAAGTTGGCGGATCCTGTGCCTAGACGCCGTTTCGTCGCTGTTGCGGTACTGTGTGTGGCGGGTGTTGGAGCGGTGCCAGCACATTCGCTCTCCTCGCCCGGTGGAATCTCCGCCCGAACCGTCAGTTTTGTCAAAGGATGCGTACATGCATGTCGACCGAACGGCCGGCCTTGTGGTCGGCCGAATCGTCGTACTATTGATCATCGCTTTGCTGGTATGTGTGCTGGTGTGGATGGGGCAGAACGTCTACGCCGTGATGGCCGGAGTCGGTTCCGTCGGCCTCGCCGCCTCTGCGACGGCGCGCCGTATCGTTCCGGATCGGGGTGGCGAGAGCCGTGGTGAGCTCAGTGACTCTTGACGCTTCCAGGGTTCGGCGGGCACGGGATGCCGTTTATGACGCACGCGCCGTACTCGTGCATGAGCGCACGCAAATCGCTTTGTTGAATCAGAGGCGTGAATTCCTGGAACCTGGCGCCGAGGTTTCCCCCCGATTTGCGATCGACTTGGCCGATGTTGTGGTCGAGTTGTCTGCTGCGGAAGATCGTTACCAGAAGGCGTTGTGGGAACGCTGGAAGGCGGAGACCGAACTCTCCGATGTCCTTAGTAGGTATAAGGATCTTGATCACCGCCGTCGTGCATCGCTCGCTGACCAAGGTGAGCGGCTTGAGGAGTCCAGATGGCAGGTACACAGGGATTCTCCTGGGCAGATGGACAGGGTTGTGGTCGACGCCCCCCAGAGCAATACCATCGATTCTCGGGTTGTTGCTGAACCCAAGCCCGTGGCGGGTGGGGGTGCCACCCGTACACGTATGCGTTCTCCCGAGGTTGTCGCGGATGCTGAAGGTGTCGATACTTCTCCTGATCCTCTGCGAGCGCGCACGCCGGATGACTTCATGGCTGCGTTGCGTGAACTGCATGAATGGGCTGGAAAACCCTCGTTTCGGGCAATGGCGCAACGCAGCGAACGCAGCGCGTCTTACCTGTGTCGTGTTCTGAAGGTGGAAGGGCTGCCTGCATACGATCAGGTGATGGCGTTTGTGGTCGGCTGTGGGGGCAGTGATCAGACCCTCCGCCCGTGGATATCAGCGTGGCGCAAGCTCAACCGCGCACAGGGCTCCGGGGTGGTGCCTTCGACGGCTTCCGACGCTCCGAATGCCGGTGGTCCCGGTTCCGATAGTGACGCGGATACGGCGGCGGTGATCCGGCTGCCACCGCGCACCGGGTGACGCGAACATCACTGCCCCATTCACCGTTCCGGCCCCCACCAGCACACGGCTGGTGGGGGCCGGATGGCTTTGGGCTTCCGGGGGATGGGCGGGGCGGAGACGATCTCGGCTCGGCGCGGATTCCGCGGCGGCCGTGGGGGCCGGGCTTCAGGTGGGCAGCGACGGCGGGTGGGGGGAGGGAAGGACCGCGCGGACGCTTTCCGTGGGCGCGTGTTCGGGTTAGAGCGGGCAGCGACGGCGAGCAGGGGCCCGGGCGGCGGTCGCGTGTTCCCGTGCGATGTGGTCCCTGGTGCTCCGGGCGGTCGCGCGGGTGCCAGGTCCGGGAGTCGGCGTGCCCGCGTCGGACCGAGCGGATGGCTCATCCGGGCACCCCGAGCGGCGGAAGTCACCTGAAGAAATCACATCACAACTCCTTGTATATAGAACTGGAGTTCGATAAAATCAGGGCTATGAGTACTCCTCTTGTCGCCGACCTCCCTCGGGAGGTGACCCCCGAAGCCGAGCCTCCGCTGGCCGGGGGGTTGATGGCGGACTGGGTGCTCACCGTGGACCCCGCCACGCTGACCGGCGACGAGCAGCTGAATCTCATCGGC